>MERK01000206.1 GCA_001770575.1 Betaproteobacteria bacterium RIFCSPLOWO2_12_FULL_64_23
TCGCGCGATCAACCCGCTCCTTGCCTTGCACGTAGGTGCCGAGCAGCGAACGGTCGCACAGCACGTTGATGACCCGGGGAACGCCGCCGCTCAAGCGGTACACGCGGCCCATCAAGCCGACTGGAAACAGCTGCCGCTGCGCGCCCGATATTTCGAGCCGATGGCGCACATAGGCGGCGACTTCCGGCTTGCTCAGTGGCCCGAGGTGATAGCGCGCGACGACCCGCTGGCTGAGCTGCCGCAGCTCCGGCCGCTCGAGCATCAGCGCGAGTTCGGGCTGGCCGATCAGGATGATCTGCAGCAGCTTGCGTTTGTTCGTTTCCAGATTGGTGAGCAAACGCATCTGCTCCAGCACCTCGGCCGAGAGATTCTGCGCCTCGTCGATGATCAGCACCGTGTGCCTGCCCCTGGCATGGGCGTCGAGCAGGTAAGTATTGATGCAATCGACGAACACCTTGACGCTGGCGTTGCCCGACGGGTAGGCGATGCCGAATTCGACGCAGATGGTCGAGAGCAGTTCCTCCACCGTCAGCTTGGGATTGAAGATATAGGCCACATCGCAGGACGCGGGAACCTGCTGCAGCAGGCAGCGGCATACCGTGGTCTTGCCCGCCCCCACCTCGCCCGTGAGCAGCACGAACCCGCCGTCGCCGCTCACGCCATAGAGCAAATGCGCCAGCGCCTCCTGGTGGCGCTGGCTCAGGTAAATATAGCGCGGGTCCGGTGCAATGGAGAACGGCGCTTCGGCGAGGCCAAAGTAATGTCGGTACATGGAAACCGGTGAGCGTGGCGGATGTCGCCATTATAGCGGCCAGTGCGACCCACCGCGTGTCTCGCCGCAGCTACACCAGGGGATTGGCGATGGCGATCAAGACCTTGCACTGCGCCGGTCATTCATCGCTCGAGGTATCGCGTACCATCTCGCGAAACCTGACCATCTCGTACTCCTCGCCGCTCGCGATTACCTGTTGGGGCATGAGCAGGCAGCTGGCGCCGTTCTTCTGATATTCCATGTTCTGCCCGGGGACGAACACCCCGAAGCGCAGCAGCACGCGCGTCTCGCCGGGCGACTCGCTGCCGTCGCCGATGAGAATGCCGGTTTCGCGGCCGGCACCGCCGCTCACCCTCAGTTGCACCACTTGCGCGGACTTGGAGATGGTCTGAATACCGACCAGGCCTTTCTGCGAAATTTCGCGCTGAATGCGGCGTACCACGCCGAGCACCCAGTTGTCGCCGCCCTCGGGCTGCAGTCCGAGCAGACAGCCGATTTTCAGCCAGTCACCCTTGATCTCCGGGATGCCGGCGCCGAAACCGCCGGCGCTGACGTTCTCCACGATCCAGGTTTCCGCGGTCGTGGTATCCGGGTCGGCGCTGCCGCCGAGCGCACCCAGCACCCCGTCGTAACCGTAGATGACATTGAGGCGCGACTTCACCCGATGGCGCTGATGCTTGCGCGCGGGCGGCTTGGGCGACCAGTACAGGGCCAGATGGTTGAGCACGTCGAGCACGGATTCGGCCGGATAACTGCCCCCCAGATTCACCTGCGCCGGAACGTTGCCTGTCGTCTTGATGGTTTCGATCAGGTTTTCCAGGTCCTCCAGCGCCCTGCCCGCGGCAAAGAAACGCAGCGTCGGCGCATGCTGCGGCGGACGCGCCAACCGCAGCGGCGCCTGGCTGGTGGCAAGATCGATCCAGTAAGCAATGTCGGGCTGCAGATCCAGACGCAGGGTGAACGAGGCGCAAAAATGCGCGATCAGCCGCTCGCACAACTCCACTTCCAGCGGCAGCAGGCTGTCGGGTGAGGACGCGGACAGCATGACCACCTTCAGAAACTCCTGTTCCGGCGTGGATTCGCTCGGGATGCCGGGATACAGCGTCACCTGGGATTGTGCGAACTTGCGGTTTTCCGCCAAGGCATAGACCTTGGCGATGACGCCCCACACGGACTGGTCCATCGGCCCGTAACGCACGTACATCCACTTCACCTGGGCGGCAAGCGCACGCAGCGCGCGCGCGAGCAGCAGCGGCATGCTGCCCTTGAGCGTGTCCGCACCCTTGGCGCCGGCGGCGTAAAGATCGATGCAGCTGACGTAGGCCAGCGCCGCCTGGCGCCAGTACTCGTATGTCGACTTCCAAAGTTTGATTTCCTGGAATTTCGCCAGGCGCGGCGACGCCATGTAGTCGCGCGCGAGCTTGCGCAGGTGAATTTGCGCCGTTTCATCGAGCAGCTGTATCAGTTGGGCGCGATATTCCGGTTTGAAACCTTCCTCGGCCATGACCGACTCCAGCCAATGGGTCAGTTCGTCCGCACATTTGAAGGCATCGCTGGTCGGCAACTCCTCGAGCAGCTTCCTCGCCTCCTTGATGTCGGCCATCGGGTGATTCGGTTTCTTGCCTCCGAACAGACTGATCATGCGCGTCTCGCAAAAGTATCCGGCTGCCCCATCATAGGGCCATAAGCGTCAGGAAATCAACGCCCGCTCCGGCTTATTTGAAATTGTTTAACAACCGCATCGGTGCCGCAGCGAGGCGTTTTTCAGGATGCATCGCCCGCGTCGTCTCGCGCCGGCCCCGCGTCAGGGCGTTCGGCCCGGCGCTTCATGCGCCTCCTGCGGTTCGACGTGTATGGTGACCGATGCCTTCGCCAGGTTGCTCGCGATCGATGCCTCGAGCCGGTCGCACAAGGCGTGGGATTCGCGCACGCTGGTCTCCCCCGGCAGCAGCAGGTGAAACTCGATGAAGCGTGCGGCGCCGGCTTTGCGCGTGCGCAGCGCATGAAAACTCGCCCCCGCGGGCAATCCTGCCCGGATGAGTTCCTCGGCCTTGTCGATTTCCTGGGGCGACAGGGCCACATCCATCAGGCCGTCGATGGAACGGCGCAGCAAATCGACGCCCGTGGCGATGATGTGCAGCCCGACGACGACCGCAATCAACGGATCGAGTATGTTCCATGCCGGCACAAACACGATGACCAGCAGGCCGCCCAACACGCCGGCCGAGGTCCATACGTCGGTCAGCAGGTGCTTGGCGTCGGCCTCGATGGTGACGCTGTCATGCTTCGCCGCGACCTGGAGCATGAGGCGGGCGGTGGTGTAGTTCATCCCCGCCGCGAGCACCCCCACGGAAATGCCCCAGCCCAGATTCTCCAGTGGCGCCGGGTGCATGAAGCGGTTCCATCCGGCGTAAATGATGGAAACGGCGGCAAACAGGATCAGCGAGCCTTCGACGCCGATGGAGAAATATTCCGCCTTGTCATGACCATAGGTATGGCGGTCGTCCGCCGGCTGCTCGGCGATGGTGAGCGCGGTCAGCGCAATCAGGCCCGCGGCCAGATTGACCAGCGCCTCCAGCGCGTCGGACAGAAGGCTCACCGAGTCGGTCAGGAAATACGCGCCGAACTTCAGGGCGAGCGTCGCGATCGACGTGGCAATCGACAGCAGGGCCATTTTTCGCGTAGCGTTCAAAGCCATGGTAATTCTTGCGCACCTTTACCCGATTGATTCGAACCAGCCCGTTGCAAATGCTCGGTCAAACGCAACCCGATTATGCCACCTGCGCGCGCCGCGGTCCGAGGGCTGGACGCAGCACTCGATGGATAACTCTCAACCGATGCTTCGACAGACGGGGACGGGGCCTGTCGCCGGTTCATGGCGAAATCCGGCAAATCGCTTGACATCGCGTTATATTTCGATAATACTGGAAACATGGAAATCACCTCAGCCAGCGACAGCCTCGCCGCACTGGGACACGAAACGCGGCTCGCGATTTTTCGCCTGCTGGTGCAGGCCGGGCCGGAGGGCGTCAACGCCGGCCTGATCTGCGACAAGCTGGAACTCGCGCCGGCGACGCTGTCGTTCCATCTTGCGCATTTGAGCCGCGTCGGTCTGATCCGCGGGCGGCAAGAAGGGCGGTTCATTTTTTACGTAGCCGATTACGCGGCGATGGACGCGCTGCTCGCCTTTCTCACCGACAACTGCTGCCAGGGCGCGCAATGCCTGCCCAAGGCCGGCGCTGCCGCCGCCCCGCCAAAGCGTCGGCGCACTCCGGCCGGCCGTTAGTCCCTGCGCAGATCCGAATGAACGAAAAGATCTTCAATGTTCTTTTTCTGTGCACCGGGAACTCTGCCCGCAGCATTCTCGCCGAAGCCATCCTCAACGGCATCGGCAAAGGACGTTTCCGCGCCTTCAGCGCCGGCAGCCACCCCGCGGGCAAGGTGAACCCCTACGCCATTGAACTGCTGCAACAGCAAAGCCTCGGCACCAGCGAGCTGCGCAGCAAGAACTGGGACGAGTTTGCCGCGGCCGGCGCGCCTCATCTGGACTTCGTCTTCACCGTCTGCGACAACGCGGCGGGCGAGCTTTGCCCGGTCTGGCCGGACAAGCCGATGACGGCGCATTGGGGTATCGCAGACCCGGCCGCGGTCGAGGGCAGCGACGAAGCGAAGCGCAAAGCATTTGCTCAGGCGTTCATCTTGTTGCAGCGCCGGATCTCGCTGTTTGCCAGTCTGCCGCTCGACAAACTGGACGCGCTGGCGATCAAGCGCGAAGTCGATCAGATCGGTGCCCTGCGCGAGAGAGGCGAATAGCGTATGGCCGCGCAAGGGGAACCCGCGATCGGGAGGGCCGGTGGCGCGCCGATGAGCGTGTTCGAGCGCTATCTCACCGTTTGGGTGTTCCTGTGCATCGTGATCGGCGTCGCCTTCGGTCAAATGCTGCCCGGCCTGTTCCAGGCGATCGGCGGGATGGAAATCGCCCGCGTGAACCTCCCGGTCGGCCTGCTCATCTGGGTGATGATCATTCCGATGCTGGTGCGGATCGATTTCGGCGCCCTGCACCAGGTCAGGGATCACTGGAAGGGCATCGGCGTGACGCTGTTCGTCAACTGGGCGGTGAAGCCCTTCTCCATGGCCCTGCTAGCCTGGATTTTCCTGCGCCAGATTTTTGCGCCTTATCTGCCTGCCGATCAGATCGACAGCTACGTTGCGGGATTGATCCTGCTCGCGGCGGCGCCCTGCACCGCCATGGTATTCGTCTGGAGCAGGCTCTCCGATGGCGATCCCTACTTCACGCTGTCGCAGGTCGCGTTGAACGATACCATCATGATTTTCGCCTTCGCGCCCATCGTGGCGCTGCTGCTCGGCATCTCGTCGATCAGCGTGCCCTGGGACACGCTGTTCACGTCGGTCGTGCTGTACATCGTCATTCCGGTGATCCTCGCCCAGCTCTGGCGCAAATGGCTGCTGGCCAAAGGCGAGGCGCGACTCCAGCGTGCGCTGGCGACGATCGCGCCCTATTCCGTCTCGGCGCTGTTGCTGACGCTGGTGCTGCTGTTCGCGTTCCAGGGCGAGGCCATACTCAGGCAGCCGCTGATCATCGCCATGCTGGCGCTGCCGATCCTGATTCAGGTGTTTTTCAATTCCACGCTCGCCTACTGGCTCAACCGCGCGGTGGGCGAGAAGCACAATATCGCCTGCCCTTCGGCGCTGATCGGCGCTTCCAACTTTTTCGAGCTTGCCGTGGCCGCGGCCATCAGTCTGTTCGGCTTCAATTCCGGCGCGGCGCTGGCCACGGTGGTCGGCGTGCTGATCGAGGTGCCGGTGATGCTGGCGGTGGTCAAGCTGGTCAATTCCACGCGCACCTGGTATGAGCGCGGCGTTTGAACTATTCATGAAAGGAGAATGCAGATGAGCACAAAAGACCTGCGTGAAGTCGTGAAACAGAAATATGGGCTGGCCGCATTGCGGGTACAGAGTGGAGGCTCGTCCTGCTGCGGGTCTGCCCCTGCCGCGGGCGGCGGTTGCGACCCGATCACTTCCAACCTCTACAGCACGCAGCAAAGCGGCGAAGTGCCGGAGCAGGCCTTGCAGGCGTCGCTCGGCTGCGGCAATCCGACGGCGCTGGCGCAGCTCCAGCCCGGCGAGACCGTACTCGACTTGGGCTCCGGCGGCGGCATCGACGTGCTGCTGTCGGCCAGGCGCGTCGGCCCGACGGGAAAAGCCTACGGCCTGGACATGACCGACGAAATGCTGGCGCTGGCGCGCACCAACCAGAACAAAGCCGGCGTCGACAACGTCGAATTCCTGAAAGGCGAGATCGAGAACATCCCGCTGCCGGACAATTCGGTCGATGTGATCATTTCCAATTGCGTGATCAATCTGTCCTCGGACAAGGACCGGGTGCTGCGCGAGGCGTTCCGGGTGCTGAAGCCGGGCGGACGGTTCGCGGTCTCCGACGTCGTCGTCACCGGGGAAATTCCCGCCGAAATCCGCAAGAACGTCGAATTGTGGATCGGCTGTGTCGCAGGCGCCCTGCGCGACTCCGACTACACGGCAAAGCTCGCCGGCGCAGGTTTCGAGAACATCGCCATCGAGCCCACGCGCATCTACGCAGTCGAGGATGCGCGCCAGTTCCTCGCCGGGCAGGGCATCGATGTAGACGCCATCGCAGCCCAGGTCGACGGCAAATTCATGAGCGCCTTTGTGCGCGCCTGCAAGCCCGCGCGCCAGGCTTGACCGCGCTCAGGGTGCGGATCGCGGCTGGAGATCAGGATGCCGCGTTCTTCAGCCGCGCCTCGACCAGCTGCGCGAAGAAACTCGCGCCCAGCGGCAGCGCGGCGTCGTTGAAGTCGTAGGCCGGGTTGTGCACCTCGCAGCCGCCCTCGCCCTCGCCGTTGCCGATGTTGATGTAACACCCCGGGACTTTTTCCAGCATGAAGGAGAAGTCCTCCGAGGCCATGATCAGCGGCGGATTGCGGTCCACGTTGTGCGTGCCGACCAGCCCGGCGCAGATGCCGGCGGCGAACTCGGCTTCCCTGGCGTCGTTGACCGTGGGCGCGAACAGGAACCTGAAATCCATCTCCGCCGTCGCGCCGAAGGCCTCGGCCACGCCCTTGACGATGCGCTTCATCGACGCTTCGATCAGCGCCATCACCTCGCGCGAGAAGGCGCGCACGGTGCCCGCCAGCTGGGCGGTCTGCGGAATCACGTTGTAGGCGTCGCCGCCGTGGATCTTGGTCACCGACAGCACCGCCGTTTCCACCGGAGGCGCGTTGCGCGAGACGATGGTCTGCAGCGCGATCGCGATATGCGCGGCGACCATCACCGGATCGATGCCGGTCTCCGGACGCGCGCCGTGCGCACCCTTGCCGGTGACGCGGATGTCGAAGAAGGCCCCGGCCGCCATCATCGGGCCGGCGCGCACCGCGAAACGCCCAATCGGCAGGCCGGGCCGGTTATGCATGCCGAAAATGGCCTCGCACGGGAACTTCTCGAACAGGCCGTCTTCGACCATCGCCTTGGCGCCGCCCATGCCTTCTTCGGCCGGCTGGAAGATGAAATGCACCGTGCCGTCGAAATTGCGCGTCTCCGCCAGATAGCGCGCCGCGCCGAGCAGCATGGTCGTGTGCCCGTCGTGGCCGCAGGCATGCATCTTCCCCTGGTGGCGGGAGCGATGCGCGCAAGTGTTCGCCTCCTCGATCGGCAGCGCGTCCATGTCCGCGCGCAATCCGACTGAGCGCGCGCCGGCACCGGCGCGCAGCGTGCCGACAACGCCCGTCTTGCCCAAGCCGCGATGCACTTCGCAGCCGAAAGCCGCGAGCTTCGCGGCGACCAGATCCGAAGTACGGGTCTCCTCGAACCCGAGTTCCGGATGCGCGTGCAAATCGCGCCTCCACCCGGTCAGCTCCACGTGCATTTTGGCGATGCGATCGGCGATAGGCATGGTGCGGCTTACTCCTCGTGCTCGTGCAGGCGGCTTCAGTCGCCTTCGAATTCGCACAAGGTGTACACCTTGTGTTTGAGTTTTTGCAGGCGTGCCCGCCCGCCCAGGTCGGGCAGATCGATCACGGCGCAGACTTCGACCACCGAGCCGCCCATTTTCTCGATCAGCTTGATCGCCGCCTCGGCCGTGCCACCGGTGGCGATCAGATCGTCCACCAGCAACACGCGCTCGCCCTTGGCAATCGCATCGACATGCATTTCGACGCGGTCGAAACCGTATTCCAGTTCATAGTCGTGCCCTACGGTCGCGGCCGGGAGCTTGCCCTTCTTGCGTATCGGCACGAAACCCACCCCCAGCTGAAACGCCAGAGCGGCGCCGATGATGAAGCCGCGCGATTCGATGGCGGCGATTTTGTCGATTTTCGCGCCGGTGTAGCGGTGGACGAATTCGTTGATGGTGACGCGAAACCCGACCGGATCCTTGAGCAGGGTGGTGATGTCGCGGAACATCACGCCCTGCTTGGGATAGTGCGGAACGGTGCGGATGAGCGATTTGATCGGCATGACTTCCTCTTGCTTATTGCATCATTTTGTATTGAGCACGCGCCCGGCCACCGCGTCGAGCCAGCGCACCCTTTGCGCGTCGCGCGCCCCGGGCGCGGTGATCAGCGCATGCTCGAGCGCGCGGCGGCAGCTGCAGCCGGCCGCCGCCGCGTCGTGCTTGAGCCTGGGCGCCACTTTTTTCACCAGCGAGCGCGCCTTTTCCGCGTTCGCGAGCAGCACCTTGATGATCGCCTGCACCGTCACGTCGTCGTGGTTCGGGTGCCAGCAGTCGTAATCGGTGACCATGGCCACCGTCGCGTAGCACATCTCGGCCTCGCGCGCGAGCTTGGCTTCGGGCATGTTGGTCATGCCGATGACATCGCAGTTCCAGGTGCGATACAGCTCGGATTCGGCCAGGCTGGAGAATTGCGGCCCCTCCATCACCAGATAGGTGCCGCCGCGCGCCAGGTCGATGGCGGCCTCGCGCATCGCCGCCTCGAGGTGGTCGCCCAGGCGGCTGCACACGGGGTGCGCCATGGAAACATGCGCCACCACGCCGGTTCCGAAAAAACTCTTGCTGCGCGCAAACGTGCGGTCGATGAACTGGTCGACGATGACGAACATCCCCGGATGCAGATGCTCGCGCAGCGAGCCCACGGCGCTCACGGAAATGACGTCGGTCACGCCCAGGCGCTTCAGCGCGTCGATGTTGGCGCGGAAGTTGATCTCGGACGGCGGAATCCTGTGCCCGCGCCCGTGCCGCGGCAGAAACACCATCGGCTGCCCGTCGAGTTCGCCGCACAGCAATTCGTCCGAGGGCTCGCCGAACGGGGACGAGACTTTCTCCCAGCGCTTGCCCGCGAGGCCGTCGATGTCATAGACACCGCTGCCACCGATGATGCCCAGCACCTGCCTCGTGTCGTTCGAACTCATTTCACTCTTCCTCTCAAAGGGGCGTCGATGCGCAGTCCCTGCAACGGGCATGCGCGACTGTAGCGCTCATGCAAACCGCGCACAACCGGCATTTCGCGCCAGGTTGATTCGGCGCGTTCGCCCCCGCCCTTGGCCAGGGTGCCGGCAACCTGCGCGTAATGGTATGATTGATCCCTGCGCGACAGCGAGAAAAGGAGGGAAGCGCCCCCCTTGAATCCACCGATGTCACTGCAGGCCAAAAGTTCATCTTAAGTCGGAGTGCTCTATGCGCGTACTCATTGCATTCGGTCTCCTCGCGTTCGCCCTCACGGCGCAGGCCCAACTCTACCGCTGGACCGATGAAAGCGGCAAAGTGCATTACGCCGACACGCAGCCCCCGGCCGGCGCCAAGAACGTAGAAAAAATGAGTGCGGCCCGTGCCGGCGGCGCCGAGGCCACATCGGCCGCGCAGCCGTCTTATGCGCTGCAGCAGGCGACAAAAACCTTCCCGGTGACCATTTATACGTCCAAAGACTGCGGTGATCCGTGCAGGAAAGGGCTGGATTACCTCAAGAAACGCGGCGTGCCGTACACTGAAAAGCCGGTCGCCACGCGGGCCGAGCTCGACGAATTGATCAAACTGGCGGGCGCACCGCGCGTACCGGTGATGGTCGTCGGCGCCGTCATCCAGAAGGATTACGAAGAGCAAAGCTGGAACGAGGCACTGGACACTGCCGGATATCCCAAGGCCGCCGCGCCCTGACGATAGCTGATATGGCCTGTGCCTGATCCCGGCGCCGCCGCGCCGACCCTGTCGCGCTGTTTCAAACTCCACTGAGCGCCGCCGTTCTGCTTGGATTTACGGCCTTTATCGTACGGCTTTGGACTGGGTGATGGTGCCGGGTAGAGGAGTCGAACCTCCGACCTTCGCATTACGAATGCGCTGCTCTACCAACTGAGCTAACCCGGCTGAGCTACATTGATGCGAACAGGAGCATCAGCGGAAGGCCACGATTATAGGCGCCGGCGCGCGGGCAAACAAGGCGAGCGCGGGAAATCTCTGCAAAATCGGGAACCAGGGGGCGCGCCCCTGCTTGCTGCGGCGACTCAGAGCCCCGGGCGGGTGCGCACGATGATGTCGATACCGGCGGGGACCATTCCCGCCGGCAGCGGCGGCAGGCCGTCGACCCGCACGCCAGCCGCGGCAATATCGGTGATCTCGCCCGAGACGACATCGTAGAAATGATGGTGGACGCTGGTGTTGGAATCGTAGAAGACCTTGTTCGGATCGACGATCAGTTCACGCACCAGTCCCTTGTCGAGAAACAGCTTGAGCGTGTTATACACCGTGGCCTTCGAAGTCTCGGCGCAGCGCACGTTGACCGCAGCCAGTATCTGGTCGGCGGACGGGTGCCAGCGTTTCTCCAACAGGACCAGCGCGATCTCGATGCGCTGGTGCGTGGGCGTAATGCCACGCGTGCGCAGCATTTCTGCCACGCTTTCTCTGGTGCTCGGTTCTAAGTTCATGTTTGCATGATATATTGGAACCTGGACTTTGTCTAATTGGATTTTCTGCGGCCGTCCGGCATCGTTGTTCCGCCGCCGCAACGAGCACCCGGCTCAGGTTCAGAACCTGCGCACGCGGCCGTCATCGTAAGTCACCTCGATGCGCATCACCGTGCTCACCGGCTGTCCGTTGCGTTCTCCCGGCACGAAGCGCAAGCCCTTGAAAGCGGCGACTGCCGTTCGGGGAAACACCTCCGGCAGCTCGTTGTTTTCCACGGTGACGTCGGCGACCACGCCGAACTCGTTGATCCATAACTTCAGCACCATTTTTCCGGAGACGACGATAGGGCGGAGTTCCGGCGCATCCAGGTCGGCAATGCCCAGCGGCTGCGGCCGTTTCGTCAGCTGATCCGTGGTGTAGTACACGGGCGCCGGAAGCGGCAGCAGATCGACGCTCGCGGCGCGATGTCGCGATGCGGGCTGCGCCGCGTCGGCAGGCCGGTCCGCGGCCGACAAATCCGGGGCCGCCTCCGTCCTGGCCGGCACGTTTGCGCCGGAGTATTTGTGTTCCCCCGCCGGCGCAAGCGTTGCGTTGATGACCGTCGGCGGTCTC
>MERK01000207.1:0-13123 GCA_001770575.1 Betaproteobacteria bacterium RIFCSPLOWO2_12_FULL_64_23
CGATGTGTACGAATATGCCGAGGCGGTCACAGCCAGGGGTTTCGTCTACATGGACACGCCCGGCTACGATCCGGTGTCGGCAACCGGCCAGATCGCGGGCGGCGCCAACCTGGTTTGCTTTACCACCGGCCGCGGCTCGGCCTACGGCTGCAAGCCCGCGCCCTCGCTCAAGCTCGCCACCAACACGCGCCTCTACGAGCACCAGGAAGAGGACATGGACCTGAACTGCGGCACCATCGTCGACGGCAGGGAAAGCATCGGAGAAGTCGGGCAGAAGCTGTTCGAACTGATCCTCAAGACCGCCTCGGGCGAGAAAACCAAGAGCGAGGCTTTTGGCTACGGCGAAGACGAGTTTGCGCCCTGGGTCCTGGGAGCGACCATGTAATGGACGCCTGTTCAAAAAACCCCTTGAGTGACGACGTGAAGGTCGTATCCGGAATGCGTACCGCCCTGCTCCGGCTCGCACTGGCCGCTGCCCTTGCCTGCCTCGCGCAGCCGGCGCTGGCCAAGGCAGTCGTAAAGAAAGGCGTCCACGGCGCCATCGCCCTGCAGCGCGAGACGGGTCAGTTCGGTTACGCCTACGATGCCGCCACTTCGCGCGCGGCCAAGCTCGAAGCCCTGAAGCAATGCGCACACCCGCGCTGCGAAGTGGTGGCGAGTTTCAGCAACGCCTGCGGCGGCCTCGCACGCAACCCCGCGCGCGGACCAAAAGGATATTTTCCCGCCACCGGCGCAACGCGGCAGGAAGCCGAAACCAAGGCGCTGCGCCTGTGCGCGGCCAGGGATTGCGAAATCGCGGCCTGGGCCTGCACCAAGTAGGCGAAAGCTGCGCCTTCTACTTCACTACGCCGGCGGCCCGCCGCCGAGTGATCGCACGGTACGCGCTTGACGGCTCGTCACGTGGTGGAGTACGATTTCGTACAATACGAAATGTGATTGTGATGGAAACGAACGAGCTAAACACAACCGAAATCGAACTGCGTGAACGCGGACAGCTAACGCTGCCGAAATCGCTGCGCGATGCCCTGCATCTGGAAACCGGCGACGCGCTGCGCGCGGTCAAGATCGCGAATGCCATCGTATTGACTCCCCAGCGCATGGATCTCGACGCTCTGCGCAAGCAGATGCGCAAGCTCATGAAACAACACGGCGTGAGCGCCGAAGAGTTGCTGCGCGATTTGTGATCACGGTTTTTCTCGATAGCAACGTTCTCATTTCCGCGTTGATCGGGTCCGCGCACTCAGCCCCCGTTGTGCTGGTGGATTGGCTCGCCAGCAGCCCCGCCGTCGCGCTGATAACGGGCCGCTGCTGCATTCAAGAAGCGGAAAAGAACCTTGCGCGCAAGCTGCCGCAAGCGCTGCCGCTGTGGCAACAATTTGTGAACGCAAGCGATATTCACATTGTGCCTTGCCCGCGCAAGTCCATCACCGGCATTAACGCCAAGGACGCAGCTATTGTCGCCGCTGCAGTTTCTGCCTCTGCAACGCATTTTGTGACGGGCGACAAACGTCTGCTTGCGGAAATGCGGGCGGCGAAATCCAAGTTGCCGCGAGCGCTGACCCCGCGGGAGATGCTGGAGGCGCTGCTCGCGCAAGGCTAGCTTTCCGGTGTTCGACCGAGATTGCGACCGCCGATCTCCCAACGCAGGCCTACTCCCCCATCTGTAACAGCGCCCCGCGCTGGCGCGCGCCGCGGAACGCGGCGAAGAATATGCCGGCGCCCAGCGCGACATAGACCGCATTCAATGCGACCGCACCGAAAAACAGATCCCACCTGAACGCGGCATCCAACAGTACGCCGCGCATGCCTTCGAACACATAGCTGGTCGGCAGGCACCAGGATACGCGCTGCAGCCAGCCGGGCAGAACGCTGATCGGATAGTAGATGCCCGAAATCGGCGCGAGCACGAAAATCACGCCCCACGCAAGATTCTCCGCCGCCAGGCCGTAACGCAGCACCAGCGCCGAGACCATCAGGCCCACCGCCCAGCCGGTGACGAGCAGGTTGGCGAAAAACGCCACCAGCGGCAGCCCCAGGTCGAAGATCGAGGCCGCATACAGGACAATGGCCAGTGCCGCCGCCGCGCCAACACCGACGCAGGTGCGCAGCAAACTCACCGCGATCATCGATGCGATCAGTTCGCTCGGCCTGAGCGGGCTGACGAACAGATGACCGAGATTGCGCGAATACAACTCCTCGAGAAAGGCGAGGGCGAACGCGAGCTGGCCGCGGAACAGCACCTCCCACAGCAGCAGGCCCGAGATCAGCAATGCCGGCACCTGCGCCACGATCGAGGAATTGCTGGCGAAAAACTTGGCGATGAAACCCCACAGCACCATGTTCATGGTCGGCCAATAGGCGGTCTCGAGCACGCGCACCCAGGATCTGCGCCACAAATAGACGTGGCGCAGCACCATGCCGTAGATCCGTTGCAGCGAACCGGTCATCGGCGCACCTCGTCTGCCGCCACCTCGGCCGCCCGGTGCGCGGCGCGCGCCACGTCGAGGAACACCTCTTCCATGCTGCTGCGGCCATAGCGCGCGATCAGCTCGGGCGGCGAGCCCCGGTCGACGATGCGTCCCGCTTTCATCATCAGCACCTGGTGGCAGATGCGCTCGACTTCGACCATGTTGTGCGAGGCGAGCAACAGCGTGGCGCCGGATTGCTCCTGGTATTCGACCAGGTGCGTACGGATGCGATCGGCGATGTCCGGATCGAGCGAGGCGGTGGGCTCGTCCAGCAGCAGCACCTCGGGGCGGTTCAGCAGCGCCTTCGCCACGGACACGCGCGTGCGCTGACCGGCGGAAAGCGTGCCGTAATGGCGCTTGAGCAGCGGCGCGAATTCGAACTGCTCGGCGAGCCCGGCAATGCGTTGCCGGATCTGCCTCAGGCCGTAGAGATGGGAAAAGACCACCAGGTTTTCCTCCACCGTGAGCTTCTTCGGCAGATCGACGTAGGGGGAAGTGAAATTCATGCGCGGCAGCGCGCGGTAGCGCTCGCGCGCCATGTCCTCGTCCAGCACGCGCACGCTGCCCGAGGTCGGCAACAGCACGCCGAGCAGAATCGCCAGCGTGGTGGTCTTGCCGGCGCCGTTGCCGCCCAGGAGCGCACAGGTGGTGCCGCGCTCGACCTGGAAGCTCAGGCCGTCCACGGCCTGCACTTCGCCGTAGCGCTTGACCAGGTTTTCCACCGCAATGGCGTGCCTCAAGCGCTTCCCCTGCAGTTTCGCGGGCTTGCCATATGTCCTATAAGCCGGGCGGACGAGTGTTAGAATTTTAACATGAAGCTGCTATCGCCCCGACTTGCGGCAACGCGCCTGTACTGCGATTTGCCTCTCTCCCCCGGCGCGGAAATCGTCCTGCCCGACGCCGCCGCCCGCCATGCGGTGAGCGTGCTGCGCCTGCAGGTGGGCGACGCGCTGAACCTGTTCAACGGCACGGGCGGGGAATACCGCGCGAGTCTGGTCGCCGTGAACAAGCGCGAAACCAGGGTGCGCCTGATCGAGTTCGACGCGACGGAGCGCGAATCGCCCGTGGACATCACACTGGCGCTGGGCATTTCGGCCGGCGAGCGCATGGACTACAGTCTGCAAAAGGCGACCGAACTTGGTGTCACCGCCATTCAACCGCTCGCCACCGAGCGCAGCGTGGTGAAACTTGCCGGCGAGCGCGCCGACAAGCGCCTGCAGCACTGGCAGCATGTGGTGATCGCCGCCTGCGAGCAGTGCGGACGCAACCGCGTGCCCGCGGTCGCGCCGGTGCAAAAAATCTACGCCTATCTCGCGGCGGTCGACCGCAACAAGCGGCTGTTGATGCTGTCGCCGGATGCAGGCACTCCGTTGAAGCGGGTGGCGTCCGCGGCGGCCGCAGTGCTGCTGATCGGCGCCGAAGGCGGCCTCGCGCCATCTGAATATCAAGCTGCCCAGGCTTGCGGGTTCGAACCAGTCAACCTGGGGCCGCGCATCCTGCGCACCGAGACCGCGCCGGTCGCGGCGCTGGCGCTGCTGCAGGCCCTGTGGGGAGATCTCTAACGGCATTACCCGGCCGGGGTCAAACCGCGGGGTTCACTGAACCGGCGAACACGAACCGATCGGCAGCGCGCAGCAGGCAAACAGGAGCACGCGATGGCAAACAGGAAACCGGCAGGGATGAAGTCCGCCGTCTACGGCGCGATCTGGAGCGGCCGCTTCGATGCCAGGACGGGCTCGAAAGCCGGCGTGATCAGGCTGCTGCGGCTGTTTCTGGTGCTCCTGCGCGACCTTGCCTACGGCCAGCTGACCTTGCGCGCGACCGGCCTCGTGTTTACCACGCTGCTGTCGCTGGTGCCGCTGCTCGCGCTCAGCTTTTCTGTGCTCAAGGCATTCGGGGTGTACAACCAGATCGATCCGATACTGCTTGAGTTCCTCGCCCCGCTGGGAGAGAAAAGCGCCGACGTGAGCAAGTGGATCGTCAAGTTCATCGAAAACCTCAACGTCAAAGTCCTCGGTTCCATCGGTCTGGCGCTGCTGATCTACACCGTGGTGTCGCTGATGCAGAAGATCGAGGAGTCGGTCAATTTCATCTGGCACGTGCCGCAATTGCGCAGCTTCGCGCGGCGTTTTTCCGGCTACCTGAGCGTGCTCCTGATCGGGCCGGTGCTGATATTTTCGCTCATCGGCATCACCGCCACCATCATGGCGACGCCGCAGGCGGGGCTGTTGCTCGCCATCGAACCCGTCGGCGGCGTGGTCTACGCCGTGGGCCAGACGATCCCGGTGTTTTTCGTCATTGGCGTGTTCGTGTTCGCCTATTACTTCGCCCCCAACACCAGGGTGCGGCTGAACGCCGCGTTGATCGGCGGTATCGTTGCCGGGGTGCTGTGGCAGGCGGCGAGCTGGGCCTTCGCCGAATTCGTCCGGACAGCGACCCAGTACGCCGCGATCTATTCGAGTTTCGCGATTTTCCTGCTGTTCTTGATCTGGCTCTATCTCAACTGGCTGATGCTGTTGCTCGGCGCGAGCATCGCGTTCTATCTCCAGCATCCGGAATACCTGGTGCTGGAGCAGGGCGAACCGCGGCTGAGCAACCGCATGCGCGAGCGCGTCGCGCTGATGCTGATGTATTTGATCGGCAGTACCTATCGGGACGGCGGAACGGCATGGACGTTTTCCGACCTGACGCAGCGGCTGGGCGTGCCCACCTACGCGCTGCAGATGGTGCTCGCCGCGCTCGAGCAGGGCGGCCTGCTGGTGCAGACCGGCGACGATCCGCCCGCCTATCTGCCCAGCCGCGACCTTGGGTCGATCGAGTTGAATGACCTGCTGCTGGTCCTGCGCACGGCCGGCGAAGAGCATTACCTCGGGCCACAGGCAGTGCCCGTGCCGGCGGAGATCGAATCGATCCTGGCCAGGGTGGACCTGGCGTTGGAGGAACAGGTGCGCGAGCTTACGCTCAGGGATCTGCTGACGCCGACCGCGCCCGACGCCACGCTCGGCTAATCCGTTTCGACAGTGCGGCGACCTCCGCCGGGGCATGGTCCCCATCCTGACCGGGCGCGGTGTCGCCGGCGCGGCGTTCAGCTGCGCAGGCGATTGGGCGCCTCTTCGCCCCGGCTGCTGACGCTGTACACTTTTTCCACCGGAAGCACCGCGACGATCCCGTTTCCCGGAGACTCCGAATGTGCCGCGTCCAGTATGGCAGCGACGACGGCATCAACCCGGTCCTGCTCCAGGTAAATTTCGATTTTCACCTGATCCACCAGCCAGTCCCGGGAAAACAGGTTCGGGGACGCACCAAAACCTCTGGCCCTGATTACGGTGAGGCCGTGCACGCCCATTTCCTGCAGCCTCTTTTCGACCGACTCCAATGCGTGGGTGCGGATGATGGCCACCACAAGTCTGAGTTCCATGCCTGCCTCCCCCTTAGGGTCTGTTAACATTTATCGCATGAGACGCGTTGCCTCCAAATGCGGATGACTGCAAGGCGCGCGACGCCCCGAAGGAAGTCCCCTTGGGGGACGAAGCCAAGGGTGGGCTCCCTTGGCGAGGAGCGCAACGCCGCAGGCGCCGCATTTGGAGGCAACCCGAAGGGACGGGGGATAATTTGGGACGCCGCGCGGCGTTGCTCGTCGCTTGTTTGGAATGACCAAACGGCACTCCTCGCGCCTTGCGCTGCATCCCAAATTACCCCCGTCGCGCTCATGTGCTAAATGTTAACAGACCCTAGGTCTTAAGCTGAAATGCCCCGCGCGTCTGCTCCGCCTGCGCCCTCATTTTGCTTTCGCACCGCGTATTCCTTCACCAGCCCATAGATTGCCGGAATCACGACCAGCGTCAGGATGGTCGATGAAATCATGCCCCCCACCATCGGCGTCGCGATCCGGCGCATGACTTCGGAGCCGGTGCCGCTGCCCCACATGATAGGCAACAGGCCGGCCATGATCGCCACCACGGTCATCATCTTCGGCCGCACGCGCTCCACCGCGCCTTCCATGATCGCCTCGTACAGGTCTGCCAGCGTGGGCTTGCCGCCTTGCGCCGCGCGCTGCGCCCGGATGGTCTCCCAGGCGTGATCGAGGTAAATCAGCATCACCACGCCGGTCTCGGCGGCCACGCCGGCGAGCGCGATAAAGCCCACCGCTACCGCCACGCTCATGTTGTATTCGAGCAGCCACATCAGCCACACCCCGCCCACCAGCGCGAACGGCACCGACAGCATTACGATGACGGTTTCGGTAAGCCGCCTGAAATTGAGGTAGAGCAGCACGAAAATGATCAGCAGCGTGAACGGCACGACGTACGCAAGCTTGGCCTTGGCCCGCTCCATGTACTCGAACTGGCCGCTCCAGGTGGCGTAGTAACCCGGCGGAAATTTCACCTGCTCGCGCACCGCCTTGCGCGCGTCATCAACATAGCCGCCAATGTCGCGATCGCGAATATCGACAAAAATATACGCGGTCAGCAGCGCGTTCTCGGTGCGGATCGCGGGGGGCGCCTGCATCAGGCTCACGCGCGCGATCTGGCCAAGAGGAATCATGCCGCCGCCCATGATCGGCACGAGGATCTGGGTGGCGATGGCCTGCGGGTTCTGCCGCAACTCGCGCGGATAGCGCACGCTGACGCCGAAACGCTCCAGCCCCTCCACCGTGGTGGTCACCATCTCCCCGCCCAGGGCGGTTCCGATCACGTCCAGCAGCTCGCCTACGTTCAAGCCGTAGCGCGCCAGTTCGACGCGATCGGGCTGGATGTCTAGGTAATAGCCGCCGGTGACGCGCTCGGCGTAGGCGCTGGTGGTGCCGGGAACGTTTTTCACCACCGACTCGATCGCTTTGGCCAGTTTTTCGATTTCGCTCAGGTCTTTGCCGAACACCTTGATGCCGATCGGGGTGCGGATGCCGGTCGCGAGCATGTCGATGCGCGCCTTGATCGGCATGGTCCAGGCGTTGGATACGCCGGGGATCTGTACCGCCTGGTCCATCTCCGCGATCAGCTTGTCCATGGTCATCCCCTTGCGCCATTCCTTCTCAGGCTTCAGGTTTATCACCGTCTCGAACATTTCCAGCGGCGCCGGATCGGTGGCGGTGGCGGCGCGCCCTGCCTTGCCGAATACCGATTCCACCTCGGGAAAGCTTTTCAATATCTTGTTCTGCGTCTGCATCAGTTCCGCCGCCTTGGTAACCGACAAGGACGGCAGCGTGGCCGGCATGTACAGCAGAGAACCTTCGTTCAGCACCGGCATGAACTCGGTCCCCAGTTTCATCGCAGGATAGGCCGAAGCGCCCAGCGCGACGATTGCGACGGCGATGGTGAGCTTCTTCCAGCGCATCACCCAGGCGATCACCGGCCGGTAGATCCAGATGAGAAAGCGGTTAACCGGGTTTTTCTTTTCCGGCATGATTTTGCCGCGGATGAACAGCAGCATCAGCACCGGCACCAGCGTAATCGACAGCAGCGCGGCGCCCGCCATGGCAAAGGTCTTGGTGTAGGCGAGCGGCGTGAACATCCTGCCTTCCTGGGCTTCCAGGGTAAATACCGGCAGGAAAGACACGGTGATGATCAGCAGGCTGAAAAACAGGGCCGGCCCGACTTCGCGACAGGAATCGATAATGAGCTGCAGACGGCGCGCGCCCGGCGGCGCGCGTTCAAGATGCTTGTGCGCATTCTCGATCATGACAATGGCCGCGTCCACCATCGCGCCGATGGCGATGGCGATGCCGCCCAGGCTCATGATGTTCGAGGTAAGCCCCATCATCTGCATCGCAATCATCGCAATCAGCACGCCGATCGGCAGCATGACTATGGCCACGAGCGCGCTGCGCACATGCATCAGAAACACGATGCAAACGAGGGCAACGATGAGACTTTCCTCGATCAGGGTGCGTTTCAGATTGTCGATGGCGCGATAAATCAGGTCCGAGCGGTCGTACACCGCCTGTATCGATACGCCCTGCGGCAGGCCGGAGGAGATTTCGGCGATCTTGGCTTTCACGTTGCCGATGACGTCGAGCGCGTTCTGGCCATAGCGCGCCATGGCGATGCCCGCGACCACCTCGCCTTCGCCGTTGAGCTCGGTCACGCCGCGGCGCTCATCCGGCACCAGTTCGACCCGCCCGATGTCGCGGATCAGCACCGGCGTGCCTTTGTCCGCCTTCAGTACCAGAGTCTCGATGTCGGACACGCCACGCAGATAGCCGCGGCCGCGCACCACGTATTCGGTCTCCGCCATCTCGAGCGCCCGGCCGCCGACGTCGCGGTTGCTCGCGCGGATCACTTCCACCACTTTCATCAGCGGAATGCCGAAGGCCTGGAGCTTGCGCGGCTCCACCGTGACCTGATAGGTCTGGACGAAACCGCCCACGCTCGCCACCTCCGCCACGCCCTGGGCCTTGGTCAGCTGGTAGCGTACGAACCAGTCCTGAATGGTGCGCAGCTCCGCCAGCGAGCGGTTGGCCGCGAGTACCACGTATTGGTACACCCAGCCCACGCCGCTGGCTGCCGGCCCCAGCGTCGGCGTGACGCCGCGCGGCATGCGCCCTGAGGCGAAGTTGAGATATTCCAGCACCCGCGTGCGCGCCCAGTAGATGTCGGTGCCGTCCTCGAAAATGACATAGATGAACGAGGCGCCGAACACCGACAGTCCGCGCACCACCCTCGACTTGGGCACCGACAGCATGGCCGTGCTCAAGGGATAGGTGATCTGGTCTTCCACTACCTGCGGCGCCTGGCCCGGGTACTCGGTGTAGATGATGACCTGCACGTCCGACAGATCCGGAATCGCATCCAGCGGCGTGCGCAGGACGGCAAAGACACCCGCGGCTACGACGAACAGCGCGCCCAGGAGCACGATAAAGACGTTGCGCGCCGACCATTCAATAATGCGTCCGAGCATGTCAGTGCCCCTAGCGCGCGGCGCCGGCTGGCTTTGCCCCGGCCGGCTGAACGCGAACAATGGTGTACTCGCCGCCCGCCTCGCCAGCCAGGTCGAACACGATTCTCTGGCCCGGTTTGAGCGCACGCAACAGCGCTGCATCCTTGACCTTGAAATCCATGGTCATCGCCGGCCACTTCAGGCTGGCGATCGGGCCGTGCGCGAGTGTTACGCTGGACTCGGCCGGAGCCACCGCTTCCACCGTGCCCTCGCCGCGATGTGTCGCAGGCGCCGCGCCGGCGGTGGGCGCAGCGGCAGTAATCTCGCCCTTGGCCTTTGCGCTATCAGCGCTCTGACCGAAGCCGCTGAATGCCGCTTTCAGGTTGCTCTCGGCGTCGATGAGGAAGTTCGCGCTGACCACCACGTTCTCGCCTGCTTTGACGCCCTCCAGAACTTCGACGTATCCGTCGCCGCGCTCTCCCAATTTGACCTGGCGCGGCTCGAACCGCCCTTCGCCGCGCTGCACCAGCACCAGTTGCCGCGTGCCGCTGTCCAGCACCGCTGAATCGGGCACGGTCAAAGAAGCCGGCTTGGCGTGGATGGAGCTGAACTCCGCCCGCGCGTGCATCGAGGGCTTGAGCAGAGCCTGCGGATTGGCGAGCTCAATCCGCGCTTTGGCAGTGCGGGTCTCGTTGTTGAAGGTCGGATAGATAAAAGTCAGCTTGCCGGCGAATACCTTTTCCGGATAGGCATCGACCTTGACCTGTACCGACTGCCCGACGCGCATGTGCGCGAGGTCGCGCTCGAACACCTCCGCCAGCAGCCACACCTGCGACAGGTCGGCGACCTGGTACAACATCTCCCCGGCCATGAAGCGCTTGCCCTGAATCGCGGATTTCTCCAGTACCACCCCGTTCGCGGGCGAGCGCAGCGTCAGGTACTGGACGGTCTTGCCATCCTGCGTCAGGCGCTGCAATTCGGTTTCCGAAATATCCCAGTTGCGCAAGCGCTGCAGGGCGCTGTCCACCAGTCGCTGCATGCTCTCCTGCACCTCCGCGCTGCCGCCCGCGAGCGTCTGCACGCCTCGCTTCGCGATCAGATATTCCTGCTGCGCCGCGACCAGGTCGGGACTGTAGACGTCCATCAGTGGCTCACCCGTTCTCACCGCCTGGCCGGTGGTATTGACGTAGAGCTTCTGGATCCAGCCGTCGAACTTCGGGGTAACGGTGTGCAGCAGGCGCTCGTTCGCCTGCACCGTCGCCACCGTCCTTACCGTGCTCCTGAGATCGCGCAATGCAGCCGCCTCGGTTTTCACGCCCAGCTTTTGCACCTTGTCCAGACTGAGCTTGACCAGCGGAGCGCCGGACGCAGGGCTCTCACCTTCATCCGCATAGACCGCGATGTAGTCCATGCCCATCTGGTCCTTTTTCGGCACCGGCGAGGTGTCCGGCAGGCCCATCGGGTTGCGGTAATACAGAATCCGCGGTTTTGCGGTGGCCGCCGGCGCCGCCGCTGGTGCGGTCGCTTGGACAGGATCGGCCGCGTTGCCGGCGGCAGCAGGTCCCGTGCCCGCGGTGGTCTGGTCCGCTGCGGCCCCGTGCTCGGCCGGCGTCGATCGGTTCGCGCCCCACCAATAACCGCCTGCGAGCGATGCAAGGACCAAAATCAGAGTCGATAAAATCCAGGCCATGTGTTTCATTATTTTTCCCTCGAAATTCTCTAGAACAACTGCTTGCCGGCCAGGAGTTCGATCTCGGCCAGCGCTTTGTTGAAATTGACCAGCTCCCTGGCGCGGTTGATCTCGTAGCTGAACAAGGTCATCTGGCTATCGAGCAGCATCAGCAAATCGACGCGGCTGACCTGGTAGGCTGCGAGGGTTGCCTCGACCGCGAGCCGCGCCTGCGGCAGGATGGCGGTCTCGTATAAGTGCACCGACTTGCGGCTTTGCTCGATGATCGCGACCTGTTGCCGCAGCTTGGCCAGCACTTCGTTTTGCTGCGCCTGCAGCATTTCCAGCGCCTGCTCGCGCATCGCCCGCGCCTCGGCGATACGCGGCTCTATCTTGTCCTGGCGCCACAGCGGAAGATTCATCGCCACGGTAAAGCTCACCACGTCTTCGCGCGGCATGTTGGCCACATCTCGTTCCCGCTGGCCGTAGGAAAACCGCAGGTCGAAGTCCGGCTGGGCTTCCTTGCGCGCGAGGTCTAGCGCTTTCGTGCCGCGCTCGATCACGCTTTGCAGGCCCAGCAACTGCGGCCGATCGCGCAGCGCCGCCTGTTGCAGCGCTTCGAGGTCGAACGCGGCCTCACGCAGGCTCGGCAGCTTCACCGCGATGGGCGCGGCGTTTGCGCGCCGGCCGAGCAGGCGCGCGAGTTCGGCTTCGGTCACCGGGCGTTCACGCTCCATGCGCAGCAATTCCTCGCTCATGCGGCCAAGCTGGGTCTGCGCCTTCAGCACCTCGGCCTGCGCCGCCTGACCGACGGCGTAACGGCTCTCGGCGATACGCAGGAACTGCTGCAGAATCTGACGATTGCTTTGCAGCAGCCGGACGGTCTCGTCGGTCAAGGCGAGGTCGAAGTAAGCGAGTTTCACTTCGCGCACAATGCGGTTGGCGGTCTCGCGCAAACCGTAGCCGGCGCTTTCCGCGTCTTTTGCCGCCACCTGCTCGCGCAACGCGCGCTTGCCCGGGTAGGGCAGTTTCTGCGACAGGCCGAGCATTTTCATGGTCATGTCTTCGCGGTTGAGCCGCCAGGGCTGGATCGGCACGTTGAGCAGCCCCGCTTCAAGCATTGGGTCGTCAAGCGCACCTGCCGGGCGCACGCGCTCGCCGGCGGCCTCGGTCTCTTTCGCCGCCGCGCGCAACTCGGGGTTATTCTGCAGCGCCTCGGCGACCAGCGCACCGAGCGCGGACGCGGCGGCCGGCGCAGGCGCGGCGGCGTTCTGCGCGAACGCCGGCGTCGCCAGCATGGCACCCATCAGCGAAGCGGCGAATACAGTACTGCGCATCTGAATCTCCTTTCTACAATCTCTCGAAAACGATCACCCGGAAAACGGGAATTGCCGTGCAGTGCTGGCGGCAGACGCCCGCCTTGACGGACAGCGCCGGACACGCGCGCAAGCATAATGCACCTGCGCTTCGAACCGCAGAAAGAATCAGATCAGGAGACGGGAATTGCGCAGATAGACCGCGACAGGCGGCGGCGCGGCTGGATGAGCCGGCGGCACAGAAAGTACCGGCGGCGCAGGGACCGGGTGAAACGAAGTGGAAACATACAGCGCCGATGGGCTCAGGTTGCCGCCGATCGGAGCGGAAAGTCTTGCGGCCGACGCCGGGGCCGGCTCGTCAACAACGAGGCAAGCCGCGGTTTTGTAGCTGTCGCCGGCATCGGTCGCCTTGCCGGCGGTATTGTCGCAGTCGGCGGTGAGCGCCAGTTCATGCGCGGCGGCCTCCACCTCGTCGCAGTGCAGCAGGGCCGTGCTCAGCCACATGCCGAGCCAGACGAATACCAGCCTGTGCGCCCAGCGTTTCGCTGAACGCGCGGACATCAGGCCGAAACGCTGCGCCGCTGAATGAGGGCTTGGTGACATGTACATGGCGCTCGAAATATACCCGGGCCGGTGCGGCCAATCTTGATCCAGATCAACGGTCGGATGTGCGTACGCCGCAGGCGAAGCACGGCCGAGCGCCTACTTCAGCTTCTCCAGGCGCGTGAGCGTGAATACGCCGCCGACCGAGTCCAAATCGAACCTGATCTTGTCGCCGGGTTTCAACTGGTCGA
>MERK01000207.1:13143-17593 GCA_001770575.1 Betaproteobacteria bacterium RIFCSPLOWO2_12_FULL_64_23
TTGTAGGGCATGGTCATCGGCGGCATGTCGAATTTCGGCATGGCGCCGTGCTTGATCGTGACCGTGCCCGCGGCCTTTTCGACCCTGGTCACTTCGCCCTCGGTCCAGGCGGCGCTTGCCGCCGTCGCTTTGGCCTCGTTCTTTCCCGGCGGTTTCTTGCTATTATCGGCGCCTGCCTGGAACGCGAGCCCCGCGCCAAGAATCAACATTGCGATCACGAGTGAATTGCGAGTCATGCCGATTTCCTTATCGTTGGTGACCAATCGCGAGGCGCACTTTACCACTTATCCGACCAAGACCTTAACCTTCACGCCGGCCTTGGCCTCCCGCACCGCGATGGCCGCCACATTTAATCGTACTAAGGGCGGCCATTTTGCGTTCAGGCTCCCGTCAAATAACTTACAGCGCCATTTCCAGGCAGGCGACGTCGAACCCCGGCCTTGATGAATTGCCGTCTCAGGTCTGCGTACTTGTGCGGATCGAGTTCGGCAAGAATAGGATTTCTGGCTTTCATGACCACGCGTTCCCGGTTTGAGAATTCTTGATATCGATCATCACGCTAAGCGCTAAAGACCGTCCTACCGCAGCTCAGCGTCGGCATCATGCGGTTTCGGGATCGACAGCAACCTGACGCCAGTATTACGTTCTTGTAATCTTTCTGACACCAAGCGCGGTTTCGCCGAGACGCTCGTCAACCTACCGGGCTAGGCCGCGAAAAATAGCGTCCCTCGAATTTGGCAAGGCACCCCTTCAGATCGCTTTCCTCGCCTGCGGCGTACTCGCGCAGGAGCTCCGCGGCCAGCGGCACAAAAACATCCAGGATTTTCGGGTCGAAATGCGCGCCACGTCCTTGGGCCAGCATGCGCATCACCTCATCCAGCGGCAAGGCAGGCTTATACGGCCGCTGCGAGGTGAGAGCGTCAAACACGTCGACAATCGCGAACAGCCTTGCGTTGAAAGGTATCGCCTCACCTTTCACGCCGCGCAAATAGCCCGTCCCGTCATATTTCTCATGGTGAAACGCGACGACGTCACGCGCCTTTGCGAGCCAATTCGATTGACCGACGATGTCCTCACCGATGGAGACATGGGTCTTGATCGTCTCAAATTCGGCAACGCTCAGCTTTCCCGGTTTGAGCAGGATGCCGTCGGGGATACCGATCTTGCCCACATCGTGCAGGAAGGCACCGGCAATCAATGCGGCAATTTCGTCGTTCGGCCGTCTCAAGGCTTGCGCCAGCCTGACCGCATAAAGCGTAACCCGGAAGTTATGCGCATGGGTGTCCGAATCGCGCTTGGCGATGGCACTGCCCAGGGTGCGCATCAGTTCGACGTTGCTGGCGAGCAGCGCATCGGAGAGCCGGAGCGCGCTCCGGTTGAGCACCACGATCACCGGGTACAGTGCCAAAGTGATCAACGCGACCGCCGACAGCACGATCAACAGCGCATCGCCCACCCGGTGCGCGATCGCCTTCAGTGTCTGGGGCGCGACCCAGTAGATGCCCTCCAGGTAACCAAGAATCTGTTGCCCGGACGACATCAACGGAATAAGGGCCTGAACGTAGAGCGTACCTCCCACTCGGAGCTCATTGTAATGACGCCCTCCCGCAACCGGAAAATCGTGGCGGCGCGCAGCTGACGCGACCGCCAGTTCCCTATTCTCGGTTTCCCAAACCTCGATCAGGAGGCGTTGCTCAGAAGAATACAGTTTGAGACCGACGAAGTCGGATTGTTCGAGAAACTCGCGCAGCTCCGGGCGATGCCGTTCCGGGTCGTCGTAGAGCATGGCGACATTGGCAGGCGTATCGAAATGTACGGCCGCCTCGGTCGCCAGATCGAACACGAAATCGTCCACCCGGCGACTTTCAATCCAGTAGGTCAGCGCACCGAGCACGACGGACAGGATCAGCCACGCCGGGACCAGGCGCGCCGCCACGTTTCGATGAATCGAGGAAGTCACCGATGCCTCAGGTCAGACATTCGTTTTCATCGGGGTGATGGCTGTCCCGCGCACATAGATTGACGTGGTTAAGCCGCAACACGTTGGTAACCACGGAAACAGGGCTCAACGCCGATGCGGCACCGCCGGAGGCCGCAGCGCATTGCTACCGCCAGTTTAACAGCGGAAGCGGCGGGGTCGAAAATCAGCGTTTTTGGCCGGCAGGCGCGCCCTTCGCGATGGACAGCGGCGTGAAGCGCGCCTGCTCGGGCTGCTTGCCTGACAGCGTGATGGAAACCACCACCTTCATGTCGGGTGTCGACGCGTACTTGGCGACGCCCGACATGCGATTGTCGCCGTCCGGCGCAAGTGCCGCCGTCGCTTTGGCCTTGCCGGAGAGTACGGTCGCCGTGCCGCTGGCTCCGGCGGTTGAAACCTTCTTGCCGCCGTCGTCGGTCACGTACACCACGACCGGGCTCTCCTTTGCATCCGTGCCGTCTCTGGCGGTTACCAGTTCGTAGTGGTACGGGCCCGCCTGGCGCAACTGGCCGCCATTCGGAGTCTTGGCTTTATCGAGCTGCGCGTCGTCGTGGGCAAAGGCGGGAGCGGCACTTAGCGCGATTCCCGCCAGGAAGGCGGCCAGTGGTGCAAATTTCATTTCAGACTCCTTTCGGGTAATGGCCTCACGGGGCCGGTGCTATCGACATCAGTAGCTTTCGGTGCCGCGCGCCTCGAGCAGGCGCTTAAGCGGTTTTTCACCCCAGAGCCGGAACATCACCGGCGTGAGCAGGGTGTCGAGCAGGGTGGAGCTGATCAGTCCACCGAAGATCACCACCGCCACCGGGTGCAGCACTTCCTTGCCCGGTGCATCGGCCGAGAGCAGCAGTGGTACCAGGGCGAAGGCGGCCACCAGCGCCGTCATCAGCACCGGCGTCAGGCGCTCGAGCGAACCGCGCACGATCATGTCGTTGCCGAAGGTCTCGCCCTCGAACGCGCACAGGTTGATGTAATGGCTGATCTTGAGGATGCCGTTGCGGGTGGCGATGCCGGTCAGCGTGATGAAGCCCACCAGCGCCGCAACGGAGAGCGGCTGCCCCGAAATCCACAGGGCGATGACGCTGCCAACCAGGGCGAGCGGGATGTTGCCCATGATGATCAGCGTCAGCACGGTGGAGCGGTAGCGGCTGTAGAGCACCAGAAAGATCATCGTCAGCGAGATCAGTGCCAGGATGGAGATCAGCCGCGCGGCCTGCTCCTGCGCCTGGAACTGGCCTTCCAGCGCGGTGAAGTAGCCCTCCGGCAGCGGTCTGGCGGCGATCTCGGCGCGGATCGCCTGGATGACGCCCGCCATGTCGCTGCCGTCGGTGTTGGCAGAGATGACAATCCTGCGGCGCGCATTCTCGCGGCTGACCTGGTTCGGTCCGTCGCTGTCCTCGATCGCCGCCAGTTGGGAAAGCGGGACATGCCCGCCCGGCGTCTCGATCAGCAGATTGGAAAGTTCGTGCGGTCCGCGCCCGCTCTCCGGCAGCCGCACCACCAGATCGAAGCGGCGGTTGCCTTCGACGATTTGGGTGATGCGTTCGCCTTCGATCATTTGCTCCAGCGAGCGCAGCAGGGTGCCGGGCGCAACGCCGTAGCGCGCTGCCTGTTCGTAATCGACGCGGATCTTGATCTGCGGGATCAGCACCTGTTTCTCGATCTGCAGGTCGGTGACGCCGGGGATTTTCGCAAGGCGCTCGCGCAGGTCCGCCGCCAGCCCGCGCAGGGTATCAAGGTCGTCGCCATAGATCTTGAGCGCAATCTGGGCGCGCACGCCGGAGAGCAGGTGGTCGAGGCGGTGCGAGATCGGCTGGCCGACGTTGCTGACCGCAGGCAGCACGGCGAGGCGGGAGCGAATGTCGCCGATGATCGCCTCGCGGCTGCGCTCGGACGTCTTCAGATCCACGTCCATTTCGGTGTAATGGACGCCTTCCGCATGCTCGTCCAGCTCGGCCCGGCCGGTGCGGCGCCCGACCTTGGTCACCTCCGGCACTGCCGCGACGAGTTGCTCGGCGAGGGTGCCAACACGGTTCGATTCGGCGAGCGAGGTTCCCGGGTTGAGCAGCACGTTGACCGTCAGCGTGCCCTCGTTGAACGGCGGCAGGAAGGAGCGCGAGAAAAACGGAATGCTGCCGGCGGCGGCAATCACGGTCACCACCGCGCCGAGCAGCAGCTTGCGCCCGCTGCCGAAAGACCAATGCAGCAGCCGTTTATCCCAGTGCTTGAGTTTCGCCACCAGCGGACTGTCGCCGTGCCCGAGCTGTTTCATTTTCGGCAGGAGGTAATACGCCAACACCGGCGTCAGCGTCACCGAGACGACCATGCTGGCGAGAATCGAGACGACGAAAGCGATGCCGAGCGGCGTAAACAACCGGCCTTCCATTCCCGGCAGCACGAACAGCGGCACGAACACCAGCACGATGATCACCGTCGCATAGACGATGGCCGACAGCACTTCGTGGATAGCCGCGG
>MERK01000208.1:0-3234 GCA_001770575.1 Betaproteobacteria bacterium RIFCSPLOWO2_12_FULL_64_23
ATCGAGCTGATCCGCTCGACCGAAGAGGAAAAGCAGAGCCAGCTGAAACGCCTGCGCGATTTCAAGGCGCGGCACAAGGACGAGTCCGGCCCCATGCTCCTGCGCCTGCAGCAGGCGGTGATAGCCAATCAAAACGTGTTCGAGGTGCTGGTGGACGCGGCGCGCTGCTGCTCGCTCGGGCAGATCACCAATGCGCTGTTCGAGGTCGGGGGGCAGTATCGGCGCAGCATGTGAGTTGCGCCGGTTTGTAAGATCGCGTTCGGCGTAGCATCCAGGCCGCGTCGAACATGGCGGCCTAAGCGGCAATGACGAAGGACATGATCGCGAGCCGGTTGATCCACATACTCTCGCCAGCTTAGGCGATCGGAGCCCTAAGCCGGCACCGTCTCTCCCAGCGCCACCGGCACGTAATCCACCCGCGAGGGCACGTCGGACGCGATGTGCATCACGCGCTCGCCCAGGTCCATCACCACCGAGGCGACCGTTTCGAGGCGGACCTCGGGCGCGAACGAAGGGTCCGGACTGCGGCAGATCGACAGACAGCCGTCGGATTCATCGCGCAGCATTCCCTGCAGGTCTGCGAGCGAGAACTTGCCCTGGTGCGCGCCGGTGAGCGCGCTGATGCGCGCAAGGCGCGGCAGCGTCGACAGGCTGGTCGCGAGCGAAGCTTGGTGCCTCGCCGCAGCCGGGGCGAGGAAATGGTTGGTGTGGCACAGCGCCGCATCTGCGCCGCGGAGCACTTCCAAGCCGCGCGGCGAGAACTCCAGCGCCGCGCTGTCGCCGGCTGCATCGGCGCAGAGCACATTGGACGAGGCGCCAAAGGAGAGCTTGGATGCGAACGCCACCGCGTCGGCCACGCTGTCGCACTCGAGCAGCGCGCGCAGCAGCACGTGCACCGGCACGCCGGGATGACTGCCGTCGTCGGACGAGCGCAGAATGTTGAGGCAGACGCCGAAACCGCGGCTGTTGAGGCCGATCTTGGCGAGCATGCCCGCCTCGGTCAGCGTGAGGCAGGACGCGCCGCCGGCGCTGCGCACGCGCAGCAGCACCAGCGCGGCGCGTTGCGCGCCGATCCAGTCCCAGTTCTGCGCCAGCAGCGTCGTGCCGGTGGAGCTTCGCGCCGGCTTCACCGCGACGGCGGTGCATTCTCCCCAGTCCGGCATGCCCTGCTGCGCGTTGGCGGCACTGATCCCGCTTTGATCCGGATGCGCTTCGCCCGGGTAGCTCGGCGGCAGGATTTCGGTGCGCGCGTTGAGCGCCAGGATTTCATCGACGTGCCGGCCGGCGCCTGAGGCGATGCCTTCGATCTCGGCCAGCAGCGCGGGATCCAGATCGCCGACCAGGTCGCGATAAGCCGAGCCGAGCCGCTGCGCCCCCTGCCAGTCGATGCCGCAGTAGGCGAACAGGCGCGCGTAGGTCGTGATCGAGCGCTCGATGCGCGCTTTCGCCTGCACTCCGTGCTGTTGCCCACGTTCGCGCGCGGGACCGGAAATTTCGATCAGCGGAAACATGCCGCGACGCTCCTGCAATCGTGTGGCAGCAATAATACCTTGTGCCCGGGCTAAGCTGTGATCCACGTATCTGAAGCGTAGCCACAAGCTCGCGCCCGACGCCTTCCTCAGCCGGGGCGCACAGATTGCCGCAAAGCTCGGCCGCGGAAACCGGCGCCAGCCGGACATCTCCGGCCAGTTTCGCAGGGCGTGCGATCCCGACGCATACCGCGCGCGACCCAACAAGCCGGCAACGTGGCAGAATCGCGGCCATGTCTGACCCAAAATCCTGGGCGTTTGACGAATCCCTGCAGCCGCGCGAGGAGGAGGTCGACTTCGATCTCGCACAGGCATTGGACGCGGTGGTGCTGCTGCGCGCCGAAATACCCGAGGATGCGTTTACCGGCGGCATACTCGGCACCGAGCGCGTCGGCTACGGCGTGGTAATTCGCGCTGACGGGCTGGTGCTCACCATCGGCTACCTGATCACCGAGGCCGAGAACATCTGGCTCACGACCAATGCCGGTGTGGTCGTCGCCGGCCATGCGCTCGCTTACGACCAGGCCACCGGCTTCGGGCTGGTGCAGCCGCTGGGCAATCTGCGCGCGCCGCTGCTCGAACGCGGTTCCGCCGCCGCGGTGGCTGCCGGCGACACGGTATTCGTCATCGGCCACGGCGGGCGCGCGCATGCGCTCAAGGCGAGGGTAATCGCCAAGCGCGAGTTCGCCGGCTATTGGGAATACATGATCGACGACGCTTTGTTCACTGCGCCGGCGCATCCGCAATGGGGCGGCGCGGCGCTGGTGGATGTGCGCGGGCGGCTCGTGGGCATTGGCTCGCTGCTGTTGCAGGAGGCCGTGGGCGAGGACGCGGAGCAAGGCAATATGTTCGTACCCATCGATCTGCTCGAACCGATCCTCGAGGACTTGCTCGCGCACGGGCGCGCGGCGCGCACGCCGCGCCCTTGGCTCGGCATGTACACTCAGTACGTCGATGGCCGCCTGATCGTCGGCGGACTGGCCCCGGGCAGCCCGGCCGAGCGCGCCGGGGTGCAGGCGGGCGACCTTGTGCTTGGGGTCGCGGGCGAGCGCACCACCAGCCTGGCCGATTTCTTGCGCAGTGTCTGGCGCCTGGGCGGTCCGGGCGTCGAGGTGCCCTTGATGCTGGCGCGCCAAGGGGACGTGCTGCGACTCAGCGTGCGCTCGGCCGACCGCAGCGATTTCCTGAAGAAGCCGCGGCTACACTGATTATCCGTGGCGACTTGAATGGCGCCGCGGTTGTTGCAGAGGTTCGATTTTGCGCGGACGAAAAACCGTCCGCGCGGATCGCCGATTGCTCACGGATGAAAAAGCCATCCGCGCGCAATCGGCGATCTTGTATAAAACCCCCACGCCGTGTTTGGTGTTAACAATAACCGTGTTTTCTGAACGGATGCGCTTTTCATCCGTTCAGAAAACACGGTTGGCGCGCGCAGCGCGCAAGTCCGCTGGTCGCATGCTACGTAGTACTTGGGACGGCATATGTCGGAGTGAGCACTAGGAGTACGTGATCGCCTCGCGCCTGTCCGCGCGCTCCAGATGCGGCACGCAATTGAAGCTCACCAGGCGCATCGAGCGCGGGCTGAAGAAAATCTCGCAGAATCCGGAATTGCGGACCTGCAGGTTGAGTTCTATCGCGGTCTGCGCCGGCGCCTGCAGCAGGTCGGCAATACCGCGGCCGATGGCGCCGCCCGAAGTCGCGGCAA
>MERK01000208.1:3276-5183 GCA_001770575.1 Betaproteobacteria bacterium RIFCSPLOWO2_12_FULL_64_23
CGCGGCAAGCACACTGGCGTCATCGGGCAGGCCGGCGCAGGCGCTTTGCATGGCCGCCGCGACGCGTTCGCCGAAGCCGCCCCAGGTTTCGGGCAGCGGCCCTGACAGCTTGTCTTCCGACCATGCCGCGAGCGCCGCCTTGATCGTGCGGTAGACCGCGCGCACATCGCCTTCGGCGCGCGCATTCGCCCATTCGTCGCCGACGTAGGCCTTGTACAGCGCTTCGCCCGAATACTCGTTCCAGCCCGGATGCTCCACGGCCGTCAGCGCCGAACCCATGCGGTCGAGGATTGCGCGCGCCGTCTCGCGCTGGCGCTCCAGCGTGCCGCACACCGCGCGCGCGAACACAATGCCGCGCTCGCTGAAGTATTCGCCCAGCCAGACCGACTGCTGCCGGCCGAGCTGGCTCAGGCGGTCGTAGTTGTCGGCGGCGAAGGAGGCCTGGCCGTGACGGACCAGATATAGGGTAGCCATGCGGGAGGGAGGATACGCGAACTCGGCAGCGGGCAATCAGCCGCCGTAACGCTGCAGCCCATTCAGGTCGAGCACGGTGACCAGCCCATAATCGACCTTGATCAGTCCAGCCTTGCCCAGCACCCGAAGCGCGCGGTTGACCCGCTGGCGCGAGGCGCCGGCGAGATAGCCGAGTTCTTCCTGCGAAATCTGGATATGCGGTTGGGTGTCGGGGTACAGGTGCGGATTGAACAGCCCAGCCAGCGCACGCGCAACGCGCGCATCCGGCTCGAGCAAACGGTCATGCTCGACCATGCCGATGAACTGTCCCAGGCGCTCGTTCAGCTGCGTCAGCAGGAAGCGGTTGAACGGTATGCTGGTGTCCAGCAGCCAGCGGAACGTGGCCTCGGGCATCAGCGCCATGCGCGAGTCGCGCAATGCCACGGTGTCGTACTTGAACGGCTGTCCCCTCAGCACCGAGCCTTCCGCGAACCAGCCGCCGGCGGGTATCCCGGCAAAAGTGACCGATTTGCCCGCTGGCGAGAGGCTGTAGATTTTCACCAGCCCGTCGATTACGCCGAGCCAGGCGCTCGCCGGATCGCCCTTGCGGCAGATGCAGGCGCCGGCCTCGAAGTCGCGCACGACGATGGCTGCGCGCACCCGGCTCAATTGCTCCGCCGGCAGTTCCCGTGTCCAGGCGCTCAACGCCAGCATGTCATCCAGCGATCGCACTACCTGCCCGCCTGTTCAAATGTCAGCCAAATGACATTTTGCACGAAGTTTGTCCCGTATAGTGATTCGCCCGCGACGGTGTGGTGCGCGGGTACGGGCGCAGGGGTTCAGATAGGCAAAAGCGTTTAGGCTACAATGAGGCAGGAGGCTCCCGGAAGTGGAGCGTAAGAGATTGGAGGAGGGTCCAATGTCAGAACGGTCTCCGGATACGTTTCCGCTGCTGCTGCTGCATCAGGCGGCGGTGCGCGGCGGCGAGCCGTCGATGCGCGAGAAAGACCTCGGCATCTGGCAGAGCTGGACCTGGAGTCAGGTCAGCGAGGAAGTGCGCGCGCTTGCCTGCGGGCTGGCCGAGCTCGGCTTCAAGCGCGGCGACAACCTCGCGATCATCGGCGACAACCGGCCGCGCCTGTACTGGGCCATGGCCGCGGCGCAGTGCCTCGGCGGCGTGCCGGTGCCCATGTATCAGGACGCGGTGGCGCAGGAGTTGCTGTTCGTGCTGCAGGACGCCGAGATCAAGTTCGCCATCGTCGAGGACCAGGAGCAGACGGACAAGCTGCTCGAGGTCAAGGACCAATGCCCGCAGCTTGCGCACATCCTGTACGACGAGCCGCGTGGAATGCGGCATTACAACCAGCATTTTATTCACGGCCTGGACGAAATTCAGCAGATGGGCCGCACCTACATGCGCAATCATCCGGAGTTCATCGACGCCGAGATCGCAC
>MERK01000209.1 GCA_001770575.1 Betaproteobacteria bacterium RIFCSPLOWO2_12_FULL_64_23
CGCTCCGGCGCGCCAGGGTAACGGCGAGGACTGATTAATGTTTCCCAGCCCCGGTCGGGCGCGGCATAATTGCGGTCTATGAAGAATACATCCAGAAGTTTCAGCCCCTGGACACAATCCGGCGGTCTCGCCCTCGGGCTTGCGTTCGGACTCGCCGCCATCGCCTTGCTTGCCGCGGCGGCGTGGTACTTTACCCGCCCGAAACCGGTGACGGTAACGGTTGCGCTGGCGGACGTCGGCCGCGTGGAGAATACCGTGGCGAACACGCGCGCGGGGTCGGTGATGGCCTGCCGGCGCGCCAAGCTCGCGCCGCCTGCAGGCGGACGCATCGCGCGGATCAACGTGACCGAGGGCGACAGGGGGCGCCGGGGACAGGTGCTGCTGACGTTGTGGAGTGACGATGTTGCCGCACGCGAGCGTATGTCGCGCGAGCAACTGCAGACCGCAAAGGCGCGCGTGCGCGAAGTGTGCGAGCTGGCCAAGGCGTCGGCGCGCGATGCGCGGCGGGCACAGGAACTGAGGGCGCGCAACTTCGTTTCGCAGGAGGCGGTGGAGCGCGCAAGCACCGATGCGGCGGCGAAGCAGGCAAGCTGCGACTTGGCCGGGACCCAGGTGGCGGAGGGCGAAGCGCGCATCCAGGCATCGCGCGCGGACATCGATCGCACGGTACTGCGCGCGCCTTTCGCCGGCATCGTCGCCGAAGTCAACGGCGAGGTGGGCGAATACCTGACGCCGTCTCCGCCGGGAATTCCGACGCTGCCCGCGGTGGACCTGATCGACGACTCCTGCCTCTACGTTTCCGCGCCGATTGACGAGGTGGACGCCGCGCAACTCAAGGTCGGCATGAGCGCTCGCGTCACGCTGGATGCCTACCGCGGTCAGCACTATCCCGGCAGGGTGCGCCGTATCGCACCCTACGTACTGGCGGTGGAAAAACAGGCGCGCACGGTGGAGGTCGAGGTCGAATTCGACCGGCCCGCTGATGCGAAACATCTGCTGGTGGGCTACAGCGCGGACATCGAAATCGTGCTCGGCGGCCACGACAAGGTGGTGCGGATACCGACCCCGGCGCTGATGCCCGGCAACCGCGTGCTGCTGCTCGGCGCGGACGGGCTGCTGCAGGAGCGCAAAATAGAAACGGGCCTGTCCAACTGGGAGTTCACCGAGATGAAATCCGGCGTGAGCCGCGGCGACCAGGTGGTTGCCTCGCTCGAGCGCGAGGGCGTCAAAGGCGGCGCGCGCGCGGTGACAGAGCACAAGGATGCCGCCAAGGCCAAGGCCGAATGATCCGTCTCAGCGGCATTGCGCGCACTTTCCTGGTTGGGGGCGAAGAGGTACATGCCTTGCGCGCCGTGGATCTGGGTATTGCGCACGGCGAATATTTGTCGATCATGGGACCCTCCGGATCGGGCAAATCGACGCTGCTCAATATCATCGGCTTGCTCGATCGGCCCGACACCGGCACCTACGAGCTCGACGCCAAGAACGTCACCGCCCTGAGCGACGACGAACTGGCGCGGGTGCGGCGCGAGAAAATCGGTTTCGTGTTCCAGTTCTTCCACCTGGTGCCGCGCCTGACCGCGGCGCAGAACATCGAACTGCCGATGGTGCTGGCGGGCATCGACCCGGCGGCGCGAAGGCCGCGGCTGGCGCGCCTGCTCGCCGAATACGGCCTGGAGGAGCGCGCCGGCCACCGTCCAGACCAGCTCTCAGGCGGCCAGTGCCAGCGCGTCGCGATCGCGCGCGCCATGTCCATGGGGCCGACGGTGATACTCGCCGACGAGCCCACCGGCAACCTCGACCGCCATACCGGCCAGGAGGTGCTTGGCGTGCTCGAGCGCGTGCATCATAACGGCGGCACCGTAGTGGTCGTGACCCACGATCCGGAGATCGGTGCGCGCTCGCAGCGGCGGCTGCGCATGCTCGACGGCGCCGTCGTCGCCGACGAAAAGGGTTGATCATGCGTCTCGCCGATCTGTTCGACTTTGCATGGCAGGTGCTGCGCAGCTCGATCTCGCGCACCCTGCTGATCCTGCTTGCGATGGGCATCGGCGTTGCCGCCGTGGTGGTGGTGACGTCGCTCGGAGAAGGGGCGCGGCTGTATGTGGCGAACCAGTTCGGTTCGCTCGGCACCAACCTGATCATCGTGTTGCCCGGCCGCAGCGAAACCTCCGGCGGCATGCCCGGGGTGCTGATCGGCAAGACGCCGCGCAACCTGACGCTGGAGGACGCGCTTGCGCTCAAGCGCAGCCACGCCATCCGGCGCTTTGCGCCCCTGATCATCGGCGCCGGCGACGTGCGCGCAGGTGCGCTCAGCCGCGAGACGCCGGTGCTCGGATCCACCGCGGAGCTGATGGATATCCGGCACATGGAAATGGCTCAGGGCAGCTTCCTGCCGCCGGGCGATCCGCGCCACAGCCAGCCGGTTTGCGTCATCGGTGCCAAGGTGGCGAACGAATTGTTCGGCTCGCGTCCGGCGCTGGGGGAATGGGTGCGCATTGGCGACCGCCGCTTTCGTGTAATCGGCATTCTTGCGGCGCAAGGCCAGTCGCTCGGCTTCAATACCGATGAAATCGTCATCGTGCCGCTGGCCGCGGCGCAGGCGCTGTTCAACACCGAGTCGCTGTTTCGCATTTTGGTCGAGGCCAAGAGCCGGGAGCAGATTGCCGCCGCCAAGGCCGACGTCGAGGAAATCGTGCGCCTGCGGCACGAGGGTGAGCGCGATGTCACGGTGATCACCCAGGACGCCGTGCTCGCCACCTTCGACCGCATCCTGCGCGCGCTGACTCTGACGGTGGCGAGCATCGCCGCCATCAGCCTGGCGGTCGCAGGTATCCTGATCATGAACGTGATGCTGATTGCGGTGACGCAGCGGCGGCGCGAGATCGGCCTGCTCAAGGCGCTAGGCGCCACCGGGCACCAAATTCAGCTGGCGTTTTTCACCGAGGCCTTGCTGCTCGCGCTCGGCGGCGCCGTGGCCGGCCTCGCCGTGGGCGAACTGGGCCGCAGTTTCGCCGTCCAGATGTATCCGGCGATTCCGTTCCAGGCGCCGTGGTGGGCGCTCGCGGCGGCACCGGCGACGGCGCTCCTCACCGCGGTGCTGTTTACGGTGGCGCCGGCGCGGCGCGCGGCCAGGCTCGATCCGGTGCAAGCGCTGTCGCGCAGGTAAGAGCCAGGCTCAAAATGCGCTACGCCGATTTTGTCAGTTTCACTTTCGCTTCGCTCAGGGCGCAGCGGCTGCGCACGGTGCTTACCGCCCTGGGCATCGCCGTCGGCATCGCCGCCGTCATTTTGCTCACCTCCATCGGCGAGGGTCTGCACCGCTTCGTTATCGACGAATTCACCCAGTTCGGCACCAATATCATCGCCGTCAATCCGGGGCGCATCCAGACGCATGGCGCGCCGCTGGGCGCGGTCAACACGGTGCGGCCGCTCACCATCGACGATGCGCTGGCGCTGCGCCGCGCAGCCCATGTGCAGGCCGCGGTGCCGGTAATCCAAGGCAACGCCGAGATAACGCATGCCGGCAGGAGCCGCCGCGTCACGCTCTACGGCGTCGGCGCCGAGTTTGGCGCCGCGTTTCGCATGCGCGTTGCCCTCGGGCAATTTCTGCCCGAGGACGACCCGCGCACGCCGCGCGCGTTCGCGGTGCTGGGGTCCAAGGCCGCGATGGAACTGTTCGGCGGCGACAATCCCCTGGGCGACCGAATCCGCGTCGGCGGCGAGCGCTATCGCGTCGTCGGCGTCATGCAATCGAAAGGCCAGGTGCTCGGCTTCGATCTGGACGACACGGTGTTCATACCCGTCGGGCGGGCGCTCGAAATGTTCAACCGCGAGAGCCTGATGGAGATCGATGTCACCTACGAGCCGACCGCGCCGCTGGCCGAAGTGGAGGAGGGCATCAAGCGAATCTTGAGCGCGCGCCACGGCTCCGAGGATTACACCGTCACTCCGCAGCAGAAGATGCTCGAAGTGTTCGGTACCGTGCTCGACGCGATCACCTTCGCCGTCGCCGCGATCGGCGGCATCTCGCTGGTGGTTGGCGGCGTGGGCATACTCACCATCCTCACCATCGCCGTGGCCGAGCGCACGTCCGAGATCGGCTTGCTGCGCGCCGTGGGCGCGACGCGGCGGGGCATACTGCTGCTGTTCCTGGGCGAGGCGGCGTTGCTGGCGGTGCTGGGCGGCACGGCGGGGCTGTTGCTGGGCTGGAGTGCCGCGCTGGCGCTGCACTTGGTGCTGCCGGCGCTGCCGGTGCATACGCCCTGGAGCTATGCGCTGCTGGCAGAGCTGGTCGCCCTGGCCGTCGGGCTGGCCGCAGGCGTGCTGCCGGCACGGCGGGCGGCGCATCTGGATCCGCTCGACGCGCTGCGCAGCGAATAGCCGCCGGCGCCGCTCCCACGCCGTCGCGATTGCCCCCATATCAAGAGGACTTCAGGAAACATGGCAAATTCTTCTCACGCGCTGCTGTCCGTGTTCCGGGATCATGGCATCGACCGGGTGTTTCTGGTTCCGGGCGAAAGTTATCTCGGCATACTGGATGCGCTGTGCGATTTCCCCGGCATCGACGCCGTGACCTGCCGCCACGAGTCCGGCGCCGGTTTCATGGCTGTGGCCGACGCCAGACTCAGCGGAAGACCCGGGATCGCCCTGGTGAGCCGGGGCCCGGGGGCGACCAATGCATCCATCGCCGTGCACACCGCGCAGCAAGACGCGCTGCCCCTGGTGCTGATCGTGGGGCAGGTGCCGCGCGCGGATTTGCGCCGCGAGGCCTTCCAGGAGATCGACTACCAGCGCATGTACGGCAGCATCGCGAAATGGGTGTTCGAAGCGACCGAGCCGGGCGAGCTTGCCGCGGCCGCGTTCAAGGCGATCCGCATCGCGACTTCGGGCACGCCGGGGCCGGTGGTGCTGGTAATTCCTGAGGACGTGCAGCAGCACCAAGTGGCGCAGCCGCGATGGATTGCGCGCGAACATGCGCGCACCAAACCCGACGCTGCGACCATGCGCGAATTGCTGCGCCGGATCGACGCGGCTGAGCGGCCGCTGATCGTCGCGGGCGGCGCATTCGAGGCGAGCGGCGGGCGCGAGGCGCTCGCCGCCCTGGCCGAGGCGTGGGAGATCCCGGTCGCGCTGTCGTTCCGGCGCCACGATCTGTTCTCCAATCTGCACCCGCTCTACGTCGGTGAACTGGGGCTGGCGAATCCGAAGGCCCAGATCGACGCCTTTCGCGATAGCGACCTTCTGCTCGCGCTCGGCACCCGCTTTGGCGACGTCACCAGCCAGGGTTACAGCTTTCCCGAGCTGCCCCGTCCGGCGCAGACCTTCGTGCATGCCTACGCCGATGCGCATGTCGTCGGACTTCACTTCGCACCCGATTTCGGTTTGGTGTGCGATCCAATCGAACTCGCGCGCGCTTTGACCCCCGGCGCGAAACCGGACATCACGCGGCCTCGTGCTGCCTGGACCGGGCGTCTCAAGGAAATTCTGCAGATCCACGCGGCCTGGCCGCAGCGCAAAGCCGAGGACGGCATCGATTTCGTGCAGGTGGTGAAGGCCGTGAGCGCGCAGGCGAGCGCCGATGCCATCGTTTGCCTGGACGCGGGGACCTTCGCCGCCCCGGTCTACCGCCACTTCGGCTTCGTGCCGCCGCAGCGGCTCATGTCCCCGCTGTCGGGCACCATGGGCTACGGCACGCCGGCTGCGATCGCGGCGCAACTGCGCTTTCCCGGACGGCAGGTGATCTGCATGGTGGGCGACGGCGGATTCATGATGACCGGCAACGAGATGATTGCGGCGGTCGAGCGCAAGCTGCCGATCCTGTTCATTCTCGCCAACAACGGCAGTTATGCCTCGATTCGGATTCAGCAGGAACTGCATTACCCGGGGCGCGTGCTCGGCACCAGTCTGTTCAATCCGGATTTCGAACAGATCGCGCGCGCCTTCGGCATGCGCGCGCAGCGCGTTGTCGCCGAGGAAGAAGTAGCCGGCGCGGTTGCGCGCGGCCTCGCCGCGAGCGAACCCTATTTCATCGAGGTGAAGACCAGCCTCGCGGTCACCCTGCCGCAGCGGCGTTCCGACTGACGACCTGTTGCAAAATGGATTTTGCAACAGGTCCGTCCGGGGGAGCGCAAGAAGAAGTATCCCCTCGTATTGTTACAGACTGTTAGCGGCCAAAGATCCCGCGCAGTGCCTTCATCCCTTCCTGTACCGCGTCGGCCGGTGTGGGATCTTGCGGCTTATCGGCCTGCGCGGGCGGTGTATCCGCTTGCGGCGAAGGTGTTGCCGCCGGTTCTGCGCCGCGCTGTCGGGCAGAGGATCTGCCGCGGCGTGCGCCGCCCTCTTGCTCGGCGAGCATGGCCATCGCCGTGGACTTGAGCCGCAGCTTGAGCGCCCACTCCTGTTCCCACACCTGCTTCGGATCCTTCGGGCGCGGCGGATGCACCAGGTTCAGTTCGCTGCCGTAGGCGATGAAATTGAACATCGAAGCCTCGCCCTTGAACACGCCGGCCGGGACGGTGCACTCCGTGGTCTGCGGCGGCATCACCACTTTCTCGCGAATCAGGCGCTCGACTTCCGCGGGCGGGATATAGTCCATGAGCACCTGGCCCATTTCCTGCACTTCGCTGGAGGACCAGGTCACCAGGTCGTTCTGATTGTCGCCCTGGCCCATCGCCGTGGCGAAGTAGCCTGTCGCCGTGGGCACGCTCCTCCACTTCACTGCAAACGCGCCGCCCGGGGTCTTGCGTACCGGGTCGAAAGTCACGGCTTCCATGAAGTCGTGGCGCTCGCCGACCGAAAAGCGGATTTCGGGCGAGTAGTTGCCGGAAATGGTGTGGTCGCCCCGCAGCGAGCCCGCCGGCGGTATCGGGCGCGAGTCCTCCTGATTGGGCCAGGTGCCGTAAGTGCGGTTGCGGCCCGGCGCCGGCCCGCGCGGCCGCGAAATGCCGCGGCTGCGGAACGCACGCGCCGCATCCTGGGGGTTGAGGCTGGCGAAGTCTATGATCACCGGTTGGCCTGGGCGCACGGCCTCGCCGCAGCCCCAGTAGATCAGCATCCTGCCTTTGGGCCGTTCGTACTCCGGCTCCTCGTCGCGCTCGCGCACCGGAGTCCGCTCGCCGCGGGGTGTGACCAGAGGCAGGCTTTGCCCCATTGCAAGGCCTGGCGGAATGGCGTGCGCCGCGTGCGCGTCGCCGCGCGCCTGCTGCGATGAGCCGAGGTCCAGTTTCATCCTCTTGCCCCCCTGCATCCCGGGCGGCATGAGGCTGCCCATGCCGGGGGGCAGGTCCATGCCCATGCCACCCGCGGTCTCTGCGCTCATCCAGTGCACCGCGATCGGCGGCCTGATCTGCTGCGTCTGCGCCAGCAGAGGCAGGGGAAGGGCCACGGCCAGGGCTGCGGCAACTAGGCGGGGGTTCATAGGGCACCTTTCGCTG
>MERK01000210.1 GCA_001770575.1 Betaproteobacteria bacterium RIFCSPLOWO2_12_FULL_64_23
ATTCAGCACATGAGCGCGACGGGGGTAATTTGGGATGCAGCGCAAGGCGCGAGGAGTGCCGTTTGGTCATTCCAAACAAGCGACGAGCAACGCCGCGATGCGCTCAAATTATCCCCCGTCCCTTCGGGTTGCCTTCAAATGCGGCGCCTGCGTCGTTGCGCTCCTCGCCAAGGGAACCACCCTTGGCATCGTCCCCCAAGGGGACTTCCTTCGGGGCGTCGCGCGCCTTGCAGTCATCCGCATTTGGAGGCAACGCGTCTCACGCGATGAATGTCAACAGACCCTGGGCGTGGAAACATCAGGCCGGATCGGCCTGCAGCAACTCGGATACAGCGTAGAGTTCGGCGAGGTGTTGCATCGCCTCGGGCAGGTTGGCGAGGGACAGCGCGAGCTTGCGCCGGCGCGCCTCGCGCAGGCACTCCAGGGCCAGCGCCACTGCCGCCGAATCCACCTCGGTAACGCCTTCGAAATCGAGCACCGCCACGCCCGGCGCGAGCAGCGTGCGCACTTGCGCCAAAAGCGCGGAGACGGTGCCGATCGTGACCGGCCCTTGCAACAGCAACCGGTCGCCTTCTTGGGTGATCACTTGGGCTTGGCGCCTGACTGGGTCGCCAGGGAGCGGTTCTTGCTGGCGAGCGACTTGATCAGACCATCCACGCCGTTTTCGCGAATCTCGGCGTTGAAACTGTCGCGGTAGTTGGTCACCAGGCTTACACCGCCGACGACGACATCGTAGACCTTCCACCCGCCCGGCGTTTTTTCCATGCTGTAATCGATGCCGATCGGCTCGGTGCCCGGCCGCTTCACCTGGGTCCTGACCGTGACATCGGGGTCTCCCGCGGCGGCGCGCAGCGGCCGGAACTCGATCACCTCGTTCTTGTAGGTGGACAAGGCGCCCGAGTAGGTGTGCACCAGCAGGGCGCGAAATTCGGCGACCAGCGCCTTTTGCTGCTCCGCGTTCGCCTTGGGCCAGTTGCGCCCCATGGCGAGCGCAGTCATGTGGTTGAAGCTGAAATGCGGCAGCACCTTGGCCTCGACCAGATCATTGATCTTTGAGCGGTTGCCTGCCTTGATATCCTTGTCCTGTTTGACGATGCCGATCACGTCGTCGCTAATGCTCCTGATCAGAGCGTCGGGCGCAACGTCCTGTGCGCCAATCGCAGTCGCAAACAGCGAAAAACAAAACGCGACAAAAAGCTTGATCATGGCCGCAGGCCGGTGCGCACGAACCCGGTGCGCGTCTCGCCGGAAACGGCGAGCACCGCAGCGTAATTGCGCGGAACCATGGGTTGATAACTGCGCGGGCCCACGCTCGCTGCCGCCTGCCCGGCCGCGGCCGGCTGCGGCCGGACGCCGGAAAATTCCTGCGCCGGCGCGAGTTCCTGGTCCGCAGCGGCGATAACCGGCTGGACCGACGCGCCGGTGAGCCGCGCCGGCGCCGGTTCGCCCTCAGCCTGTGCTGCCGACTTTCTGCCTGGGCCCGATTCCGAACTCCGGTCGGGATCGGACTCGCGCGGCGGATCGCCGTCGTAAATCAGGCTGCGGCGGCGCTGCAGATACGCGCCGCGCACGTAGGAATAGTAGTCCAGCGCCGCGTCTTCGGCCAGCTGGCCGAGGTCGAGCAGGTTGGCGCGGTTGTCGACGAGACGCACGCCGTACAGCTCGTTGCGCGCCGGAATGTTGCCCACGTACCAGAGCGGGTCACCGTGCCAATCTGCGGCGAACAGGCTGATGGCGTCGCGCACACTGCTTGGCCCGAGAACGGGCAGCACCACGAAAGCTCCGCTGCCCACGCCCCAGCGGCCCAGGGTCTGGCCGAAATCCTCGTTGTGTTTCTCCAGCCCGGCGTTGCTGGCGACGTCGAACAAACCCAGTATGCCCACCGTCGTGTTTATGGCGAAGCGGCCGAAATCGCTCACGCCGGCGCCGACCTTGCCTTGCAGGACGTTGTTGACTCCGATCCAGATATCGCCCAGGTTGGCGAAGAAATTGGTCACGCCGGTACGGGCGAACTCCGGCAATACCGCTTTGTAGCCGCTGGCAATCGGCTTGATGATGGCCTTGTCCACGCCGTCGTTGAAGGTAAACATGGCGCGGTTGTAGCTCTCCAGCGGGTCGTCGGGATTGCCGCCGGTCGTAGCGCATCCGCCCAGGCCGCCGAGCGCGCCGAGCAACAGCAATCCGGAAAAACACCGCAGCATGATCATCGTCCTCTTCTATTTGCCGTCTTTGCCGCCGTCCGCCGCCTTGTCGAACAGAAACTGGCTGATCAGGTTCTCCAGCACCACCGCGGACTGTGTGATCTTGAGCTTTTCGCCGTCCTTCAACTTCACCGTGTCGCCGCCAGCTGCCAGGCCGACGTATTGCTCGCCGAGCAGGCCCGCGGTCAGTATTTTTGCCGACGTGTCCTTCGGAAACCCGTAGCGCCTGTCGATCGACATGGCGACCGTCGCTTCGTACGTTTCCGTATCGAAAACGATGTCCTCGACCCGCCCGACCACCACCCCCGCGCTTTTCACCGGTGCCCGCTTCTTCAGGCCGCCAATGTTATCAAAATTCGCCTTGATCAGGTATGCTTCGGCGGCGGAGAAGGACGCAAGATTTCCCACTTTCAGCGCCAGGAACAAGAGCGCGCCCAACCCCATGGCGACAAACACGCCCACCCACAGGTCCAGTGCCTTACGCTTCATCATCTTTAAGCCCCTCGAAACATGAATGCAGTCAGCATGAAATCCAGCGCGAGTATCGACAGCGACGAGTTCACCACCGTGCGCGTGGTCGCACCGGATACGCCCTCGGCGGTAGGCGGAGCGTCATAGCCCTCGAACACCGCGATCCAGGAAACCGCGATGCCGAACACCACGCTCTTGATCACGCCGTTGAGTATGTCCTCCTGGAAGTCGACCGCGTCCTGCATCTGCGACCAGAACGAGCCTTCATCGACGCCGATCAGCCGCACGCCGACCAGATAGCCGCCGAATACGCCCATGCCGGAGAACATGGCCGCCAGCAGCGGCATCGAGATCACGCCGGCCCAGAAGCGCGGCGCAATCACCCGCGCAATCGGATCCACCGCCATCATCTCCATTGCCGCCAGCTGCTCGGTGGCCTTCATCAGGCCGATTTCCGCGGTGATGGCCGAGCCGGCGCGGCTGGCGAACAACAGGCCTGCCACCACCGGCCCGAGCTCGCGCACCAGCGACAGCGCCACCAGCACGCCCAGCGCCGAGGAAGAGCCGTAGCGCACCAGGGTGTCGTAGCCCTGCAGGCCCAGCACCATGCCGACGAACAGGCCCGACACGAGAATGATGATCAGCGACAGCACTCCGGCGAAATAGATCTCGCGCGCGACCAGCGAGAAGCGGCGCAAGCATAAGCCCGAGTTGCGCAGCGTCAATAGCAAGAAGCGGCTGGCGAACCCGAGTCGGTGGACCGAGCCGGTCGCACGTCCGCCCAGGTTTTCAAGAAAATTGATCAGCGCGGTCATCGCCCTTCCGTGGCGTGCAGGTCGCGCGCGTAGTCGTCGGCCGGATAGTGAAACGGCATCGGTCCGTCCGTTTCTCCGTAGACGAACTGATGCGCGGGCGGCTTGTCGGAGGCACGCAATTCGTCGGGAGTCCCCTCGGTGACGATCGCGCCCTCGGACATGAAAAAGACATGGTCCACGAGCCCCAGCGCCTCGGCCACATCGTGCGTGACGATGATGGAAGTGGCGCCGAGCGAGTCGTTCAAACGCCGGATCAGGTGCCCGATAACCCCCATGGAAACGGGGTCCAGGCCGGCGAAAGGCTCGTCGTACATGATCAGCATCGGATCGAGCGCCGTGGTGCGCGCCAGCGCCACGCGTCTGGCCATTCCGCCCGAGAGCTCGGAGGGCATGAGCCGGTGCGCGCCGCGCAGGCCTACTGCCTGCAGCTTCATCAGCACCAGATCGTCAATCAACTCCTCCGGCATATCGGTGTGCTCGCGCATCTGGAAAGCGACGTTGTCGTAGCACGACAGGTCCGTGAACAGGGCTCCGAACTGAAACAGCATCCCCATCTTGCGGCGCAGCGCGAACAGTTCGTCGTGACCCAGTTTGGCCACCGCCTCGCCGTTGACGCGCACCTCGCCCTGGGTGGGACGCAGCGCGCCGCCGATCAGGCGCAGCAGCGTGGTCTTGCCGCAGCCGGACGGCCCCATGATCGCCACCACCTGGCCGCGGCGGATGCCGAGGTTCACGCCCTTGAGGATGTGACGGCTGTCGTAGGCGAAGTTTACGTTCTCGACCTCGACCAGGTTGTCTGTTGCAGGCATCGTCGGCACGCAATGGCGTCAGCAATATGCACGGAGTGCGCATTCTACCAGACGGCCGCGGCGGCGCATTGGGGTGAACCACGCCGGGCCATCACAGCGCAGCCCTGGCCTGTTATAGTAATTACTTTGCATAGCTCGCTGGATCCAATGGCGCAGTCGGCTGTCCGTTTCGACCAGGTCAGGAAAAGCTATGGCCACCAGGCGGTGCTGCGGGGGATCGACCTCGACATCGCCGCCGGAATGACTTTCGGCCTGGTCGGCATCAATGGCGCCGGCAAGACCACGCTGATCAAATGCCTGCTCGACTTCTGCCACGTCGACGGCGGCCGCATCGAGATCTTCGGCACCCGGCATACCGATAGCCATGCCCGTGCGCGGCTGGCGTTTCTGCCTGAGCGGTTCATGCCGCCCTATTTCCTCACCGGACGCGACTTCCTCGGCTATATGCTCACGCTCGATGAGCGCACCGCCGGCGAGGACAGCGTGCGCGCCATGTTTGCCGCGCTCGATCTGGACGCGGCGGCGCTGGACCAGCCGGTGCGCTCGTATTCGAAGGGGATGACGCAAAAGCTGGGGCTGGCGGCCTGCCTGCTGGCCGAGCCTGACCTGCTGATTCTGGACGAACCGATGAGCGGGCTGGATCCCCTGGCGCGCGCGCGCGTCAAGCAGTTGCTGCGGCAATTGCGCGAGCAGGGCCGCACCTTGTTCTTCACTTCCCACGCCCTGTCCGACGTCGAGGAAATTTGCGAACACATGGTGGTGCTGCACCAGGGCCGGTTGTGTTTTTCCGGCAGCCCGCGCGCGCTGATGCAGGGTTACGCGAAGGACTCGATCGAACAAGCCTTCCTCAAATGCATCGAAAGCGGTGCCCATGACTAAGAGGCCATTTCAGAATTACCGAAATGGCCCCCAATATAGGGGAGTATGAGGGGATGTATCCCCTCATGTTGAAATGAGCGATAACAAGCCCAGCCTGCTGATCGTCGACGACGATCCGCTGATCACCGACACCCTTGCCTACGCCCTGGGCAAGGATTTCGATGTGATGGTAAGCGACTCGCGCAAGAACGCGGTGAGCCTGGTGCGCCGGCAGCCGAGCCCGCCGCAGCTGGCGCTGGTGGACCTGGGACTGCCGCCGCTGCCGCACCGGCCGGACGAAGGTTTTCAGCTCATCGCCGAACTGCTCGCGCACTCCCCGACGATGAAAATCCTGGTGCTCTCGGGCCAGAACGATGCCGCCAACGCGCGCCATGCCCGCACCTTGGGCGCAACCGATTTCGTGGCCAAACCGTGCGAAGCCGAAGGCCTGAAAAAGCTGCTGCTGCACGCGCTGCAGTTCCGCGCCGCGGAAATCCCCGGCGACGCCGAGACGAAGGGCGAGCAGCTGATCGGCGCGAGCCCGGTGCTGGAAACGCTGAAAAGCCAGATCGGCCAGTACGCGGACTCACCCTTCCCGGCGCTGATCGAGGGCGAATCGGGCAGCGGCAAGGAGGTGGTCGCCCACTGTTTGCATCGCCTTTCCTTGCGCAAGGACAAACCCTGGTTCGCGCTCAACTGCGCCGCCATCGCCCCCACCCTGGTCGAGCCTACCTTGTTCGGTTACGCCAAGGGCGCGTTCACCGGCGCCAGCGCCAACAAGTCGGGCTATTTCGAGGACGCCCAGGAGGGCACGTTGTTCCTGGACGAGATTGGCGAACTGCCGCTGGAACTGCAGGCCAAGCTGCTGCGCGTGCTCGAGAATGGCGAGTTTCAGCGCGTGGGCGAAACCCAGCAGCGCATTTCCCACGCGCGCGTGATCGCCGCCACCAACCGTGACCTGCGCCAGGAAATAAAGAGCGGCCGTTTCCGTGCCGACCTGTATCACCGTCTGTCGGTGTTTTCGATCGACGTCCCGCCGCTGCGCGAAATGGGCGAGGACAAGATGCTGCTGCTGGCGCACTTCAGCCGCATCTACGCCGAACAGGCCGAGCTCGCGCCGTTCACGCTCGATCCGGGCGCAACCGAGCTATGGCGCGGCTACCGCTTTCCCGGCAATGTGCGCGAGCTGAAAAACATTGTCATCCGCCTTACCGCCAAGTACCCCGGGCAGAGGCTGTCAGCGCTCGAACTCGAGCCCGAACTCGAGCCGGCGGCGCCCGCCGAAGTGCCGCCCGCGGCTGCGGCGGAACTCGGACCGCCCGGCGATGCGCAGGCGCTGATCGAACAGGCGCAGCGCCATTTGCAGCGCGAGCGCCAGTTCAATCTCGACGACATGCTCCGCGCCTGGGAGCAGGGCTATATCCAGGCGGCCATGCGCCTTACCCACGGCAACGTCAGCCAGGCGGCGAAAATGCTGGGCATCAACCGCACTACGCTGTACTCGCGCATGGAACAGCAGGACAGGAAATAGGCGGCGCCATGTACCTCAACCATTTCGGTTTGAACGAGCCGCCGTTTCGCATCACCCCGCACACCGATTTTTTCTTCGGCGGCGCGAACCGCGGCGCGACGCTGGAGGCGCTGCTCTACGCCATCACTCACGACGAAGGCATCGTCAAAGTGTCCGGCGAGGTGGGCAGCGGCAAGACCATGTTGTGCCGGGTGCTGATGGAGCGCCTGCCCCAACAAGTGCAAACCATCCTGCTTTCAAATCCATCGCTTTCGCGCGACGAGATCATCTACGCCATCGCCGAAGAGCTCGACATCAGGCCGAAGAGCGAGCGCCTGTCCATTCTGCTGCTCGGGCTGCAGCAGCACCTGATCACCCTGCATGGCGAGAACCAGCGCGTGGTGTTATTGATTGACGAAGCTCACGCCATGCCGCAGGAAACACTCGAACAAGTCCGCCTGCTGTCAAACCTCGAGTCCAGCCACTCGAAACTGTTGCAGATCGTGCTGTTCGGCCAGCCGGAGCTGGACGCGCATCTGTCCATGCCGCAAATGCGCCCGCTGAAGGAGCGCATCACCCACAGCTTCATCCTGGCGCCGCTGGTGCGCTCCGATGTCGAAGCTTATCTGGACTTCCGCATGCGCGCGGCCGGCTACCGCGGGCCAAACGTGTTCGCCCCGGAGGCGGTGCGCCGCATGGTCAAGGCCTCGGAAGGCCTGACGAGGCGCGTCAATATTCTCGCCGACAAGTCCCTGCTCGCCGCCTTCGCCGACAATCAACACGGCATCACCGCCCGGCACGTCGAGCGCGCCATCCGCGACTCCGAGTTCTATCACCCCGGCATGAGCAAAGCCAGGATCGGTTTGGCAGCGGGCGGCGTGGCGGCCGGTCTCGCGCTGGGGCTGGGGCTGCATTACCTGCTATCGCAGCCGGCACCGCCGCCGGCTGCGCAACCGGCGTCGATCATCCTGCCCCCGGCACAGCCGCCGGCCGCGCAACCGACAGCGATTGACCCGCCTCCGGCGGCGCCCGCGGCAGCGCCGCAACCGGCCGCAATTGACGCGCCCCCGGCACAGCCGGCGGCGGTCAGGCCGGCAGTTTCCGTGGCCGCGCCACCGAGCGCTGCAGCTGCGCCAGTTGATGCCGTGGCCACGCCTGCGACCGCGGCGCCCCCGGCGACGTCCCCGGAACAGCCCGCAATGCCGGCCGCAATCGGCACCGAGCCAGGCTCGCTGAATCACGTGCCGCCGCCGCCGCCCGCGGGAAAACGCACGCGAGCGCGCTTTGCCGCCACCCAGGAATGGCTGAAAAGCGCGCCCGGCGATCACTATTCGATTCAGCTGTTCACCTCCGGCGCACGCGACCTGCACGCACTGGAGGAACTGCTCGCGCTCGCCGCGCGAAAAAGACTCAAGCTGTCGGATTTCTACGTCTACGGCGTCAAGTTCGACAATCAGCAGCACTATCGCCTCGCCTACGGGCTCTACGCCACCCACGCGGAGGCCAAGCAGAGCATCGGGACTCTGCCCCCCGCCTACAGGCAATTCGCTCCGTTTCCGCGCAGCGTGGAGCGCATGCGCAGCCAGAACCGCCAATAGGTCTTCCGCCGTTGCAAACGCACGCGGCGCGCCGCCCGGACACGGCACAACGAACGCTTCAGGGAACGTATTGCGCTAATGCGGTTGTGCTATATAATCCAAGATGGAAACCATATATATATCAATGGTGAGACACATGAAACTTAAAGTTGGGCTGATGTTTGGGACCTGTCTGCTCATCGCCGGTTGCGGCATGCAGCCGATGAAACCCTCGCCTGGGCATGTACAGGCCGCGGCGCCGGCGCCTGCAGGCGAAATCCCCGAGCCGGTGCGGATCACGCCCATATTGCCCAAACCCAAGCCCGCTGCGCAGCCGGAAACCTATAGCGTAGTGGTCAACAACGTCAAGGTGCAGGAGCTGCTGTTCGCGCTCGCACGCGACGCCAAGCTCAACGTCGACATTCATTCCGGCATCGCCGGCAGCGTCACGCTCAACGCCATCGACCAGACCCTGCAGCAGCTCCTCGCGCGCATCGCCAAGCAGGTGGACATGCGCTACGAACTCGACGGCCCGAACCTCGCGGTGATGCCCGATACGCCCTATCTGCGCATCTACAAGGTCGATTACGTCAACATGCAGCGCGACACCGACAGCAAAGTCGGTACCTCGACCCAGGTGGCGACGCCGGGCGCGGGCGGGGCGGGGGGCGGGGGCGGCGGCGCCGGAGGCAATCAGTCGACCACTTCGATAACCAGCAAGGCAACCAACCATTTCTGGGATACGCTGGTGAAGAACGTGCAGGACATACTGCACGAGACCGACAAGATTCTCCCCGCGCCGGGGCAGGCGGGCGTTGCAGTTCCGGCGGCAGTTCCGGTTGCAACCCCGGCGGCGCCGCGGGGCGCAGCGGCGGGCGCCGCGCCTGCCGCAGCCGCAACGCCGGCGCAACAAGCAGCAAGTTTCCGCGAGGCGGCTTCGGTCATCGCCAACCCCGAGTCGGGCGTGCTCAGCATCCGCGCCACTTCGCGCCAGCATGAGAAGATCCAGGAATTCCTCGACCAGGTGCTATCCAACGCCAAACGCCAGGTGTTGATAGAAGCCACCATCGCCGAAGTGCAGTTAAACAACCAGTATCAGCAGGGCATAGACTGGTCGGCAGCGCGGCAGGGCTCGACCGGGTTCACTTTCAGTCAATCGGCCAGCGGCAGCACCACGGCGTCGCCGACCGGCAGCCTTTTCGTGCTCGGCGCCGCGGCGCCCAATTACAGCAATCTGCTCGCCTCGGTGCGGCTGCTCGAATCGTTCGGCAATGTGCGCGTGCTCTCCAGCCCGCGGCTGACGGTGCTCAACAACCAGACCGCGATCCTGAAGGTGGTGGACAACCGAGTCTACTTCACCATCCAAGGCACGACAGTACCTGGCACGATAAACAGCGCTACGGTCACCACGTTCACCACCACACCCAACATCGTGGCCGTCGGTTTAATCATGAACGTGACGCCGCAGATCAGCGAAGCCGACAGCGTGCTGCTCAACGTGCGCCCCAGCGTCTCGCGCATCGTCGACTATGTTAACGATCCCAATCCGAGCTTGGGCGCGATCGTCAGCAGGATTCCCGTCATACGGACACGCGAAATGGAGTCGATGATCAAAGTGAACAGCGGCCAGATCGCGGTGATGGGCGGCTTGATTCAGGACGAAGTCAACGACCTCGAGGACAGCGTGCCCGGCGCGAGCCGCCTCGCCGGCTACGGCGGGTTTTTCGGAAACAAAAACCAGAGCAACACCAAGACCGAGCTTGTCGTGTTCATGCGCCCGATCATCATCCGCGATGCCAGCATTGACGGCGACTACCGCGGCTACCGCACCTTCTTGCCGGACGATAAATTCATGGCTGCGCCCAATCCGGGCAAACCGCCGCTCCTCGGTGATCCACAGGGTGCGCCGCGATGAGCCTGCTGCTCGAAGCGCTGAAAAAAGCCGAACTGGCGAAGCAGGCGGCGAAAGAGCAGCCGCCGGCTGCGGACACGCCGCCGCCGTTCACGCGCGACAAGCTGCCCGACATCTCTCAGCCGATGGAGATTCACAGCGAGGATCTGAGCGTGGCCGAGCCCGCGCCGGCGCCCAAGCGCGAGGATAGGCCGGTTCTCGAACTCGCGCTGGAGGACCGACCGCGGGCAGCGCCCGTCGCGCCGCCTGCGCCCCCGCCGCGCGCGGCGCCTTTTGAAACCGAATTCAGTCCGACGAGTGAAACCGTGGAGCGCAAACAGGCGCAGCAGATGTTCGAGGCCAAGGAACTGGACGTCAACCCACGCAAGCCGTTCTACATCACTATGGGCGCGCTGGGGCTGTTCGCGCTGGGCACGGTCGGCTACTTCTGGTACGAGATGCAGCCGAAAAACACGTACAAGCTGCCGCCACCCTCGGCACAACCCGCCCGCCTGCCGGTGGCTGCGGCACCGGCGGCTCCTGCAGCCGCATCGCAGGCGCCCGCCGCGGCCGCGGTGGCGCCCCCCGTGGGCACCCAGCCAGCGCCGCCTGCGCCCATCGCGTCCGCCCCGGGCGCAGCGCCGCCCGCTGCGGCGCCTGCTGCTGCGCCTGCGGCTGCGCCAGCCGCCCCTGCGCGGCGGACTGCAGCGGCGACTGCTGCGGCGACGCAGCCGCCTGCGGCGCGACGCGACGGCGACATCAAGATCACACCTGCCCGGGTCCAGGCCGACCCGGTGCTGGAGGGCGCTTACCAGGCGTTCAACGCCGGCGACCTGGCGCGCGCGCGCGACGGTTATCAGCAGGTGCTGCGCAATGGCCCCGACAACCGCGATGCGCTGCTGGGACTGGCGGCGGTGGAGATGCAGGCCAAGCGCTACGACGCCGCCGAGCGCTTTTACACGCGCCTGCTCGAGCTCGATCCGCGCGATCCGTACGCCCAGGCCGGGCTGATCGGCTTGAAAGGACAGATCGATCCGCTGGCCGCGGAATCGCGCCTGAAGAACATGATCGCGGCGCAGCCCGAAGCGAACTTCCTGTATTTCACGCTCGGCAATCAGTACGCGGCGCAGGGCCACTGGGCCGAAGCGCAGCAGGCCTATTTCCGCGCCTACACGGGCAACCCCGAACATCCCGATTTTGCCTATAATCTCGCCGTCAGTCTGGACAAGATGCACCAGACCACGCCGGCGCTGGAGTACTATCGGCGCGCGCTGACGCTGGCCGAAGGCCATCCGGTTTCCTTCGACCGGGCCCAGGTAAGCAAGAGGGTGTCACAGCTCGCGCGCTGACCATGAATTTCCCCGCCTCTCCGACCACTGCGGCCAAGCGCCATATCGGCCAGATCCTGATCTCGCAGGGCATCCTGACCGAGGACCAGTTGCGCATCGCGCTGCTGGAGCAGATGAAGTCCAAGCTTCCGGTGGGGAAGCTCCTGGTCAACCTGGGCTTCGTTTCCGAAGCCACGCTGCGCGACGCGCTGTCGGAGAAGCTCGGGCTGCAAAGCGTCGACCTGTCCCAGATCATCATCGACTCGCAGGCGATGAAGTTGGTGCCGCGCGATTTCGCGCTGCGCCATCACATATTCCCGATGGCGCTGGACCGCGACCGCGGCACGCTGATCGTGGCGCTGTCGGATATCAACAACATCGTCGCCATGGACCAGTTGCGCGCGCGCCTGCGCGGAGAGCTGGAGCTGGAGCCGCGCCTGGCCGGCGATACCGAGATCACGCGCGCGATCGAGCAGTACTACGGCCACGAGTTGTCCATCGATGGCATTCTGCACGAGATCGAGACCGGCGAGATCGACTACCAGAGCCTGGCCGGCGCGGGCGAGCAGTATAGCCAGCCGGTGGTGCGGCTGATCGCGGCCCTGCTCGCCGACGCGGTCGGAAAAAATGCGTCCGACATCCACTTCGAGCCGGAGCAGAATTTCCTGCGCATCCGCTACCGCATCGACGGCGTGCTGCGCCAGATCCGCTCGTTGCACAAGACCTACTGGCCGGCGATGGCGGTGCGCATCAAGGTGCTGGCGAAGATGAACATCGCGGAAACGCGCGCGCCCCAGGACGGACGCATTTCCCTCTCGCTCAGCGGCAGACAGGTGGATTTCCGCGTCGCTTCGCAGGCGACCAGCCATGGCGAGAACGTGGTGCTGCGGATTCTCGACCGGCAAAAGGGCATCGTGCCCCTGGACGGGCTGGGCCTCGAATCGAGCCAGCTCGACCTGCTGAAGCGCATGATCTCGCGCCCCGAAGGCATCATCCTGGTGACCGGCCCGACCGGCAGCGGCAAGACCACCACCTTGTACTCGATCCTCAATCACATCAATTCCGACGCCCTCAACATCATGACCATGGAGGACCCGGTCGAGTACCCGATGACGCTGATCCGCCAGACCTCGGTGAACGAGGCCGCGAAAATGGACTTCGCCAACGGCATCCGCTCGCTCATGCGCCAGGACCCGGACGTGATCCTGGTGGGCGAGATCCGCGACGAGGAAACCGCGGAAATGGCGTTTCGCGCCGCCATGACCGGCCACCAGGTCTATTCCACGCTGCACACCAATTCCGCGGTGGGCGCCTTTCCGCGCCTGCTCGATACCGGCATCACCCCCGAGGTCATGGCGGGCAATATGATCGGCATCATCGCCCAGCGGCTGATCCGGCGCCTGTGCAAGCACTGCCGCCAGCCCTACACGGCGACTTCGGCCGAATGCCGCCTGCTCGGGGTCAAGGTCGAGCGGCCGCCCACCGTTTATCGCGCGGTGGGCTGCGACCACTGCGAGTACCAGGGCTACCGCGGGCGGCTGGCAATCATGGAGATATTGAAGCTGGACGTGGACATGGACGAACTGATCGCGCGCCGCGCCACCGCGCGCGAACTGCAGCTCGCCGCCATAGCCAAGGGTTTCCGCACCCTCACGGACGACGGCGCGCGTCGCGTCCTCGAGGGAACGACCACACTGGACGAACTCATGCGGGTGGTGGATCTCACCGACCGCATGTAGCGCGCCCGCCGCCACTCCTCGACACACATGGCGCTGTACTCCTACAAGGCAATCGACGACCGCGGCAAGTCGCTCATGGGCCAGATCGAAGCCATCAACCTGATCGATCTGGAACTGCGGCTGCAGCGCATGGGGCTCGACCTCGTCGTCGGCGGGCCGGCGCGCAGGCGCGCGAGCATGTTCAAGGGCGCGATCGGGCGGCCCGAGCTGATCAACTTCTGCTTCCACCTGGAGCAACTCACGGCCGCCGGCGTGCCCATCCTCGAATCGCTGACCGACCTGCGCGACAGCGTCGAGAACCCGCGCTTCCGCGAAGTCATTTCCGGGCTGATCGAGAGCATCCAGGGCGGGCAGGGCCTGTCGGCCGCCATGGCCGACTATACGGACGTGTTCCCCGCGGTATTCGCCAGCCTGATCCGCGCGGGCGAGGAAACCGGGCGCATGTCCCAGGTGCTGAAGCACCTCGCGGAAAATCTGAAATGGGAGGACGAACTGATCGCGCAGACGAAGAAGCTGATGATATACCCGGCCTTCGTCGGCAGCATAGTGCTGATCGTCACCATGTTCCTGATGATCTACCTGGTGCCGCAGATGATCGGCTTCATCAAAGGCACCGGCCAGGCGATCCCGCTGCAGACGCGCATCCTGATCCACGTCTCCGGTTTTTTCATCGACTACTGGTGGGCGGTCCTCGCCGCACCGGTGATCGCCTTCGCCGGCATCAAGCTCGCCATCGCGCGCAGCCCCGGGTTCCGCTACCGCTTCGACGATTTCAAGCTGCACCTGCCGCTGCTCGGGCCGATCCAGCACAAAATCATTCTGTCGCGTTTCGCCAGCATCTTCGCCATGATGTATTCGGCCGGCATCACCATTCTCGACTGCATCAAGACCTCCGAGGAAGTCGCCGGCAATCTGGTGATCAAGGAAGCCCTGGAGCGCGCCGGGCAGCAGATCGCCGAAGGCAAGAACGTTTCCACCGCGTTCCAGGACGTGGGCTTGTTCCCGCCTCTGGTGATACGCATGCTGCGCGTGGGCGAGTCCTCCGGCAAGCTCGACAATGCGCTGCTCAACGTGTCCTACTTCTACAACCGCGACGTAAAGGATGCCATCGGCAAAGTGGAGGTGATGATCGAGCCCGCCATGACCGTCATCCTCGGCGCGCTCCTCGGCTGGGTGATGCTGTCGGTGCTGGGTCCGATCTACGACTCCATCAGCAAGATCAAGTTCTAATAGCGCCATGCCGACCAAGCGCCTGCTCTACCTCACCGCCAACCGGCTGACGGCCCATCGCCTGTCGCGCGGCGGCCTGGTCGTCGATGCAACGTTCGAGCGCAACGACCGGGGCATCGCCGCCTTCTCCGCTTATCTCGCCCGCTCGCGCAACCTCTATTACCTGGTGGTCGACGTGGTGGAGGAGGACTACCACCAGGACACCGTCCCCTACCTCGGCCGCGGTGACCGGCGACAGGTGCTCGCGCGCAAGCTCGCGCAACGCTACCGCGACACCAGCCTCACCCTCAGCATGTCGCTCGGATACGAGAAGAGCGAGCGGCGCAACGAGAAAGTGCTGTACGCCTCGTTCTCCAACACGCAGCAGTTCCAGCCCTGGCTCAGCGCGCTGGAGCAGAACGAATGCCGCCTGGTCGGGGTCTACTCCACCGCGCTGCTCGCGCCCGCCCTGATCAAAGGCGCAGGACTCAAATTGCCGCGCTGCCTGCTGGTGAGCGTGCAGCAGACGGGCATGCGGCAAAGCTACGTCGAGGACGGCAAGATCCGCTTTTCCCGCGTCGGCCGGCTGAACCTGGAGGACGCGGCGGGCGTGGCCGCAGCCTGCGCCAGCGAATCGGCACGCCTGCAGCAATACCTGGTGACCATGCGGGTGCTGCCGACGGCCGCCACGCCGATCGACGTGATGGTGCTCGCCGCGGGGCACTATCATGCCGCGCTCACCGAGGCTTGCCGCAGCACCGAGGTGCTGCACTTCCACCTGGTCAACGCGGACAGCCAGTGCCGCGCGGCCGGCCTGAAACGCTTTCCGCCGGACGCGCCCTGCGACGCCCTGTTCCTGCACGCGGTCGCCGCCGCCGCTCCCGCGGAACAGTTCGCGCAGGAGCAGCACCGCCATCATTATCGCCTGTGGCAGGTCAGTCGCGGCCTGTATGCGACCGGCATGGCGGTGTTGGCCACGGGGCTGCTGTTCGCGGGGGCGCAACTCTTCGACGTGTACAGCCTGCGCGGGCAGATCCAGTCCGACCAGAGCCGGTTCCGGGCGCTCAGCGCCAATTACGCGAGCGTCACCTCCACTTTTCCGCCGACGCCGACCTCCACCGCAAACCTCAAGACCACGATCAAGCAGTACCACGTGCTGCAGGTGCAGACGACGTCGCCGGCCTACCTGTTCGCTGACATCAGCAAGGCGCTGACCGGCTTTCCGCAGGTGGAGATCGAGCGCATCCAGTGGCGCGTCGGCAAGCCGCAGGCACCGACTAGCCCCAAGGGCGCGGCGCCCAAGGCGGCTCCCGCTGCGCCCGCCGCCGCGGCCGACCCGGGCTATGCGCTGGCGCTCGTCTCGGCGCGGGTGGTGGGCGCGCGCCGGGACGATCTGCGTGCGATCACCGACACGGCCGGCCAATTCATCGCTACCCTGAAGAACAACCCGCAGCTGGAGATCACGGACGTACACATGCCCTTCGCCATCACCTCGGAAGATACGCTCGCCGGCGACATCGGATCGGAGCGCGCGATCGCGGAAGACGCGGCCTTTAGCGTCACCGTCGGCAGGAAACTGGGCCGATGAAACTGGGCCGCAAGGACCTGAAGCGGCTGCGCCTGCCGAGCGCGGGCTGCCTCGCGCTGATCCTCGCCGGCGCGGCCTGCTATTTCGCCGCCGACGGCTATTTGCAGGAAACGAAAAAACTGGCAGCGGCCACCTCGGCGCAGCGCGCCGAGGTGCAAGCGAGGCTTGCCAGCGCCAACGAGGAAGAGCGCGAAATCAAGGCCAGTCTGCAGCAGTACCAGGCGCTGGCAGCGCGCGGCATCGTAGGAGAGGAAAAGCGCCTCGACTGGGTCGACACCGTCACGGCGATCAAGAACGAGCGGCGGCTGTTCAATGTCAACTACAGCATCGAGGCGCAGAAAGACCTCGACTATCCCGGCTTCAGCCCCGGCGGCGACGTCAAATTCATGGCCAGCCGCGTGAAAATGAAACTGCAGCTGCTGCACGAGGAGGACCTGCTCAACTTCATCGACGACCTCGCCAGACGCGGCAAATCCTACCTGTCGGTGAGAAGCTGCGACGTGCTGCGCGAGAGCCGCGTCGGCGGAACCACGCTCGCCCCGCGGCTGCAAGCGGATTGCGTGTTCGATCTGATCACCATACGCCACGGTAAGCCGGCTTAGACGCGTGGTGCCCGCCAATACCGCGTTTATAATGAATCATGGACATCTCCAAGAATCCCTACGCTAAGAATTGTCATTCCGAGGCCGTCCCCTCGGGGGACTTCCTTCGGGGCGCAGGCCGAGGAATCTGCTTCTTGTGTTCCCCGAAAAACAGATTCTTCGTTACGCTCGCGCTGCTGCTTGCCTGCCTCGCCGCGCCCGCCACTGCGGCAGCGGAAGAACTCGGCCGCCTGTTTTTCACGCCGGAGCAACGCCAGGACCTGGACCGCAGGCGCGCGACCGACCGCACCGAGGTAGAGGCGCCGCCGCAGATCAGGGAAGGCCCGCTCACGCTCGACGGCCACGTCCAGCGCTCCGGCGGCAAGACCGCCACCTGGATCAACGGCGTGCCCCAGTACGATAGCCACGGCGGCCGCGACCCGGCCCGGGTCACGGTGGTGCCGAACGCAGACGAGCCCGGCGTCAGCCTCAAGGTCGGCCAGATCTACGAACGCATGAGTGGCGAGGTGCGCGACGACTTGCACGGCGGCGAGATCACGGTCGGGAAACCCTCGGCCAAAGTCGAACCGGCGGCCAGGCGCGGCGCCGCGGCCAAATCGCCGGCGCCGGCACGCTGAAGCCATGCCCCGTACTCCCAGGATGCATCTGCCGGCACGGCAGCGCGGGCTGGCCCTGCTGGTGCTGCTGACGCTGTTTGCGACCACCGCAGCCTATATGCTGGTGAGTTCCTTGAACCAAGGCAGCGCCGCGCAGAGTCTGGCAAGGTCGGATAGAAACCGCGCGGTGATGCAGGAAGCCAAGGCCGCGCTGATCGCCTGGTCGGCATCGGAAACGCTGCAGGGCGCAAGTTTTCAGCCGGGCCGCCTGCCCTGTCCCGACCGCGATAACAATGGCAACGCCGACTCCAGCTGCACCACCGTCGCCAGCCGGCTCGGGCGCCTGCCGTACAGAACCCTGGGCATAGGCGAACTGCGTGACGCGAGCGGCGAATTGCTCTGGTACGCCGTGTCGAACAACTTCAGGACCGGCGCCGGCGTCATCAACAGCGACACTCAGGGCACGCTCACGATCTCCGGCCTTACGCCGGCAAACAATGCGGTAGCGGTGGTATTGGCGCCGGGGTCGATCCTCGGCACCCAGGACCGCAGTCCCGGCGGGACGCTGTGCAACAACAACAGCCAGCCTTGCAACACCGCGGCCAATTATCTCGACGGCATCAACAGTGACGGCAATTACGACGATTACGTCGCCGCCGCGAAAAACCTGACCGACCCGGTGGCCGCCAACCTGTTCAATGACCAGCTGCTCGTGATCACGCCGCAAGACCTGTTCGCGGTAGTCGAGCCAATGGTCGCAGGCTGGATCAGCAACGATATTGTCGGCCTGTACGTCTACAACAGCGACTTGAGCTTGACCGACAGCTCAAATCAATGGAGCGACAATTCCAGCAACCGGAACCGGAGCCGTTATTTCGATGCCTGGGGCGGATTTCCGTTTGCTGCGCCGTTTGCCAAACCCGACATCTCCACTTACACCGGCGTGGCGGGCACGCTCGAAGGCCTGCTGCCGGTGGTCGGGAGCCTCAGCTACAACTGGACCTCGCCCTCCGTAGTTCAGACGGGAGGCTCGGGCTCGATTTCCAGCAATTGCGCCGCCACTACGGCGATAGACCTGAAGTGCGACATCACCTCCTCGGGCTCTTCCAGCCAGCCGCAGTTCCGCATGTCCGGCACCGTGGCCGGCGTCAGCCTGAGTTTTGTGCAACTGACGCGGCTGTCGGACGTAAGCACCAGCGGCGGCGCGATCAGTTCGCGCAGCCTGAGCGGCAGCCTCGACAACGCCGGCGCCGGCATCGTCATGCTCGACGCGACCATGCCCTGGAGCGACTCCGGCACCACTGTCACCGTGACCATCAACAACGGCAATCTGATCACCAGCCCCTTGATCAGTTCGACCGATCCCTACGCCGGCTGGTACACCGCCAACCAATGGCACAGGCTCACCTACTACGCAGTCTCCCCCGGTTATGCGCCTGGAGGAGGCGGAAGCTGCAGCCCTACCGGCAGCCCCAGATGCCTTGCGGTCAACAATCTGGCGAATGCGCCCAACAACGACAAGCGGGCGATCCTCATCCTTGCGGGCTCGTCGCTCAACGGCAATCCGCGTCCCTCTGCGCCCGTCACCGACTACCTGGAGGGACAAAACGCGACGACTGCGCAAAACATCGTGACCGGGAACTATACGTTCCAGACCTTGTTGGGCACGGTTTCGAGCTTCAGCATGGCCCTCAACGATAGAGTGATTGTCGTTGCGCCCTGAGGACTTCGGCATGAAACCTCGCAGCGCCGGATTCACCTTGGCCGAAATGGCGATCGTACTGTTGGTCGTCGGCCTGCTGCTGACCAGCGTGCTGTCCACCGTGTCGACGCAGGTTGAGGCGCGCAACATCGCCGAGACGCAGAGCCGACTGAGTCTGATCAAGGACGCGCTCACCGGTTTCGCCCAGGCAAACGGGCGGCTGCCCTGCCCGGCGGACGGCACACTCGCCACCGGTGCGACCGGCGCCGGCCTGGAGGAAGTCACGGGCAACATCTGCAAAACGCCCGCCACCCGGTACGCCGTCCTGCCCTGGGCCACGCTGGGCGTGGCCGAAACCGACGTCTGGGGCCGGCGATTCAGCTACGTCGTGGACGTGAACTTCGCCGACGCATACGCGGCACTTTCCTGGGGAGCGGGATGCACCCCCAGTCCCGCCCCCGCCTCGCCCACCTCCTTCGCCTTGTGCTCGCCAGGAACGCTCGCGGTCAAGACCCGGACTGCCGCAAACAAGACAGGCACCAGTGTCTCGAACATCCCGTTGGTGATCATATCGCATGGCAGGAATGGCTACGGCGCCTATACACCCGACGGAACGCAATTCGCCGCCCCGCCCGCCGTCAATGCCGACGAGACCGCCAACACCCCTGCTGCTGCGTTGACGACTTTCTATTCGCGCGAGCAATCGCCGCAGGCAGATAGCTGCAGCGATACTGCGGCGGGCAGCAACTTCTGCGAATTCGACGACCTGGTTGCCTATATTCCGGTCAGCGTGCTGGTCACCCGAATGGTGAGCGCAGGCAGACTGCCTTGAAGCAAAGTGCGATGCGCACTGCGCTTTAGCCACGACAGCTCCAGACGCAACAAGACTGCCGGGCGCGGCTAGGCAGCCGGGGCCGAAGTCGGCGCCGCAACCGGTTTGACCGGCCCCGAGAGCACGAACGACACGTCGCCGTCGGCGTTGTGCGCCAGCGCGAGGGTGAATCCGCAGACCTCGGCATGACGCGCCACCTGGTACAAACCGATGCCAAGGCCGCTGTCAGAAGGGACCGGTCCGCGCAGCAATTCGCGCGCGGTTTCGGCCGCCACGGCGCGCCCGGCGTCGCATACTTCCAGCCGCGCCCCCTCAGCGCAGGCAAAGCTGACGCGAATTGCGATATCGCCCTGCAGCCTGCGCTTGGCGAGCGCGTTTTGCAGCAGATTGTCGGCGGCGCTATCGAACAGTTCCCGCGGCAGCGACGCTTGGTCCCCGATCTCGCCTTCGCGGAACTCGATCTTCTGGCCGGCATAGCTGCGCTGCAGGCCGTGCCACCAGCTTCGCGCCGGCACGGCGCTGCCGCTGTCGATTGCCGGCTGGCGCAGCTTGTCCATAGTCTGCTGCAGGCGCTGCGTGATCACCGGCAACTGGCGCCGCATCAACACCTGCAATTCGTCCGAGCCGCCCGCTTCCCGCTCGGCCGCCGCGCACAGCACATTGAGCGACTGCAGCAGGTTCTTGACGTCGTGGGTCATGCG
>MERK01000211.1 GCA_001770575.1 Betaproteobacteria bacterium RIFCSPLOWO2_12_FULL_64_23
AGTCTTCGCGCACTGGTACACCGGAGCGCTGCGCATACCCGAAGGAAAGATGATCGAGTACATCCACATGGGCTACGCGAGCACTTACGAGAAAGATCTCATGATTCAGATCGAGAAGGGGGTAGTGACCGGCACCGATGTACGGAACAACGGGACGTCGGAGAATTCAAGTGCCCCGGAGGGATACGGGATTGGCGCGATGACGGTGTTCCCCCGCAAGCGGCCGGATACCGACGGGGAATAGTGAAATGACATGGCAGCACGCCGTCATCGGCTACGCGGCAATCGGCGTGTTCACGTTTATCGTCATGGCCGCGGCGCATTATTTCACTGCTTCCGGAACACCCGAGGCAGGCATATATGATGTCCTCGCAGAGCTCCGCCGGACGCAGAACGAACGCAGCAATCCCGATAGGCCGGTGTGGAAGCGCCGCATTGAATACGCCCTGGAAAAGATCGTGGCCCCGGCGCTGGCCGCATTGTTGGTGGTCGCAGCCTGGCCGCTGGTGATCTGGTGGAAGGCGCGGGAAATCTGGTTTTCGCAAGGAACGGAACCCATCATGGAAAAGGAATTCGCGGTCGAGCGGGAGCATCTGCTCGAGCGGCAGGATCCCGATGCGCTGGAAGCACGGGAGGTCGTGACGGACCCGCTGGGCGCCGTGCCGGGGCTCCCGTTTGGCCATCTCAATCGAGCATGGCTGAACTTCAAGGCCGGGCGGGAGCCCGGGGACTCGATCTGGACGTTCTCGGCGCGATGGAAATTGAAATGGGGAGGCGAAGAAATCCGTGAGGGCTATGCGATCGTCCGCCTTGACGGCATCGGGCCGTATTTCCTGACGATGCGGCGCGTCCTCAAAGACGATTGACCACCGGGGTTGCTCTTCTCTTCAGGCTCATTCCTTGAGCCTGTTGCAACGTACACTCGGTTCCATCACCTCCCGGGCGGAGGTACCCAACATATGGAGACCCGAATGCAATTGATCGACGACACTTTGGCGGCATTGTCGGTCGCAGCACCGCAGAGTTTTTCCAATCTCGCCGTGTATCCGCTCATCGCGCCGGCCGGCCTGGATCCCGACTACCTCGTCCTGGAGCGCGGGTCTCATCCAAAGGAACTTCTGGCGCCGGGTATTCGCGAGTACCGACAAACTTTTTTCAAGCCTTATCGGCTGATTTACCGAATCGTGGGGCAACGCGTCCATGTGTATCTGATCGTCGACGGCCGGCGCGACATGCAGGGGTTGCTGGCGCGGCGCCTGCTCGGGGCTTGACGCACGGGGCCCCGGGTTCGTTCAAGTCCGATCGCACTGTTTCATAGGCGCAGGTTCTTGCCGGAATTGGCGGGCTTGTCCCGCTGTTGGAAGCCCCGGGTTCACCGCGGCAGACTTCGCAACACCACAAATTTTGAGGCAGGTTTCGCCCAGCCCGATGTTTTCAAATTCAGCGCCTGCCCACCCGAAACGCGCCACTCTGGTAAGGTAACACTTCCCTTCGTGGCCGAAGGGGTCTGAACAGCGACTGTCCCGGGCGGAATCGACGCATGCGCCTCAATATCATCAGCCGTACCGGATTGCCGATTTTCGCCGTCGCCGGCCTCATGGCCCTGGCGCTGTGGGGGGCGATCGCCTTTGCGCTGCACAGGGCCGAGCGTGACACCCTGGAAAGGGCGGACGCCGAGGGGCGCAACATCGCGCGCAGCCTGGCAGAGCACGTGGCGTCCTCGGTGCGCGCCATGGACTTCGTGCTGTTGCACCTGCGCGCGGAATGGGTCGAGGGCGTCGTGCCTTTCGCCGACCATGTCGCGCGGCAACAGGAAAACCTGAAGCGTGAGAATGTCTCGCAGGTCGTCGTAACCGACGCGGACGGCCGGGTTGCCTACAGCAGCTTGCCCGGTTTCGACGGCGCCGACGTCTCGGATCGGCATTTTTTCAAGATCTACAAAGAGTCCGGTGAGCGCCGATTGCAGATCGGCGCGCCCATGCATGAACCGGTGCTGAACCAATGGGTGATTAAGTTCACGCGCCCCATCCATGACCGTCGCGGGCGCTTCGCCGGCGTGCTGGCGCTGTTTGTGCCGCCTCCGGCGTTGGAGCGGATTTATGACGACATCGAACTCGGCGACGGGTCGATCATCGCCCTGGTGCGCGCCGACGGGCAGATCGTGGCCCACTCGCGCGATCTCGCCAAGGTCTCGGGCGTATCCCTGGCCGATGCCCCGGGACTCAGTTCGGATGCCGCGCCCAGCGGCGGTTATCGCCGTACGGCCAGGACCGATGGCATCGAGCGCCTGTACCGCTACCAGAAAGTTCCCGGCTACCCGTTGACCATATTCGTCGGGCAGGCGGCGGATACGGTAATGGCCCCCTACCGCACGCAGCGCACAGACCATCTGGTGGCGGGCGTCCTGACTACGGTGTTGTTGCTGGCAGTCGCGCTATTGCTCGCATACAAGCGCCGCGATCAGCAGGAGGCCGGGCGAGCGCTGCAGGAGCAGATCGCGCACCTGCAACTCGTCTACGACACATCCAGCGCCGCAATCTTCAACGTCGATACGCAGGGGGTGATTACCCACGCCAACCGGCGCATGGCGGAACTGTTCGCGCTGCCGCTCGAGAACCTGATCGGCAGCGCGTACCCGAGTCATGTGCATGGGGACGAGCGCGAGACGGAAAGGCAGGCGATGTTCGCGCTGAGGGACGGAAAAATGACCACGCTGGATCGGGAGCGCCGCTATCGGCGCGGCGATGGAAGCGAATTCTGGGGACATATCACCGGGCGGCAGATCGTTGACGCCGGTGGCAACGTCACCGGCCTGGTCGGCGTGATCGTGGACATCACCGCGCGCCAGCGGGCGGAGGAGCAAATCCGCAAGCTCAACCAGGACCTCGGGCGGCGTGTGGACGAGCGCACGACCGAACTGAGCGCCGCCAACGCTGCCCTGCAGGCCGAGATCAAGGAGCGCCGGCTGGCCGAAACGGCGGCATTGAGCCTTGCGCATCGTTTGCGGAACATGACGCGCCGTCTGGGGGAAGCGCAGGAGGTGGAGCGGCGGCGGCTGGCGGCGGAGCTTCACGACGGGGTATGCTCCAACCTGGCGGCCATCGGCCTCAACCTCGCGCTTCTGCAAAAACAGCTGCAGCACAGCGATGCCGCCAGCATCGAGTCGCGCTTGTCCGGTCTCATCGCGCAGATCGACGAGGCCAAGGCCAACGCCAAGGACATCAGCGTCGACCTGCGTCCCCTGTTGCTGGAGGACCGCGACCTGTTCTCCGCGCTGGAAGAATACGCGCGCAAATTCGAGGGCAGCACCGGCATCGCGGTCGAAGTGAAGGGCGCGAATTCGGAGAGGCTGATGCCGGCGGAGAAGAAAATAGCCTTGTTCCGCATCGCGCAGGAAGCCCTTACGAATTGCGCCAAGCACGCGCGGGCGAGCAGCGTCGCGATCGAATTCGACGGCGACGCCGATCATCTGCGATTGAGCGTCGCCGACAACGGCGTTGGCATCGACTTGGCCGGCATCAACGGCAAAGATCTGGGGCTGGGGCTGCTGTCGATGCAGGAAAGAGCCGAGGCCATCGGCGGCCGGTGGCAGATTGATTCGGCACCCGGAAAAGGAACGCGGGTAATTGTCAGCGTCGGTGCAGCCCGGCTCTAACTGCGCCGGCCTCCGACCGGCAGACCGCGCCGGCTTGCTTCGATGACGGCCTGCGCCCGGCTGCTGACATCGAGCGCACGAAAGACGGCGATGACGTGGTTCTTGACCGTGCCTTCGGCCATCCCGAGCTCGCGGCAGATTTGTTTGTTGGTCATGCCGCGCAACAGGCAGGCGAGCACGTCCAGTTGTCTCGGCGAGAGCCCCAGAGCTGCCATCCCTTGCAGCGCGGCCGGGGCGGCTCCGGCGTTGCCGGCGGGTTCGGCTTGCGCGGTGCTGCCGACGGTCGTCGGCAGCACGATGTTTCCCTTGAGTGCGTGCTCCAGAAACTTCGCCAGCAAGTCCGTAGGCGAGGACTTGCAAATGTATCCGGTTGCGCCGCGCTCCAGCGCGTCTATGACCGTGGCGCGTGTGTCGTCAGAGGACAGCACCACCACCGGCAGCGACGGAAACCTGACTTTGAGTTCGGGCAGCAGTTCCAATCCGCTCATGCCGGGCATGTGCAGATCCAGCAGGATCAGTTCGATGTCCGCATGCCGTTCAAGCAGTTGCAGCGCTTCGCTTGCGTTGCCGGCCTCGACGATGCCGATATTGCGGTCCAGCTCCTTCGCGATATAGGTCACCGCCGCGCGGATCGGCGGATGGTCGTCGCATATCAGAAGCTTGGTGCAGGACATCCCGAACCGGGTCGTCGCTGAAGCATTGCGGTTGCAATTACGTCAGGTTCGCGACCGCGAACGCCACCAGCGCGCACGCGCCGATCGTCATGAAGCACAAATCCCGCAGGTTTCTCCATTCGGGAGGGGTCACCCCTCCTTTCTTCCTGCGCATCATGTTCCATTCGTAGAAGATCAAGAGCAGCCCGAGGCCGGCGGTGATCAGCACCGATTTCACTATCAGAGTCATGTATTTCCCCTTTTCTCGACATCCGGTCAAATTTTCATCGGCAAGATTACCATTTGCATGCCGTGCAGGTGCAGGCGGCGCTGGATCGACAGGGCCGCCTCGTTGTGCAGCAGGCGGATGAGCCAGTTTTCGTGCTCGAAGACGAGTTTGCTGGCGAAGAAGATGCAGTTCGGAAATTCCTCACGCACCTGGTCGGCGAGTTTGGCCGCCTCGTCTATCGGATCGGTGCCGAAGGCGAGATAGGATTTCGCCGCCCAACCCTTGCTGTTGCAGAAATTGACGAAATAGGTGAGGGCGACATTGGCTTCCATTTGCATCAGCTTCATGTCTTCGCTGCCGCCGTAGCTGTGCGCATCGACCGTGCGCGCGTTGACGAAAATGAAATTGCGGAAATGATGCGGGAACATGCGCTGCACCCAGAGCAATGCGTGCAATCCGCCGCCGCGGCTCGATCCCACGAGAAACACCGCCGTCGGCAGGGATGGATCGGGCTTGGGCGGGTCGGCGACGCTGCCGAAGGGCTGATTGGCGAATATTTCATCGACCTTGCGGATCTGCACCTTGGCCCAGCTGTAGTGGTTGCGTATGGTGAGGCAGATGCCGATGATGGCGGCGATGATCAGCGCCGTGAGCCATCCGCCTTCGGCGAATTTCTCCACCAGCAGCATCACCAGGATCACCGAGCACACGAGGAAGCCGGCCGCCGACAAGGCGAGGCGCGCGATCCATTTGCCCTGTTCGCCGCGATGCCGCCACCAGTAGACGCACAGTCCGAACAAAGAGATGGCGAAAGTCAGAAATACGCTGACGCTGTACAGGATGACCAGCAGCGACACGCTGCCGCCGGTCCAGATCAGGATGCCGAGCGCTGCCAGGCCCATCACCAGGATGCCGTTTTCGGTCACGAGCCGCGTCGACAGATAGCGAAACTTGTGCGGCACCCAGGAGTCCGCGGCCATGTTCGAGAGCACCGCCGGACCGCCGAGAAAGCCGGTGTTGGCGGCGACGAACAAGAGCCCCCCCTCAAGCGCCAGCACCGTCCATAGCGCCGTCTTGTTGACCCAGGGATCCCATCCCAGGCTCTGGATGACGGAGCCGAACACCACCGCGTTCAGCGTCTGGCCTTCCACCGGTTTCGCCTCCCACAGCAGGTACAGCAGGATGATGCCGCCGGCGGTGAAGGCGAGCGACAGCGCCATGTAGAGCATGGTGATTTTGCCGGTCCGGACGCGCGGTTCGGCCAGCACGTTGACGTTGTTCGAAACCGCTTCCAGCCCGGTATAGGTTCCGCCTCCCTGGGAGTAGGCGAGCAGCATGAGCGCGGCAACCTGCGCCCAGCCCAGTTGCCCTGCGAGCGACGAGGTTTCCCGCAGCGTGGCCGGAATCAGCTGCGGCAAATAGTTCGCATGCGCGCCGATGCCGTAGATAATCAGAAACGCGTGAGTGAGGATGAAGCCGAGAAAAATCGGCAGCAGCACCTTGATCACTTCTTTCATGCCGCGCAGGTTAAGCGCGATGAGCAGGCTAATCAGACCGATACCGGCGGCGAGTTTGTGCTCCTGAAAGGCGAGCGGGAGCAGGCTGAACAGCGCGTCCACGCCGCTGGCGATGGAAATGGCGATGGTGAGCACGTAATCCAGCACCAGCGCGGCGCCGGAGGCCAGCCCGGCATACGGACCGATGAGCTTGGTCGCGACCCGGTAGCCGCCGCCGCCGGTCGGAAACAACTCGATGACCTGGTTGTAGGCCAGCGCGATGATGAATACGGTGACCGCCGTGGCCAGGGCCAGGTAAAGGCCGAGATCGGTATGTTCGCCGAGCGCGCGGAACGATTGCTCCGGGCCGTAGTTGGAGGAAGAAATGCCGTCGGCGCCTAGACCCACCCAGGCGAAAAACGCCACCAGCGCGATGTTGTGGCGCGTTTCCTTGCTCAGCGGATCCAGGGGCGCGCCGATGACCTTGGTGCGCAATTCGGTATATAGGGACATGCTGCGGCGATTCAGAGTGACTGGCTGGGCCCGAGTTGTTTCTCGATGCGCCGGGCGAAAACCGTCATTTCCTTCGCCGCCTGCTTGTCGCCCTTCTTCTCCGCCACGGCGATGCCCTGGCGGTAGGCAGCTAACGCCGCCTGCGGCTGTCCGATTTCGGCGAACGCCCTGCCAAGCAGCTTCCATGCCGCCGAATAGGCCGGATCCCGGGCCACCGCCTGGCTCAACTGCAACTGCGCATTGTGCGCATCGCCGCTCTTCAGATACTCGTTGCCGAGGGAAAAACGCAACAGCGCGCCGTCGCGTGGCGTGCCGATCAGTTTTTCCAGGTTGGCGATGACGGCTGAGGTCATTGTAAGATTCGGCTATCGCGGGAGACAATCCGCGATTGGGTCGCAATTATAGGCCTGTTTTGCGCACTCATCTTTCGGGGCTGTTTCAGGATGACTGAAACAGCCCTGACTTAGGGGAGCATGAGGGGATGCGCCCCGAAGGAAGTCCCCTCGGGGGATATCCCCTCATCTTGTAACAGACTTCCAGGGATGCAGAACCATGTCCAAATCCGTAATATCGACGCCTCAAGCACCCAGCGCCATCGGCACCTATTCGCAGGCGGTGCGCTGCGGCGATACGATCTATCTCTCGGGCCAGATCGGCCTCGATCCCAAAACCATGCAGCTGGTCGAGGGCATCGATGCGCAGGTGCGGCGCGTGTTCGACAATCTGCAGGCGGTGGCCGCGGCCGCCGGCGGGTCGCTGGACGACGCCGCCAAGCTGACGATCTACCTCACCGATCTCGCGCATTTCGCCAGGGTCAACGAAATCATGGCCGCTTATTTCAAACAACCCTATCCGGCGCGCGCGGCAATCGGCGTCGCGTCGCTGCCGCGCGGCGCGCTCGTCGAAGCCGATGCGATACTGGTGATCGGCTGAGCTTCGGGCGGTGAAGCCGGAGCGCAAAAGCGCATTTCAGAATGACACCGTCGATAATTGTCATAGATTCCGAGGCCATTGGCCTCGGAATGACCGCTGATTTTTCCAATGGCCACTAAGTCAGCGCCTTCGCTGAAGGCGAAGCTGGAAAAACTCTGTATCCACAGCCAGTTCGATCTGGTGCTGCACCTGCCGCTGCGCTATGAGGATGAAACAAGGATTACGCCCATTGCGCAAGCGCGCGAAGGCGCGCCGGTGCAGGTGGAAGGCAGGGTGATCGAGAGTCAGATCGCGTACCGGCCGCGGCGCCAGCTGGTGTGCAAGATCGAGGACGCGAGCGGCCTGCTGTACATGCGCTTTCTCAATTTCTACGGCAGCCAGGCGAAAGCGCTCGCACCCGGGGCGCTGGTGCGCGCCTTCGGCGAGGCGCGCCCGGGCTTTTTCGGCGCCGAAATGGTCCACCCGCGCTATCGCATCGTGCGCGCGGACACGCCGCTGCCCGAGGCGCTGACGCCGATCTATCCGACCACGGCCGGGTTGCCGCAGGCGGCGTTGCGCCGCCTGATCGGGCAGGCCCTGGCGCAATGCGAACTCGATGAAACCCTGCCGCCGGAGATCAGCGGGCGCTTCGGCATGCCCGCGTTTCGCGACGCCATCGACGCCTTGCACCGGCCGCGTCCCGGCGACGACGCGCGCGCGCTCACCGGGCGCACCCATCCCGCGTGGCGGCGCATGAAGCTGGAAGAGTTGCTGGCGCAGCAGCTGTCGATGCGCCTGCATTATCGCGAGCGCAAGCGCAAGACGGCGCCCGCGCTGGGCCGGGCTGGCGCGCTGACAACGGGCCTGCTCAAGCACCTGCCGTTCCGGCTGACGCGCGCGCAAAGCCGCGCTTGGGCCGAAATCGAAAGCGATCTCGGGGAGGCTCATCCGATGCACCGCCTGTTGCAGGGCGATGTCGGCAGCGGCAAGACCGTGGTGGCGGCGCTGGCGGCGCTGCGCGCGGTGGAAAACGGCTTGCAGGCGGCGGTGATGGCGCCCACCGAAATCCTGGCCGAGCAGCATTTCCGCAAATTCTCCGAATGGCTCGCTCCCCTGGGGGTGCAGCTCACCTGGCTTTCGGGCAGCCAGAAAAAGAAACAGCGCGCCGCGGCTGCGGCGGACATCGCCTCGGGCGTGACCCGGGTGGCGGTGGGCACGCATGCGCTGTTCCAGGAAGGCATCGGCTTTCAGTCGCTCGGCCTGGCGATCGTCGACGAGCAGCACCGTTTCGGCGTCGAGCAGCGCCTGGCGCTGCGCGCCAAGGGTTTGGGCAAGGCGGGCGCGGGCGGCGGCGGCGCGGGCGGCGTGGAGCCGCACCAGCTGATGATGAGCGCCACGCCCATCCCGCGCACGCTGTCGATGAGCTATTACGCCGATCTGGACGTGTCGCTGATCGACGAGCTGCCGCCGGGAAGAAAGCCGGTCACGACCAAACTGATCGCCGCCGAGCGCCGCGACGAGGTGCTGGCGCGGGTGCGCGACGCCTGCCGCGCCGGGCGCCAGGCCTACTGGGTCTGTCCGCTGATCGACGACAACGGCGTCGCGGCGGAAGTCCCTGCGGACCAGGCGCGCGCGCACGGGCGGCGCCCGGGCCGCAGGCAAGCCGAGGCGCTGCAGTTGCAGACCGTGCTCGATACCCACGCGCGCCTCGCCGTGGAATTCGCCGATCTCAGGGTGGGGCTGGTGCACGGGCGGCTTCCGGGCCCGGACAAGGCCGCAGTGATGGCGGAGTTCGCCGCCGGCAAAATCCAGCTGCTGGTTGCGACCACGGTGATCGAGGTCGGCGTCGACGTGTCCAATGCCTCGCTCATGATCATCGAGCACGCCGAACGCTTTGGCCTGGCGCAACTGCACCAGTTGCGCGGCCGGGTGGGGCGCGGCACGGACGACAGTGCGTGTATCCTGCTCTACCAGAAGCCGCTCGGGGATGCCGCGCGCGCCCGGCTCAAGGTGGTGTACGAAACCGGCGATGGTTTCGAAATCGCGCGCCGCGATCTGCTGCTGCGCGGACCGGGGGAGTATCTGGGCGTGCGCCAGAGCGGCGCGCCGCTGCTGCGGTTCGCCGATCTCGAGCTCGATGTCGACCTGCTCGAGGCGGCGCGCGATCTGGCGCCGCAAATGTTGCGACTGCACCCGGAGCAGGCGCGGCGGCACCTGGCGCGCTGGCTGGCGGGAAAAAGCGAGCTGATGAAGGTGTAACAAAATGAACCTCGCGCAGATCACGCAGCGGCTCACGCTCTACGAAAAGCTGATGCGGCTGGACAAGCCGATCGGCACGCTGCTGCTGTTGTGGCCGACGCTGTGGGGGCTGTGGATCGCCTCGGGCGGCCGGCCGGGATGGATGATGGTCTGGATATTCTGCCTCGGCACGCTGTTGATGCGCTCGGCCGGCTGCGTCATGAACGACCTCGCGGACCGCAATTTCGACGCGCACGTCAAGCGCACCCGGGACCGTCCGCTCGCCGCCGGTCTGGTGAGCGTGAAAGAAGCGCTCTGGCTGGCCGCGGCTTTGACCCTCGCCGCCTTCTTTCTGGTGCTTGCCCTCAACCGGCTCACGATCGGGCTGTCGTTTGTCGCGCTCGCGCTCGCCGCCTCCTATCCGTTCACCAAGCGCTTTGTCGCGGTGCCGCAGGCTTACCTGGGCGTGACCTTCGGTTTCGGCATCCCGATGGCGTTCGCGGCCGTGTCCGGCATTTTGCTGGCGCTATGCTGGTGGCTGCTGCTGGCGAATATTTTCTGGGTCCTCGCCTACGACACGGAGTATGCGATGGTCGACCGCGACGACGACCTCAAGATCGGCATCAGGACATCGGCCATCCTGTTCGGACACTACGACGTCGCCGCGGTGATGCTGTGCTATGCGGCCATGCTCGCGGTATTCGTGATCATCGGCATGAAACTTCACTTCGGCCTGTATTACTATCTGGGTCTGGTTGCGGCGGGCTTCATCATGCTGTATCACTACAGCCTGATACGCGAGCGCCGGCGCGAGGGTTGCTTCAAGGCTTTTTTGCACAACAACTGGGTCGGCGGGGTGATTTTTGCCGGCATCGCGGCGAATTACGTTTGGCGTTAACGGGACGTTCATTCATGCGCTACAAGGATCTGCGCGACTTCATCGCGCAACTGGAACACCTGGGCGAATTGAAGCGCGTCGCGGTCGAGGTCGATCCGCGCCTGGAGATGACCGAGGTGTGCGACCGCGTGCTCAAGGCCGGCGGCCCCGCGATCCTGTTCGAAAATCCCAAGGGCTTCGATGGAGCGCAGGGCCGGCCGCGCATTCCCGTGCTGGGGAATCTGTTCGGCACGCCGCGGCGCGTCGCGCTCGGCATGGGCGAGGAATCGGTGGAGGCGCTGCGCGAAGTGGGCAAGCTGCTCGCGTATCTGAAGGAGCCGGATCCGCCCAAGGGACTGAAGGACGCCTGGGACAAGCTGCCGGTGCTGAAGCAGGTGCTCAACATGGCGCCGAAGCTGCTCGATAGCGCGCCCTGCCAGGAAATCGTGTGGGAGGGCAAGGACGTCGATCTTTCCAGGCTGCCGATCCAGACCTGCTGGCCGGGCGATGCCGGGCCGCTGATCACCTGGGGCCTCACGGTCACGCGCGGGCCGCTGAAAACCCGGCAGAACCTGGGCATCTACCGCCAGCAGGTGATCGCGCCGAACAA
>MERK01000212.1:0-2280 GCA_001770575.1 Betaproteobacteria bacterium RIFCSPLOWO2_12_FULL_64_23
AGCGCTTGCTGCTCGAGTTGAAGGACAAGCTCGGCGCCGAGCTCACGACGGGCGTGGCGGTCAACCGCGCCGCGCCCGCGGCGAGCGACGTGCTCAACGCCCTGCTCTCGCTCGGGTACAACGAGAAAGAGGCGCGGTTTGCGCTGAAGCATTTGCCCGAAGGACTGTCGGTGTCCGAAGGCATCAAGCAGGCCTTGAAGCTGCTGTCGCGGGCGTGAGGGCGGTAAGATAGCGCATGGCCATCGAAATCGACCGCCTGATCGCCGCCGATCCCGCCTCGCCGCAGGAAGAGGCGCTGGAGCGCGCGCTGCGGCCCAAGGCATTGTCGGAGTACGTCGGCCAGGAGAAAATCCGCGGCCAGTTCGCGATCTTCATCGAGGCGGCGCGCCAGCGCAAGGAGTCGCTCGATCACGTGCTGCTGTTCGGCCCGCCGGGCCTGGGAAAAACGACTCTGGCGCATATTATTGCGCGCGAGATGGGGGTCAACCTGCGCCACACCTCGGGCCCGGTGCTGGAGCGCCCCGGCGACCTCGCCGCGCTGCTTACCAACCTCGAACCGAACGACGTGCTGTTCATCGACGAGATCCACCGCCTGTCGCCGGTGGTGGAAGAAATCCTGTATCCGGCGCTGGAAGACTTCCAGCTCGACATCATGATCGGCGAGGGCCCGGCGGCGCGTTCGGTCAAGCTCGATCTGCCGCCCTTTACGCTCGTCGGCGCCACCACCCGTGCCGGCATGCTCACCAACCCCTTGCGCGACCGCTTCGGCATTGTCGCGCGGCTGGAGTTCTATACCGCGCTCGAGTTGCAGAGAATCGTGAGCCGCTCAGCCGGGCTGCTCAAGATCGAAGTCGCCGCGGAAGGTTCGCTCGAGATCGCGCGGCGTTCGCGCGGCACGCCGCGCATCGCCAACCGGCTGCTCAGGCGCGTGCGCGACTACGCCGAGGTCAAGACCAGGAGCGGGGTGAGCCGCGAGGTCGCCGACGCCGCGCTGCAGATGCTCGACGTGGACGCTCTTGGCCTGGACATGATGGACAGGAAGCTGTTGCTAACCGTGATCGAGAAGTTCGCCGGCGGGCCGGTGGGCGTGGACAATCTCGCGCACGCGATCGGCGAGGAGCGCGACACCATCGAGGACGTGATCGAACCTTTTCTGATCATGCAGGGCTATTTGCAGCGCACGCCGCGCGGGCGCGTCGCCACGGTATCGGCTTATCGCCATTTTGGCCTGGCGCTGCCGAACGGGGGCGCAAACGGCGATTTGTGGAATGGACCGGGCGAATCCTGAAGGATGAAGAAGCTCTTTTCCTGGCCGGTGCGTGTCTATTTCGAGGACACCGACGCCGGCGGCGTCGTGTATTACGCGAACTACCTTTTATTCTTCGAGCGCGCGCGCACCGAATGGCTGCGCAGCTTCGGGCTCAATCAGGATAAACTGGCGCAGGAGGAGGGTCTGATTTTCGTGGTGCGGCGGGCGCTGCTGGATTTTGCACGGCCGGCCCGTCTGGACGACATGCTCGAGGTGACGGTTGAACCGATGAAAGTCGCGCGTGTCTATGTAGATCTGGTCCAGGAAGCGCGTTGCGGCACGCAGCTGCTGGCCCGGGGCGAAATCCGGGTGGCCTGCCTGAACCAGCGCAATTTCAGACCGGCCGCCATGCCGCAATTCTTGAGGGATAAGCTCTGATTTGGGGGATCTAAAAGGGGGTGTGCCCCCTTTTTCCAAACAGCTACGTGAGTCGATACAACAATGAACGTGACCCAAGACCTGTCGATACTTTCCCTGATCACCAACGCCAGCGTACCGGTGCAACTGGTGATAGCGCTGCTGCTGGTGGTCTCGTTCATGAGCTGGCTGTTCATTTTCCGCAAGCTGTTCGCGATCCGGCAGGCGGGGATACAGACGGAAAAATTCGAGCGCGACTTCTGGAGCGGCAGCGACATGAACGGCCTGTATCAGAGCGCGGTCAACGACCGCCACCGCGCGGGGTCGCTCGAGCGCATATTCGAGGCGGGGTTCCGCGAATTCGCCAAGCTGCGCGCGCAGCGCGGCGCCGACCCGAGCATCCCGGTGGAGGGCGCGCGCCGCGCCATGCGCGCCACCTACCAGCGCGAGATGGACAACCTGGAGCGGCACCTGTCTTTTCTTGCCTCGGTCGGTTCGGTCAGTCCCTACGTCGGCCTGTTTGGCACGGTGTGGGGCATCATGAATTCGTTTCGCGGCCTGGCCAACGTCAACTCGGCGACGCTGGCGCATGTCGCCCCCGGCATCGCCGAGGC
>MERK01000212.1:2300-7333 GCA_001770575.1 Betaproteobacteria bacterium RIFCSPLOWO2_12_FULL_64_23
GGCGCTGATCGCCACCGCCATCGGCTTGTTCGCCGCGATTCCCGCGGTGGTCGCCTATAACCGCTACGCGCACGACATCGACCGTCTCGCCATCCGCTTCGAGAGCTTCATCGAAGAGTTCTCCAACATCCTGCAGCGCCAGTCCGGCGTGGGCAAATAAGGAAGCGGGCGATGCCGCGTTCGCGCCGTGCCATGAGCGAGATCAACGTCGTGCCCTACATCGACGTGATGCTGGTGCTGCTGGTGATTTTCATGATCACCGCGCCGCTGGTGAATCCAGGCGTGATCGAGCTGCCTTCCGTGGGCAAGTCGTCGCTGCCGCCGGAGCTGCCGCTGGAGGTGGTGATCAGGGCCGATGCATCGCTGATGCTGCGCGAGAGAAGCAAGACCGCGGCGAGCGAGCGTGCGGTGTCAAGCGCCGAGCTGGTCGCGGCGTTGCAGCAAAAGCAGAAGACCCATCCGGATCAGGCGGTGGTGATCGCCGCGGACAAAAACGTGCGCTACGAAGAAGTGCTCAAAGTGATGGACGAGCTGCAGAAGCAGAGCGTGCGCAAAGTCGGGCTGCTGGTGAATCCGGCACGATGAGCGCGGCAGCGGGCGCGTTGTTGTACCAGGAGCCGGGCAAGATCCCGTCTGCCGTTCTCGCGCTGCTGGTGCACCTGCTGCTGGCGGTGTTCCTGTTCTTCGGCGTGCATTGGCAGAGCCGGCAGCCGGAGGCGGTAATGGTCGAGTTGTGGACGAGCCCGCCCGCGCCAGTGCCGGAGAAGGTCGAGCCCAAGCCCGAACCGAAACCCGAAGCCAGGCCGGAGCCTAAAGTCGAGAAAGCGATCGAGCCGCCCAAGCCCGACATCGCGCTGGAAAAGAAAATCAAAAAAGAAGTGCCGAAAAAGGCGCAGCCCAAGCCGAAGGCGCCCGAACCCAAGCTCGACCTGGACCGCAGCAAGGACATACGCGCGCAGGCTGATCGCGAGATGACCGATCTGGGAACGAAACTGGAGAAGGACCGAATCCTCGATCAGATGCGGCGCGAGGCGGCAAAGGCCGCCGCAACGGCCGACGCGGCATACATCGGCAAGCTCAAGGGCAAGATCAAGGGGAACATCGTGCTGCCGCCGGATATCGCGGGCAACCCGGAGGCGATCTTCGATGTGGTGCAACTGCCCACCGGCGAAGTCATGTCGGTCAAGCTGCGCAAATCGAGCGGTCACAGGGCTTACGACGCGGCGGTGGAACGGGCCATACTCAAGTCCTCCCCGCTGCCCAGGCCGGACCGGCCGGAGCAGTTCCAGCGCGGCCTGGAAATAAAATTCAGGCCGCTGGACTGAATCCGGCCCCGGCACTATGGGTATAATCGATTGAGTATTGTTTCAGGATCCCGCATGCGATTTATGTTCCGTCCAGTCTTGCTGCTGCTCGCGCTCGTTTGCTCCAGTGCGCAGGCGCAGCTGTCCATCGAAATCACCGGCGGCGGCGCCAACCAGATCCCGATCGGCGTGCTGCGCTTCGCCGGTGAGCAGGTATTGGCGCAAAACATCAGCGATATCGTCGAAGCGGACCTGCAAAGGAGCGGGCGCTTCCGCATGTTGTTCGCCGGCAGCGTCGATCCGCTGCCGACCGAGGTGGCGCAGGTCAATTTTGGCGACTGGAAGAACCGCAACGCCGACGCCGTGGTAATAGGCAGCGTGGTGCGTCTGGCCGACGGCCGCTTCGAGGCGCGTTTCCGCCTGCTCGACGTGCCCAAGCAGGTGCAGATCGGAGGTGTTGCGTTCACTCTGAGCGCACAGCAGGTGCGCGCGACCGCGCACCGCATCGCCGACGTCGTCTACGAGAAGCTGACCGGCGACCGCGGCGTGTTTTCCACGCGCATCGCTTATGTGGTGAAGCAGGGGAACCGCTACGAGCTGCAGATCGCGGATGCCGACGGGGTAGGCGCGCAGACCGCGCTCGCCTCGCGCGAGCCGATCATTTCCCCGACCTGGTCGCCCGACGGCACGCGCCTCGCGTACGTCTCATTTGAGAACAAAAAGCCGGTGGTGTACGTGCATTCGCTGCTCTCCGGGCAGCGCCAGGTGGTGGCGAATTTCAAGGGGTCCAACAGCGCGCCCGCCTGGTCCGCCGACGGCAGGCAGCTGGCGGTAGTGCTGTCCAAGGACGGCGGTTCGCAGATCTATCTCATCGGCGCCGACGGCAGCAACCCGCGCCGCATCACCAACTCCGGCTCGATCGACACGGAACCTTTTTTCACGCCCGACGCTCAATCGATCTACTTCACATCCGACCGCGGCGGCAGTCCGCAGATTTACCGCATGAGCGCGAGCGGCGGCGAGGCTGAGCGCGTGACCTTCGACGGCAGCTACAATGTGTCGCCGCGCGTCTCCAGCGACGGCAAGACCCTGGTCTATATCGCGCGCGATGGCGGACGTTTCGAGCTGAAATCGCTCGACCTGGCGAGCCGGCAAGGGCAGACGCTCACCGACGGGCAGCACGATGAATCGCCCAGCTTCGCGCCCAACGGCAAAATGATCCTGTACGCCACCCAGATCAACAACCGCGGCTCGCTCGCAGCGGTTTCGAGCGACGGCAGGGTGAAGCAGCGCCTGTCGGTGCAGGCAGCGGATGTGCGCGAGCCCGCCTGGGGCCCGTTTTTCAACAACTGAATAACCGAGAGGAGATGGGAATGAAAACATTGCTTGCTTTTGTGGCGGCGGCCCTGCTTGCGGGTTGCGCCAGCACCCCCGAGCTGGAGTCCAAGGCCGGGGTCGAGGACCGTACGCCGACGACGGCGGTTCCGGCCCAGCCGGGTGTAACCGCGGTCACGCCGATCGCGCCCAAAGCCGATCAGCTGCCCAACGCGCTCAAGGACCCGAAGAACATCCTGTCCAAGCGCAGCATTTTCTACGACTATGACAAATACGACGTCAAGGACGAGTACAAGCCGCTGCTGCAGGCGCACGCCCATTATCTCGCGCAGAACCGCAGCGCCAAGATGCTGATCCAGGGCAACGCCGACGAGCGCGGCAGCCGCGAATACAACATCGCGCTGGGACAGAAGCGCGCCGAGGGCGTGAGGAAAATGCTGCAGCTGATGGGCGCACAGGAAAGCCAGATCGAAGCGGTGAGCCTGGGCGAGGAAAAGCCGCGCTGCACCGAGAACACCGAGGCTTGCTACAGCCAGAACCGGCGCAGCGACATGCTCTACGGCGGCGAGTACTGATAGATGAAGCTGCGTGTCGCGCTATTGCTGGGATTTTGGCTTGCGGCCGGCGCCGCCAGCGCCGGCATGTTCGACGATGAGGAGGCGAGGAAGGCGGTCGCCGCGCTCCGCGTCCAGGTCGAGGCGAATCAGAAAACGGCGGAAGAGCGGCTGGCCAGGATCGAAACTGTGCTGCAGGACCGCTCGATCGATCTCGCCAGGCAGATCGATGAGCTGAAGCAGGATCTGGCGCGCATGCGCGGCCAGATCGAGGTGCAGGCGCACCTGATCGAAACCCTGGACCGGCGGCAGAAGGACCTGTACGTCGACCTGGACGCGCGCCTGCGCAAGCTCGAAGCGAGCGCCCGGGCGCAGGAGAAGCAGGCCGCCGCCGCGCCCGATCCGGCCGCCGAGGCCAAGGCCTACGAGGCGGCGCTGAACCAGTTCAAGCTTGGCAACTACCAGGCTTCGGTGGCCGCATTCCAGAGTTTCCTCGCCACTTATCCCGACAGTCCGCAGCTGTCGAGCGCGCAGTACTGGATCGGCAATGCGTACTACGCGCTGCGCGATTACAAGACGGCGATTGCGGCGCAGCAGAAGTTGCTCGCGTCCTGGCCCGATAGCACGAAGGCGCCGGATGCCCTGCTCAACATCGCCAGCTCCCAGGCGGAGATGGGCGAGGCGCGGACGGCGCGCGAAACGCTGCAGGTGCTGCTGAAGAAATATCCCGGCACGCCGGCGGCGGATCAGGCCAAGCAGCGACTCGCGGGCAAGCGTTAGCTGGATTGGCAGTAGGAGCGAGCTTGCTCGCGAATCATGGAATTCGCGAGCAAGCTCGCTCCTACCACCATCTAATGAAATTCGCGAGTCCCCCGAGGGGACTTTCCCGTCAGGCGGGATCGAGACCTTCGGGGCAAAAGTCGCCCCACCGGCAAGGTCAGTTTCATGCGCAAAGCCGTCGTTCTTCTCTCCGGAGGCCTCGATTCCGCCACCGTGCTCGCGCTGGCGGTGCGGCAGGGCTACGCCTGCCACGCGCTGTCGGTCGATTACGGCCAGCGCCACCGGGTCGAGCTCGAGGCGGCGGTGCGCGTCGCGCGCGCGCTGGGCGCGGTGGAGCAGAAGACGGTCAGGATCGACCTCACCGCCTTCGGCGGCTCGGCGCTGACCGATGACAGCATCGCGGTGCCGACCGGGGGTGTGCGGACAGACGGCATCCCCGTCACCTACGTGCCGGCGCGCAACACCATCATGCTTTCCCTCGCGCTCGCCTGGGCCGAGGTGCTGGCGGCCCAGGACCTGTTCTTCGGCGCCAATGCAGTCGATTACTCCGGCTATCCGGACTGCCGGCCCGAGTACATGCGCGCCTTCGAGCGCATGGCCAATGTAGCCACCAAGGCCGCGGTCGAAGGCCATAGGCTCACCCTGCACACACCCATTATCGCCATGAGCAAGGCGCAGATCATCGAGGAGGGCGTGAAGCTGGGCGTGGACTACGGGCTTACCGTGTCCTGCTACCAGGCCGATGCCGAAGCCCGCGCCTGCGGTGTGTGCGATTCCTGCCGCCTGCGCCGCGCCGGTTTCGAAGGCGCCGGCGTGGCCGATCCGACGCGCTATTGCACGGCTCATGCGTGACCTGCCCCGCTTCGCGCTTGCGGCGCGAGGGCGGCGACGAGGGGCGCATAGGGCGGTGTTATTCCCGCGCTAAAAGATTTTGCTTGCGCCGATCGGAACCCAGACTAGAATCCCCCCATTTTCAAAGGCGGCAGGCGCATGAACGAAGTCAATCCGGCGGCAATTGCGACCAGCGTGGCCTGGGGCGGGTTCGCCCTCGCTTTCATTT
>MERK01000212.1:7361-18450 GCA_001770575.1 Betaproteobacteria bacterium RIFCSPLOWO2_12_FULL_64_23
TCATTTTCGGCGCGGTGGGGAACAAGACCAACTTCTGCACCATGGGCGCGGTGTCCGACCTGGTCAACATGGGCGATTGGGGGCGCATGCGCATGTGGCTGCTCGCGATCGCGGTGGCGATCCTGGGCGCGAGCGCGCTGCAGCTCGCCGGCGTGGTCGAGTTGTCCAAGTCGATTTACATGGGTCCGAATTTCGTGTGGCTGTCCTACCTCGTCGGCGGCTTCGTCTTTGGCGTCGGCATGACCCTGGGATCGGGCTGCGGCAGCAAGACCCTGATCCGCATCGGCGGCGGCAGTCTGAAGTCGCTGGTAGTGTTCGTGTTCCTCGGCATCGCCGCCTACGTCACGCTGCGTGGCCTGTTCGGGGCGTTCCGCGTGGCCGTGCTCGATCCGGTTTCGGTCACGCTGTCCAGCGGGCAGGACCTGCCTTCGCTGTTGGCCAAGGCGTTCGGCGCGGACAAGAAGACCATGCTCATGCTCGCGAGCGCAATTGTGGCGGGTCTGCTGCTGCTGTTCGTGTTCAAGGATCGCGAATTCCGCGGCAACTTCGACGGTATCCTCGGTGGCGTGACCGTGGGCCTGGTGGTGGTCGGCGGCTGGTACGTGAGCGGCAAGCTGGGCTATCTGGCGGAACACCCAGACACGCTGCAGGAGGCTTTCCTCGCCACCAACAGCGGGCGCCTGGAATCGCTCTCTTTCGTCGCGCCGCAGGCCTATACGCTGGAACTGCTCATGTTCTGGACCGACAAGAGCAAAATCGTCACCTTCGGCATCGCCACCGCTATCGGCGTCATCGCGGGCTCCGCCGCATATGCGCTGGCGAGCGGGAATTTCCGCTGGGAGGGCTTCCGCGATGCCGGGGACACCGCCAATCACATGATCGGCGGCGTGCTCATGGGCTTTGGCGGCGTGACTGCCATGGGCTGCACCGTCGGGCAGGGCATCACCGGTTTTTCCACACTGGCGCTGGGCTCCATGCTCACCTTCTTTTCCATCGTCGCCGGCTCGGCCCTGACGATGAAATGGCAATACGCGCGCATGCTGCGGGAAGCATGAGTTTTTTTTGCCGGCTGAGCGGATTATTGCTGAAATAGAGGCGAATTCAGGCGCAACAAACCCGGATTTCGTTGACACATGCACCCCCGGCAAATTAGAATCTCGCCTCTTTTCGGGTCGTTAGCTCAGCCGGTAGAGCAGCGGACTTTTAATCCGTTGGTCGCCAGTTCGAATCTGGCACGGCCTACCAAAAGTTCAGGCGGATTGGCGCTGTCAAGACCTATTCGCTTTTTGGGGCGTTAGCTCAGCTGGTAGAGCAGCTGACTCTTAATCAGTTGGTCGCAGGTTCGACCCCTGCACGCCCTACCAATTATCGGACCGCGAGGTGCCGGTTGCTCGCTCGTGGGCAGGTTGTGACGCAACTTTGCCGCTCAGCGATTCTGCTTTACGGCTTCCCGCGCATGGGCCTTCCTACGCCGCAGAATTGACGGCATTTTTTCCTGGTTGTCCCGCTGTTTGATCTAGGTCAAGACGTCCCGGGACTCGCGGGAAGATACTTGCTTCGTCCCATTGGCGGAATACGCATTGAATGGCATCAGTTTGAATCATCGGTCCGGGGAATCGGCACGCCCGCCCGCGCGCGTCGCGGGTGCGGGGAAATGTCTTGGATTGAATCTGGTCAAGCCGAGGGCAGGTCCTGGAAAACCCGTCAGCACCGCGGAAGAAGTCGGCCCGGCGGATACCACCAAATTCCCGCTACCCGATAGGTCAGCCGGCTCAGGCGGGCCGACATGAAGGCGAATGCAATGTCCAATTTCGAAATCGTGGCACGGGAGGATTTCTCCGATGTCACCTACCTGCTCGAGGTGCGCCATCCGCTGATGTCCAAGGCGGCGAAGCCGGGCCAATTCGTGGTCGTCATGCTGAACGAGCAGGGCGAGCGCATCCCGCTGACCATCGCCGATTTCGACCGCAACAAGGGAACGATCACGCTGGTGATCCAGGCGGTGGGCAAGACGACCAGGCAAATGCAGCTCGAATGCCGGGTCGGCACATCGCTCTACGCGATGGTCGGCCCGATGGGCATGCCCAGCCCGATCAGCCATGCGAAGAAGGTGGTGTGCGTGGGCGGCGGCCTGGGCGTGGCGCCGATCTTTCCCCAGGCGCGCGGCTTCAAGGAGGCCGGCGCTTACGTGATCGCGATTCTCGGTTTTCGCACCAAGGACCTCATTTTCTGGGAAGGCAAGTTTCGCGCCTGCTGCGACGAACTCATCCTGTGTACCAACGACGGCTCGGCCGGGATGAAAGGCATGATCACCGACGGCATCAAGGTCGCCCTGGCGGGGCACTCGAACATCGAAGAGGTCGTCGCGATCGGCCCGCCGGTAATGATGAAGGCCTGCGCCGAGGCGACGCGCGCGCACAAGATCAAGACCATGGTGAGTGTCAATCCGATCATGGTCGACGGCACCGGGATGTGCGGCGGCTGCCGCGTGAAGGTTGGCGATCAGGTGAAATTCGCCTGCGTCGACGGGCCGGACTTTGACGGCCACCTGGTCGATTTCGACGACCTGATGACGCGCCTGCAGCGCTATACCAAGGACGAGAAGGTCGCCCACGAGCGCTGGTCGGAAAGCTGCCGCATGACCAGGCAGGTCGGCCCGAGCGCGCTCGACGCGCTGGCGCGGGTCCGCGCCCCGCAAAGCGAGTTGCTCGAGCTGCCTGATCCGTTCGAGGACGCGCCGGGAGGCTAGATCGGTTTGATGGTCGCGGCATTGCGCGCCAAAGGGGTGGTCCCCGAATGTGCACATAGTCGCTTGAGGATAGCGAGATGGCAAAGAAGAAGACGATACGTACCATACCCCAGGAACGCACGCCGATGCGCGAGCAGGATCCGCAGTTGCGCGCCAAGAACTTCGAGGAGGTTGCCTGCGGCTACAGCCTGGAGGACGCGTTGCGCGAGTCCGAGCGTTGCCTGATGTGCCCGGACGAGCCCTGCATCGCCGGCTGCCCGGTGGGCATCGATATCCCCGGTTTCATCCAGAAGATAGGCGAAAAGAATCTGCGCGGCGCCTACGATATCCTGACCGATACTAATCTGTTGCCGTCCATTTGCGGCCGGGTGTGTCCGCAGGAAACCCAGTGCGAAGGCGTGTGCACCGTGGGCGAGTCGCTCGAAGCGGTCGCGATCGGGCGCCTCGAGCGCTTTGTCGGCGACAACGCGATCAAGGAGGGCTGGGTCAACATTCCGTATATCGAACCGAACCGGTTCCGCGTCGGGATCGTCGGTTCAGGCCCGGCCGGCATGGCCTGCGCGGCGGACATGGCCAAGGCCGGGTGCGAGGTCACCGTGTACGAAGCCTTCCACCAGCCGGGCGGGGTATTGCGCTACGGCATCCCCGATTTCCGCCTGCCCAATGCGGTGATCGATGCCGAGATCGATAACCTGAAAAAATTCGGGGTGAAGTTCGAATGCAACACCCTGGTCGGCCGCCTGTTCACCATCGAGCAGATGATCGACGAGATGGGCTTCCATGCGGTGTTCGTCGGCGTCGGCGCCGGCTATCCGACCATGCTCAACATCCCCGGGGATTCGCTGAACGGCGTGCTGTCGGCGAATGAGTTGCTGACGCGCTGCAACCTGATGCGCGCCAGGGATTTTCCGAACTTCGACACGCCAGTGCCGATAGGCAAGCGCGTCGCCGTCGTCGGCGCGGGCAACACGGCGATGGACGCGATGCGCGTTTCAATTCGCCTCGGCGCGGAGAAGGTGTACTGCATTTACCGCCGTTCGCGCACCGAGGCCCCGGCGCGGGCCGAGGAAGTCCATCACGCCGAGCAGGAAGGGGTGGAATTCCACTGGCTCACCAACCCGGTGTCGGTCTCAGACGACGGCAAGGGCAGCGTGCGCGGCATGCGCTGCGTGCGCATGGAGCTGGGCGAACCGGACGATTCGGGCAGGCGCCGCCCGGTGCCGGTCGCGGGCAGCGAATTCGATTTCGAGACCGATCTGATCGTGTACGCGATCGGCACCAATGCGAACCCGATCATGGGCCAGACCTCCAAGCTCAAGCTGAACAAATGGGGTTACATCGGCGCCGACGAGCACCTCGCCACTTCGGTGGCGGGCGTGTTTGCCGGCGGCGACATCGTCACCGGCGCGGCGACCGTGATCGAGGCCATGGGCGCCGGCCGCAAGGCGGCAGCCAGCATGAAGACCTATCTCGGGATTCGCGATCCCGAACTTCCCTATCTCAGCGCGGAAGGGGGCGGCGCCGGTACGTTATTCGGCATCGACACGAGGGAGCGGAATTTCGCGCGCGTGCGCGTCGCCTAGACCAGGCGGCGCAGGCGCCCAACAGCAGCTACGGAAAAAACATGAACGAAATGACGATCCAGAAATCGATGAAAAAGCCCGGCAACAAGGCCCAATCGCCCGCGGGCGGGAAAGCGGCGATCAAGCTGAAAGAGCACATTGTCGAAATCATCAGCGATTCCGGCGAGGGCGCGCAAAAGTGCGGCCAGTCACTGGGCGCAATAGCGGCGCAGATGGGCAACGGCATCTGGACCACGGAAATCATCCCGGCCGAAATCCGCCCGCCGGCGCGCAGCGTCGCCGGCGCCAGCGGCAATCGCATTCGCATCGGCTCCGGGTACATCACCAACGGCGGCGACGAGACCGACCTGGTGGTGGCGTTCAACGAGCAGGTGCTGCTCGGTCGGGTGCGGGCGAAAGAGCTCAAACCGGACTGCATCATCCTCCTGGAAAACATGTGGCGCAGCCACTCCGACCCGAAGGTCGCGGACTCCTACATCGAGACCTACGGCCGGCTGGTGGCGGCGGGTTACAAGGTGTACGAAATTCCGATGGAGCAGGAGTGCCTCAAGCTGGTCGCGGATGCGCGGCGCGGCAAGAACATGTTCGCCTTGGGCATGCTGTGTCACCTCTACAGCCTGGAGCTGAAGCTGGCGGCGGAGCAGATTGTGCTCGCTTTCGGCAAGAAGGACCAAAGCGTGGTCGATGCGAACATCCAGCTGCTCGAAGCGGGTCACAAATGGGCGGCGGCCAATCTCGATTTCTGCTACAGCATTCCGGCGCTGCGCGCGACCGAGCCGCAGATCGTGGTCAACGGCAATACGGCGCTGGCGCTGGGGGTGCTCGCCTCGGGGATGGAAATCTGCGCCATGTACCCGATCACGCCCGCGACCTCGGCCTCGCACTATCTGTCCGAAGTATTCGAGAACGTCGGCGGAATAGTGCACCAGGCCGAGGACGAGATCGCGGCCTGTGCTTTCGCCATCGGTGCCTCCTACGCCAGCAAGTGCACGGTCACCATCACTTCGGGCCCCGGCTATTCGCTGAAGCAGGAGGCGATCGGGCTGGCGGTCATGGGCGAGATTCCGCTGGTGGTGGTGAACGTCCAGCGCGGCGGCCCCAGCACCGGCCAGCCGACCAAGATGGAGCAGGGCGATCTCATGACCGCGATTTTCGGCAGCCACGGCGACGCGCCGAAGGTGGTGATGGCACCGGGCACCATCGAGGAGTGCTTCTACTCGATTATCACCGCGCGCAAGATCGCCGAGACCTTCAACATGGTGGTCGTGGTCCTCACCGACGCCGGTCTGGCGACTTCGCAACAGCCCTTCCCGCGGCCGAAGTTCAGCGAAACCTGGATGGCGCCACCGGTCGACCAGAGCCCGGTCCCCGAAGGAGCCAGGCCCTACGACTGGGACGAGACCACCGGACTCGCGCGCCGCTTCATCCCGGGCCAGCCCGGCGGCATGCACACCCTCACCGGGCTCGCGCACGATCGGGACAGCCATGTCGCCTACGACGCCGAAATCAACGAGCAATCGATACGCTTGCGCAGCCTGAAGCTGGCCGCGCTGCAGAAGACGCTCAAGGCGCCGGCGCTGTTCGGCGAACCCAAGGGCGATCTGCTGGTCGTCGGCTGGGGCAGCACCAAGGGCGCGATCGAGGAAGCGGTCGAGATGATGCGCGCCGAAGGAAAAAAAGTGTCGTCCATGCACCTGCAGTTCCTGCAGCCCCTGCCTCCGGGGATCAAGGAAATCATGCAGGGGTTCAAGCAGGTCATGACCATCGAGGGCAACTGGAGCGACCGCCCCGAGGACCAGATCATCGACGAAACCAACCGCCGTTACTCATCGCTCGCGATCCTGCTGCGCGCGCGCTACCTGGTCGACGTCGACTGCTGGAGCGAGGTCAGGGGCGAGCCGATCAAGCCCGGCACCATCCGCCGCGTATTGATGGGAAAGCTGAAAAAGTAGCAGTGTTGAAAAGGTGAAAAAACCATGAACATGATGTCCGCCACCGAGTGCCTGCTGCAGATGTGCGACGAGCACTTCGAATTGGAAGACTACCAGAGCGGCGTGCCGCGCTGGTGCACGGGCTGCGGCGACAACGCCATACTCGCGGCGGTGCAGCGGCTGTGCCGCGACGAGGGACTGCGCCCGGAAAAAACGGTGTTCGTGTCCGGCATCGGCTGCTCCAGCCGCTTTCCGCATTACATGAAGACCTACGGCTTCCACGGCATCCACGGGCGCGCACTGCCGGTCGCCGAAGGCGTCAAGATGGCGCGGCCCGACCTGGACGTGTTCGTCAACACTGGCGACGGCGACTGCTGCAGCATCGGCGCCGCGCACTGGATCCACGCCATCCGCTACAACATGAACATCACGGTGTTCCTGCACGACAACCAGATCTACGGCCTGACCAAGAAACAGGCCTCGCCGACCTCGCCCATCGGAACCAAGAGCAATACCACCCCGCGCGGCAGCTACCTGGAGGCGTTGAATCCGCTGACGGTCACGCTCGGGGTGCAGAACGTTTCCTTCGTCGCACAGGCGGTCGACTGGATTCCCGAAGTGCTGTTCGACATCGTCAAGGCGGCCTACCACCACCAGGGGCTGTCGTTCGTGCGCATCGTCCAGCGCTGTCCGGAGTGGCTGCCGAAGTCGCTCGACCCGTGGCTGCACGATCCCAACAAAGTGCAGCTGCTCCACCACGACAACGGCCTGCAGCCGAGCGCCGGCCTCTCGCGGGTGTACAAGAACCAGTTGCAGCACGACCCCTTGGACATCCACCGGGCGCGCGAAATCGCCTCGAGCACCGAGATCGTCCCGGTCGGGATCCTGTACCGCAACCCGCAGGTCCCGTGCTACGAGAACCTGCGGCGTTCGGACAAGCTGCGCACGCCCGATCTGACCCGCGCGGGGCTCAACGCGGAGCTGGACAAATACACGATCTGGCCGCAGGAAGCGAAGCAAAAGGTAGCGTAGGACGCCGGTGCGCCGCGCACGCCATAACCGAACGACAACGGATTTCACCGGCAATACAGGCTGATAAAGACATGGAAGCGGATACTCAAGCACAGATTGCTTTTTTCCTGACCGGCAGGCGGCCGGAAGAGCATTTGGACGCGATCGATGGACTGGATTTGCGCCCGGCGCTGTTCGCCGGCTACCGCGAGCTCACCCAGCTGCGCTACGATTTTCCGCTGGTGCTGGTTGCCGATCGCGCCGACGCCAAGTTCGTGCAGTCGCTGTCGGGCCTCATCGACGACGCGCTCGCCCACACCGCGCGCGGCAGCGAGGGCGAGCGCATCAGGAAGCATGTACTGCGGCTGGAGCAGGAGATCCGCACGCTCGTCGCGGGCGGCGCCACCGGGACGCTGTGCGCGCTGTGGGACCAGGCGGCGGGCCGTCTGGCCAGGGGTACGGACGGCGCGGACAAATCGCTGGCCGACAGCCTGCGGCGCGCACGCGCCGCGGTGAACATCGACGGCGAGCTGGCCGATTGCGATGCGGCGCTGCCCGCGCGCCTGCTGCGCCATGCCTGGAGCGCGGTGCAAAAGCAGAAAACCGAAGGATTCCGCGGCGACCTTGACCGGCTGGTGCTGAAACTATCGGATATCCTCAAAGCCGATTATGAACGCTCCGAAGCGGGGCGCAGCGCCAAGCACCTGAAGGCCGCGGTAGGGACCGGGTTCGGCGATGCTTTCGACTTCGATGCCATGTCGCGCATACTGTCCAGGGCCCTGCCGAAGGACGCGTTTCCCGAGAGCCGGCGCAAGCGCATACGCGCGTTGCTCGATGTATTGACCACGCAGCAGTTCTTTCCCGCCCCTGCCGCGCCGGGCAAGAAATCCGGTACCCCGAAGCACTACTGCTTTCTCTTCGACAGCTGCGCCGCTGCGCTGCAGGCGTTTCGCGAGCGCATGCCCAAGCTGGCCGAACTGGCCAAGGCCATCGCCATCGCCGAGCTCGAGATCGACGGGCAGTACAGCGAAGCCAAGCACGACGCCTTGTTCGAGCAGTTCGGCGCAAACGGGCTGGACCCGCAGGATTTGGCTGCGTTTCCCGACTACCTGGTGTGCGTCAACGCCGAAAGAATGCAGGCGGTCGAGCACGCCCAGCTGATGGAGATTCTTTCCTCGGGTTTGCCGATCAAGGTGCTGCTCCAAATCGACGACATCCTCGAGGAGTCTCCGAACGCAGAAGGCAACCTCACCTCGGGCATGCGCAGCAGGCAGATCGCCAACATGGCCATCGGGTTGAATGAAGTGTACGTGCTGCAGTCCTCCAGCTCCAACCTGTACCGCTTCCGCGAGCGCATGCTGCGCGGGCAGACTTATCGCGGCCCCGCCCTGTTCAGCGTGTATTCCGGCGCGATCGCAACGGCCTCCGGCCTGCAGCCCTATCTGATGTCGGCCGCGGCGATGGAGTCGCGCGCTTTCCCGGCTTTCACCTATGACCCGTCCGCGGGCCCGAATTGGGCGTCGCGCTTTTACCTCGAGGCGAATTCGCAAGTGGATCTGGACTGGCCGATCCAGGGCTTCGCCTACGAGGACGAGGAGCACCAGCGGGTGTCGGAGGACCTCGCATTTACGCTGGTGGACTTCGTCGCCGGCGACCGCCGCTATGCCAGGCATCTCGCGCGCGTTCCGCGGGAGAAATGGAACGGCAGCATGATCCCGGTGGACGAGATTCTGACGCGCGAGCGCCGTGGCCTGCCGGACAAGGTGCCCAGCCTGCTGATGGTCGACGGCGGCAACGTGCTGCAGAAAGTGATCGTCGACGAACGGCTGATCAGGGAAGCGCGGCGTTGCCGCGAAATGTGGCACAGCCTGCAGGAGCTTGGCGGCGTACACAATTCGCACGCGGAAAAGCTGCTCGCGCGCGAGCGCAAGGCCTGGGAAGAGCGCATGCAGCAGGAGGCCGAGGCGCACGCCGCCGTTCCACCCGCGCCTGCCGCTGCGGCGCCGGCCGCGGCGAGCGCGTCCACCGCGCCAGAAGCGGCTGCGGAGCCGGAGCCGGAACGATCGCCCGACGAGGCCTACATCGAGACCGCGCGCTGCTCGACCTGCAACGAGTGCACCGAGCTCAACAGCAAGATGTTCGCCTACGACGGCAACAAGCAGGCATACATCGCCGACATCAACGCCGGCACTTACGCACAACTGGTGGAGGCGGCAGAGAACTGCCAGGTGTCCGTCATCCACCCGGGCAAGCCGCGCAACCCGAAGGAACCGGACCTGGAAGAACTGCTCAAGCGCGCCGAGCCGTTCCTGTAGGCACATTGCACCAGTGGACTTGCGCGCTGCGCGCGCCAACCGTGTTTTCTGGACGGATAAAAGCCATCCGTCCGGAAAACACGGTTCCGGATAAAATCAAGGGCAGTGCAGGGGTTTTATACAAGATCGTCGATTGCGCGCGGATGCGTTTTTTATCCGTGCGCAATCGATGATCCGCGCGGACGGTTTCACGTCCGCGCAATATCCCAACTCTGTAACAGCGGCGCGGGCGATTTGGATCGCAACGCAGATTTGCACCCCAGGCATTGACCGCGACCGGGCGGAAGACAACAATGCCCGCACCGCATTCCAGCACAGGCTCAAGCAGTGACAACCGGCGTCCGCCGCATCATCCACGTGGACATGGACGCATTCTATGCGTCGGTCGAGCAGCGCGACGACGCTGCGTTGCGCGGCAGGCCCGTGGCCGTCGGCGGACAAGCGGATGAGCGCGGGGTGGTGGCGGCGTCGAGCTACGAAGCGCGCTCGTTCGGCGTGCGCTCGGCGATGCCCATGGCACGCGCGCTGCGCCTGTGTCCGGACCTGGTCATCGTGCGGCCCGACTTTGCGCGCTACCGCGCCGCGTCGCAGCAGATACTCGAAATCTTTCGGTCGTGCACGCCCCTGGTCGAGCCGCTGTCGCTGGACGAGGCCTATCTCGACGTCACCGTCAACCGCTGGAACGAGCCGCTCGCCACGCCGGTGGCAAAGCGGCTGAAACAGCGCATCCGCGAGGAGCTCGGGCTGACGGCGTCGGCAGGCGTCGCGCCGAACAAGTTCCTCGCCAAAATCGCGTCCGGTTGGCAAAAGCCCGACGGCCTGACCGTGATATCTCCCGGCCGCGTCGAAGCATTCCTGCAGCAGTTGCCCGTAGACGCGCTCTGGGGCGTGGGCCCGGTAACCGCGGCGAAGCTGCGCAAAATCGGCATCGACCGCCTGGTCGAGGTGCGCACGGCCGACGCGGAGCTGCTGCGGCGCGCGGTCGGCAGCCTGGCCGACGTTCTCAAACGGCTGGCCCTGGGCGACGATCCGCGGCCGGTGGTGCCCGATAGGCCCTATAAGTCGTCGAGCAGCGAGAACACTTACAACGACGACCTCCTGGAGCTGGATGCGATTCGCGCGGAGATCGGGCGCATGGCGCGCCAGAGCGCCGAATGGCTGGCACGCAAGGAATTGCTCGCGCGCACGGTGACCATCAAGGTCCGCTACGCCGATTTCACCACGGTCACGCGCAGCCATAGTTCGGCGCCAACGCGCGACCCGGGCGAAATCGTTGCGCGCGCGCTGACGCTGCTAGAGCGCACCGATGCCGGGCGCCGGCCGATACGCTTGCTAGGTGCCGGCGTGCACGGCCTCGCCGGCGACGATGCGGCCATCGGTTTCCCGGGCGCACTCAGATTCGAAGACTAGTACGATGACACCTTAGTTGCGAAACAATGTGGCGAGTAACCGACACCTCCGGCGCGCCGCTATGTGGGAGCGAGCTTGCTCGCGAATCAT
>MERK01000212.1:18463-19076 GCA_001770575.1 Betaproteobacteria bacterium RIFCSPLOWO2_12_FULL_64_23
GGCATCGTACTAGGCCGCAATCTCATGCGCAGGCGACAGGCCGGGTCTTGCATTTGCAGGAAATAGATCGATAATTCCCAAAGCGGCCATGTCCAAATATCTGCTCGATCTAAGCTTTGGCATCAAACGGCCCGATGGCTACGTGTCGGACATCTGGCGCGCATCGACCACGCGCCTCGGCGATTTCCGCCTCGCCACCGGCTCGATCGCGGGCGTGGAGGAATACCGCTTCAACAAGTCCGGCCTGTGCCGCAGCGCGCACACAGGGGCGGACGGCGCGCCTGAAGCCTTGCGCGACCGCGCCGGTTTCAGGTGGCGCCGCGCCGCCACACCGCGGCGCGGCAGCGGCAGGGCCGCGCGCGTGGCCTGGATCGCCTTCCCCACCGACTATCTCTCGCGGCCGCGCGTGGAAGATGACGGCACGATATTCTGGATCGTAGCCGCGCCGGCCTGCGGCGCGACCTACGTGGAATTCGCTTACGCGGCGGAACCGGAGCAGGGTATCCGCGGCGTGCTCGATGTCATGCAGGACCGGACCCTGGTGCGCTGCGCCGCGCTTCCGAACGGCGAGACGCTGGTTATTTTCTGCTATCACGCCGACTGGGAGAACAAG
>MERK01000213.1:0-1498 GCA_001770575.1 Betaproteobacteria bacterium RIFCSPLOWO2_12_FULL_64_23
CTCACTTGTTGGTCTGATCTTGAAATTCGTTGCCTGGCTTGATGGGCGGATCCGCCGGTTTTTGATCGTGCTGGTGGTTATCACCCCAGGCCAGCCAGTCCTCACCAAAGAGTTCCACCGGGTGCGGTGAACGCTCGTTCGAGCATGCCATCGAATCGATTGAGCAGTATTGGTCGCAACCCCAGCAAACACGTTCCGGTTTAGCGGGATGGATTGGAAATTTCTTGTTCATCGTTTGGCCAGAGAATATTCATGGCGATCAATACAAAATGCGACAACGGATGGTTTCCGGCACCGCGCAGAGTTGATCGAGTGCCACCTGGCTCGCCGCGCTGTCCACGTCGATCACCACGTAGCCGACTTCCTCGTTGGTGCTCAGGTACTGCGCCGCGATGTTGATGCCTGCCTCTGACAAGCGCTCGTTGACGTGCGCCATGACCCCAGGCACGTTGCGGTGAATGTGCAGCAAGCGGCTGCGCCCGGTGTGGGCGGGCAGTGCCACTTCGGGAAAGTTGACGGCCGACGTGGTGGAACCGTTGCTGCTGTAGCGAATCAGCTTGGCAGCGACTTCCGTGCCGATGTTGACCTGCGCCTCCAGCGTGGAGCCGCCAATGTGCGGCGTCAGGATCACGTTGTCAAAGCGCGTCAATGGCGAGACAAAGGCTGAATCGTTGCCTTGCGGTTCGATCGGAAAAACATCAATGGCGGCGCCGTGCAGATGCCGGCTCTCCAGCGCCTTTGTGAGCGCCTCAATGTCGACCACGCTGCCGCGCGACGCATTGATCAGGTGACTGCCCGGCTTCATGGCAGCCAGTTGCGCCGCGCCGATCATGAGAGCCGTCTGTGGCGTTTCAGGCACATGCAGGGTGACGACATCGGCCGCGCTCAGCAGGGCTTCGAGGCTGCTCATGGGCTGCGCGTTGCCCAGCGGCAGCTTGGCCTCGATGTCGGTAAATGTCACGCGCATGCCGAGCTGCTCGGCCAGCACGCCGATTTGCGTGCCGATGTGGCCATAGCCGATGATGCCCAGCGTCTTGCCGCGCACCTCAAAAGAATCGGCCGCGCTCTTGACCCAGCCACCGCGGTGCAGAACCGCGTTCTTTTCCGGAATGCCGCGCATCAGCATGATGATCTGCGCCAGCACCAGCTCGGCCACACTGCGGGTGTTGGAAAACGGGGCATTGAAGACGGGAACGCCCAAGCGCATGGCTTCCTTCAGGTCAACCTGGTTGGTGCCAATGCAAAAGCAGCCGACGGCAACCAGCCGGCGCGCGTGCTGCAGAACTTCGGCGGTGAGTTGGGTGCGTGAGCGCACACCGACAAAATGCGCATCGGCAATGGCTGCCAGCAGTTCGTCGCCGGACAGTGACTTGGCATGCGTCACGATGCGCGTGTAGCCAGCTTGCTCCAACGCCTCGACTGCAGACGGGTGAATACCCTCGAACAGCACGGCTTGCAGTTCGCTTTTAGCGACGGATGAATCGATGGATTTCTGGAT
>MERK01000213.1:1758-1900 GCA_001770575.1 Betaproteobacteria bacterium RIFCSPLOWO2_12_FULL_64_23
TTGCCGCGCACGGTTTCCAGCCAGCCCGCCAGGGCCAATTGGTGCGTTATTTTTGTGAGGTGCGCCTCGGAAATTTCATAAGCGCGCGCCACCTCCGAGATGGTGCACAGGCGCTCGGGATGCTGGCCGACATACATCAGCA
>MERK01000213.1:2054-2152 GCA_001770575.1 Betaproteobacteria bacterium RIFCSPLOWO2_12_FULL_64_23
CAAGAGTGCGAAGCCGGCTCTCAATGCCTTGCAGGGTGCCTGAGATCGCACTCGGGCAGGTGCCGCACGCGCCCTGGTAGTGCACGATGAGCTGGTTA
>MERK01000213.1:2335-3125 GCA_001770575.1 Betaproteobacteria bacterium RIFCSPLOWO2_12_FULL_64_23
AAGGGAACCGCAATTTCGCGCACCAACGCGTCCCAGTTGGCCCGGCCGTCCTGCGTCACGGTAAGCCAGCGGTCAATATAGAAAACGTTGGTCACATGATCAATGGCGAACAGCGCGCTGGCCAGTGCATCGCCCTGGGCCTGCTCGGCGTTTTCATACGAATGCGCTATGCCCCAGGTGAGTGGCTCGCGCAAGACAAACTTCCTCGCATTCGGGTTCGGTGTGTCTTCAATTTCGGCGATTTTTGGCATGATTTTGTCCTGTCGGTTAAGCCGCTTGCCTCAAGCGTCGCCCAGCGGCGCGTGCATCGGGTCAGCCTCAGCCTCGGTCGACGCGCTGGGCTCCGCATTGAACGCGGCCTGCAGCGTGTGCCACGGCAAAATGGCGCACTTCACACGCATGGGCAGCTCACTGATGCCAGAGAAGACCGCCAACCTGCCGATGTGAGGGCCCTCGTTCGCAGCGATGCGGCCGGTCGCCATATCGACAAACTCGTGAATCAGCGTCTTGGCCTCCATCGCGCTCTTGCCCTTGACCGCCACCGTCATCATCGACGCCGACGCCTTGCAGATGGCGCACGATTCGCCGTGAAAGGCGATGCGCTCGACGGTGTCGTCTTTGAGCTCCAGCGCGACGTGAATGTGGTCGCCGCAGAGGGGATTGACCCCTTCGGCATGGTGGCTGGGGTGATCGAGCTCGCCGTAGTTGCGCGGCTTGCGGTTGTGGTCCAGGATCACTTCCTGGTACAGGGCCTTGGGATCTGCGCTCATGCGAATACCTTTTGAACACT
>MERK01000213.1:3460-3644 GCA_001770575.1 Betaproteobacteria bacterium RIFCSPLOWO2_12_FULL_64_23
CGCCCAGGCCGATGGCAGCGGCGATAGGCGGCGTGCCGGCCTCGAACTTGTTCGGAATAGTGTTGTAGGTTGTTTTTTCAAAGGTGACGGTGTGGATCATGTCACCCCCGCCCTTGAACGGCTGCATCGCCTCTAACAGGGCGGCGCGGCCATACAGAATGCCAATACCAGTCGGGCCGCACAT
>MERK01000213.1:3726-4974 GCA_001770575.1 Betaproteobacteria bacterium RIFCSPLOWO2_12_FULL_64_23
ACCAGCACGGGCACAGCACGCGCGTGCGCAAAATCGATCATCTGCTTGACCGGGTTGATGCTGCCCAGCGCGTTCGACACGTGGCCGACGCTCACCAAACGGGTGCGCTCGTTGAACAGCGCCTCGTACTCGTCAAGCAGCAACTCACCGGCGTCGTTGATCGGCACGACGCGAAGGATGGCGCCTTTCTCCAGCGCGAGCATTTGCCATGGCACGATGTTCGAGTGGTGTTCCAGCACGGTCAAAATGATCTCATCACCGGCCCTGATGTTCTGGCGGCCCCAGCCATGCGCCACCAGGTTGATGCCCTCGGTGGTGCCACTGGTGAAGATCACCTCGCGCGCTTCACGCGCATTGATAAAGCGCTGCAGGCTGGCACGCGCCGCCTCGTAGGCCGTGGTGGCGGTCTCCGACAGGTAATGCACCGCTCGGTGAATGTTGGCGTGCTCAGTGCTCTGATAGCGCACCAGGCGGTCAATCACCGGCTGCGGCATCTGGCTCGATGCGGCGTTATCCAGATAGACCAGCGGCTTGCCTGCCACCGTGATGCCAAGAATAGGAAAATCAGCGCGAACGCGGGCCACATCAAAGGCGGGTGGCATGGTGACAGCGGGTGTGTTGTTCATGGCTGGCCTGTGGTCTGTTCGAGCACTGTCTGCTCAAGCTGGCGCCGCAGTGACGCGACGGGAATGCGGTTGATGACCTCGGCACCGAAGGCGTAGGTCAGCAGCTTGCGCGCCACAGTCTCTGGCAGGCCGCGGCTTTGCAGGTAGAAGACTTCCTCGCTGTCGAGCTGGCCGACGGTGGCGCCGTGCGTGCACTTCACGTCGTCGGCAAAAATTTCGAGTTGCGGCTGGGTATCAACCTGCGCCTTGCCTGAGAGCAGCAGGTTGCGGCTCGATTGCGCCGAATCGGTCTTTTGAGCGCCGGGGCGAACCATCACCTGGCCGTTGAACACCGCATGCGCGGCGCCACCCACAATGCATTTGTGCAACTGGCGGCTGACGCCGTGTGGCTTGGCGTGGTCGATGAAAGTGTGCGTATCGGCCAACTGCTGGCCGCCAATCAGCGCCAATCCGTCCAGCGCGCATTCCGCCGCATCGGCGGTCTGTAGCACCTTGAGGTCGAGTCGGGAAATCTGCCCGCCCAGGGTGATGCTGGCCGAGTGGTAGCGGCTTGCGGCGCCGAGCGACACCGCGCAACTGGCCATGTGAAAGGCTTGCTGGCTTTCGCGCTGGATGCGAACAT
>MERK01000213.1:5003-5089 GCA_001770575.1 Betaproteobacteria bacterium RIFCSPLOWO2_12_FULL_64_23
ACCTCGGCCACCGCATTGGTGAAATACGTGCCTGGGTGCAAGGCCACGTAGTCTTCAATCAAGGTCGCTTTGCTGCCCGCGCCGGC
>MERK01000214.1 GCA_001770575.1 Betaproteobacteria bacterium RIFCSPLOWO2_12_FULL_64_23
CTCGGCCAGGCTTACGCTTTCGGAAATCCGCGTCTCGCACATTTCCGCACCGAAGCGCTGGCGCAACTTCCGCTCGATATCCCAGGACATCCGGCGGCGTCCGTCGAAGCGGGTGATCACGAACCGGCGCATCGGCGGTTTTTCCAGAACGCGCTCCAGCGCGCGCAAGGTGCGGTCGATCTGCAACGCGCCGTTTACCGCCAGATAGTCGGCGGAAATCGGAATCAGCACCCGGTCGCAAGCGAAAATGCCGTTCAAGGACAACACGCCCAGCTGGGGACAGGCGTCCATCAGGATGGGCCGGTTGGTGTTGAGATTTTCCCGGACGATACCGGCGTTGAGCCGCTGCAGCGCCCGCGGACCTTTGCCGAACTGCGTGTCGACCTTCGACAGGTCGAGATGCGAGGGGATAATGGACCAGCCGCAGTCGCTCGCGCGGATCAGTTGCGCGAGCTCCTTTGCGTCCTGATAAAACGCGTACAGGCTGTCGCGGCCATCGCTGGCCGCAGCGCCGCTGATCGCGGACAAGTGCGCCTGCGGATCAAGGTCGATCACCAGGGGCGCGCTGCCGCGGCGCGAGAGCAGCGCGGCCAGATTGAGCGTGGTCGTGGTCTTGCCCACCCCACCTTTCTGGTTGAACACAAAGATTTTCGCCATCGGTCCCCTCTTCGATCGCCATGCGGCAACAGTCAGGTTTCGACCACAACAAGTCAGCGAGAAAATGATAATGTCCCAAAAACAAGGCCTTGACAATGTTTTTTAGCAAGATTTCTGTGTTGCGCGTGAAACTCCATAACTGGATTGAGAAACCACTGGCTTGCGTGCAGTAACATCGGGCGAATTCATCCGCCGCGGAATGCGTCCGCTTTTTTTGGAAAAGTCCCATTCATGGAACCCTTCAGCGCGCGTCGTCTAAAGCGTCGGAATCCTGTCGATGGCGGGCGCACTACCCCCGCATCGGGCGCGAGCGACGCGCTGAGCGCGAAACTGATCGAGTCTGCGGGATTTCCCTGCGTCTACATCGGCAGCTATGCCACCGCCGCCAGCCGGTTCGCTCCGCCGGATACGGGGACAGGCCATGGTTTCCCGCTGGTTTGACATGCCGGCCGATCACGCCGACAATGTATTCATTGTGTACAAGGAGTCTGAATGAGCGAACCTGTGACGTTGCGGCTGGAGCCCGACATACGCAAGCGCCTCGACAAACTCGCCAAGGCAACAGAGCGCAGCCGCGCTGCCCTTGCGGCCGAAGCCGTCCGCCAATTCGTGGAACTCAATGAATGGCAGATTGCCGCGATCGGGGAAGGCGTGCGCGAAGCCGACAAGGGGCGGTTCATCGACCATTCACGGCTGAAGTCCAAATGGGAAAAGAAACTTGCGACAGCGTTGGACAAGGCTCGCTGAGCGCGACCTCGACGAGATCGCCGCCTATATCGGCCAGGACAATCCTGCGGCGGCAGCCCGCGTCGTTCTGGAGTTGATCGATCAGGTCGAAAACCTGCTGCCTGCACATCCGGCAATTGGCCGCCCCGGGCGCGTGGTGGGAACACGCGAACTGGTCATCGGCGAACTGCCGTACGTCATTGCCTATCGTGTGCGCGGACAGGACCTCGAAATCCTGCGTGTACTACATACCTCGCGGCGCTGGCCAGAGGACCTCTGACCGCCGCAAAGGCGTATCCCGGGCCAGCGCGTGCGTCGCCTTTCGGTGCCCACGCGATGCTCGATGGAATGTTCCAGGCGCTCTCCTCGCGTACGCTCTCACTCCACACTCAGGCCCTGCCCCGCCACCATCCGCCCGATGCGGCGGGCAGCTTCGAATCCGTGCTTGCTGAATACGGCCAGCACCTCGGCCTCGGCCTCGGGCGCACAGGCGACGAGCAGCCCGCCGCTGGTCTGCGGATCGGTGATCAGCGCGCGCTGCCAGGCGGGCGCGCCCTCGGGCAGATGAATTTCATCGCCGTAGCCGCTCCAGTTGCGCTCGGTCGCCCCGGTCACCGTGCCCTGTCGCGCCCAGTGCAGCGCCTCTTCGATGAGCGGCAGATCGGCGAAGCGCAGGTTTGCGCCGAGCCTGGAGCCGCGGCAGACTTCCAGCAGATGCCCGGCCAGGCCGAAGCCGCTGACGTCGGTCATCGCGTGCACCCCCGGCAGTTCCCCCAGGGCAGTGCCCGGCGTATTGAGCCGGGTCGTGGTGGCGATCATCTGTTCGTAGCCGGCGGCCGAGAGCGTGCCCTTTTTCAACGCGGCCGAGAGGATGCCCACACCCAGGGGCTTGCCCAGGATCAGCACGTCGCCCTCCTCGGCGCGGTCGTTGCGCTTGACCCGCTCAGGATGCACCAGCCCCAGCGCGACCAGTCCGTAAATCGGCTCGAGTACGTCGATCGAGTGTCCGCCGGCGATGGGGATGCCGGCCAATGCGCACACCGACTCGCCGCCGGCGAGGATTTTCCGGATCACTTCCAGCGGCAGCTTGTCCAGCGGCATGCCGACGACTGCGAGCGCCATGAACGGGCGTCCGCCCATGGCGTAAATGTCCGACAGCGCGTTGGCCGCCGCGATGCGCCCGAAGTCGTAGGGGTCGTCGACAATGGGCGTGAAAAAATCAGTGGTCGCGATCAGCGCCTGGGTATCGCTTAACCGGTACACGGCGCCGTCGTCGCTCGATTCCCTGCCTACCAGCAGATCCTTAGGCAGATTGCGCATCGGCGCAGCCGCGAGCAATTCACTGAGCACCCCGGGCGCGATCTTGCAGCCGCAGCCGCCACCATGTGAAAACTCGGTAAGGCGAACGGGGGCATGGTCAGCGGCGTTCATGGCGACGGGATTCCTTTGAAAATCGGCGTTTGCGTGTAAACTTGCGCTTGATTTTAAGGCAGCGGCGCCGCACCCGGATTTGATGCGGCTCATTCGGAACATTCGTGAAATTCCCTAATGTCGTCACCGTAGCACAGCTGGCCGAGTTCGACGAGGTCATCGACGTGCGCTCGCCCGCGGAATTCGCCGAAGACCACCTGCCCGGCGCAATCAACTGCCCGGTGCTCGACGACGCCGAGCGCGCCGCGATCGGCACCCTGTACCAGCAGGTATCGCCGTTCGACGCGAAGAAGCGCGGCGCGGCGCTGGTGGCGAAAAACATCGCGCGCCATATCGAAGAACAATTCGCCGCGCACGGCAAAGGCTGGCGCCCGCTGGTGTACTGCTGGCGCGGCGGCAAGAGGAGCGGCGCCATGGCCCACATCCTGACCGAAATCGGCTGGCACGCGGCGCAACTCGAAGGCGGCTATCGCGCCTACCGCCGCGAGGTCCTGGCGCAACTGGCCGAACTGCCGCATAAGTTCCGCTACCGGGTCGTGTGCGGCGCCACCGGCAGCGCCAAAAGCCGCCTGCTGCAGGCGCTGGCCGCGGCCGGCGCGCAGGTGCTGGATCTGGAAGCGCTGGCCAGCCACCGCGGCTCGGTGCTGGGCAACCTGCCTGAACAAGCGCAACCGGCGCAAAAAATGTTCGACAGCCTGGTATGGGACGCCCTGCGCAGGTTCGATCCGGACCGCGCCGTGTACGTGGAAGCCGAAAGCAAGAAAATCGGCCAGCTGCAGGTGTCCGAGGCCTTGCTTGCGCGCATGCGCGACAGTCCCTGCGTGCTCATACAGGCGCCGCTGGCCGAACGCGTCGCCTTTCTTGTCGGCGAATACGGCCATTTTCTCGGCGACCCGCGCGACCTGAAGGCGAAACTCGACTGCCTCGCCGGCCTGCACAGCAAGGACACCCTCGCGCGCTGGATGCGGCAGGTCGAGGAAAAGCGCTGGGACGAGCTGGTCGCCGACTTGCTCGCCAATCACTATGACCCCGCCTATCGCCGCGCCACGCTAAGGAATTTCGAGCACCTCGCCCAGGCGCGGGTGCTCAGGCCGGCGAAGCTGGATGCGCCTTCCCTCGCGCGGATGGCGGCGCAACTGATTGCGGAGGCGCAAGCATGAGCAATCCGGAGTTGAAATCGCGGCTGCTGCGGCTGTTCCCGGTGTTCGGGCAACTGGATGAGGCCGCAGTTGACGCGATCGTGAGCGGCGCCGCGACCAGGCAGGCGCCGGCGGGCGCCATCCTGTTCGAGGCATCGAGTCCCTGCACCGGCTTCCCCATGTTGCTCGAAGGCAGCGTGCGCGTGGTCAAGTCCGCGCCCAGCGGCCGCGAAGTCCAGCTCTACCGCATTACGCCGGGGGAAAGCTGCCTGCTCTCATCTAGTTGCCTGCTCGGCGGAACCGCTTACGCTGCAACCGGCATCGCCGAAACCGCCGTAACCCTGCTCGCCCTGCCGCCGGCGCTGTTCCATCGACTGCTGGCCGAGCACAAGCCCTTCCGCGACTATGTGTTCGGGATGTTCTCGGAGCGCCTCGCCGACCTGATGACTCTGGTCGAGGCGGTCACTTTCCATAAGCTGGACCAGCGTCTCGCGGCGCTGCTGCTCGGCAAGGGGGAGCTGGTGCGCACCACCCATCAGGGCCTGGCCGACGAACTGGGCAGCGTGCGCGAGATGGTGAGCCGGCTGCTCAGCAATTTCCAGGATCGCGGCTGGGTCGAACTCGGCCGCGAACAGATCCGCATCACCGACGCCGCGGCGCTGCGGCGGCTGGCGCAGCCTTGACTGTATAAGGCGTATCACACTCTGTTGCATGCCAGCGGCGGATTTGCGCGCTGCGCGCGCCAACCGTATTTTTTTGTACGGATAAAAAGCGCATCCGTACAAAAAATACGGTTCCGGTTAACAACAAAGACGGCCTGAGGTTTTTATACAAGATCGTCGATTGCGTGCGGATGTGCTTTTCATCCGTACGCAATCGACGATCCGCGCGGACAGCTTTTCGTCCGCGCAAAATCGCTACTCTGCAACAGTGGGTGCACGCCTCCTACAAGCCGCCCAGCACCTTGATGTGCGCCACCACGCCGCGCGCGAGCGCCGACAGGTTGTAGCCGCCCTCGAGCACCGAAACCATGCGCCCCTCGGCGTATTTGTCCGCCACCGCCTTGATCTCCCGCGTGACCCAGGCATAATCGGCGTCCACCAGGCGCAGCATGGCCATGTCGTCCTCGACATGGGCGTCGAATCCGGCGGAGAAGAACACCATCTGCGGCCGAAACGCTTCCAGTGCCGGCAGCCACTGGCGCGTCACGGCGTCGCGGAACAGCTGGCTGCCGGCGCCGGCCGGCAGCGGCACGTTGACCATGTTCGGCGCCGGATCCTCGGTGCCGCTATACGGATAGAAGGGATGCTGAAACGTGCTCACCATCAGCACACGCGTGTCGTCGCGAAAAATGTCCTCGGTGCCGTTGCCGTGATGCACGTCGAAATCGACGATGGCCACGCGCGCGAGGCCATGCTGCTCCAGCGCGTGCATGGCGGCGATGGCGACATTGTTGAATAGGCAGAAACCCATGGCGCGGCTGCGCGTCGCATGATGCCCCGGCGGGCGCACGCTGCAAAAGGCATTGTCCGCCTGCCGGTTCAACACCAGGTCGGTGGCAAGCACCGCCGCGCCGGCCGCGTGCAGCGCGGCGTCCCAGGTATGCGCATTCATCGCGGTATCCGCATCCAGATGAACGGTGCCGCTTGTCGGCGCGCTGCTGCGGATATGGCTGATGTATTCCATCGGATGCACCCGCGCCAGGCTGCTCACTTTTGCCTGAGGCGCCTGATGATGCGTGAGGTGCTGCCCGATGCCGGAGGCGATCAGCTGGTCTTCGATCGCGCCCAGCCGTTCCGGACACTCCGGGTGGTAGGCGCCCATCTCGTGCTTGCGGCAGTGCGGATGGGAGATAAAAGCGGTGGCCATGGTGCGCCTTGCCGGCGGTGGACTTGATGAATATTAGCCGAAATCCACGTAAGATGACGAATGCCAAGCGCACAACCGCCCCATCCCCGGGGCGGGTATGCGCCGCTACGGGCGGGGTGCGAGCGCCCCGCCCTGCAGGACACGCTACGGAGAACCCGATTGCTGCTACACGCTGAAACGAAATTCGCCGCACGCGACACGTCCATTCATCGCGTCATCGCCAACGCCGGCAAGGTCATCCTCGGCAAGGAGCGGCAGATCCGGCTGGGGGTGGCCTGCCTGCTCGCGCGCGGCCACCTGTTGATCGAGGATCTGCCCGGGGTGGGCAAGACCACGCTCGCCCACACGCTGGCAAAGCTCCTGGGCCTCGGCTTCCAGCGCATCTCGTTCACCAGCGACCTCCTGCCCGCAGACATCATCGGCGTATCGGTATTCGACCGCGACCGCGGCGCCTTCAAGTTCCATCCCGGACCGATTTTCTCGCAGCTGATCCTGGCCGACGAAGTCAACCGCGCCACGCCGAAGACGCAGAGCGCGCTGCTCGAGGCGATGGAAGAGCATCAGGTCACCGCGGAGGGCGAGACACGGCCGCTGCCCGAACCTTTTTTCGTCATCGCCACGCAAAACCCCTCGCACCAGGTCGGCACCTTCCCGCTGCCGGAATCGCAGCTTGACCGCTTCCTCATGCGCATCGAACTCGGCTATCCGGATCGCGACGCCGAGCGCGCCTTGTTGCAGGGCGTCGAGCGGCGCAACCTGGTGGCGACGCTGGAACCCTGCGTCGCGCCGGGCGAACTGATAGGGATGCAGGCGAATGCGAGCAAGGTGCACGCGGCACCGGCCTTGCTCGACTACATTCAGGCCGTTGTCGAGCACACGCGGCGCGCGCCCGAGTTCGCGAGCGGCCTGTCGCCGCGCGCGGCGCTCGGCATACTGCATGCGGCCAGGGCCTGGGCCATGCTCGAAGGCCGCGACAAAGTGCTGCCCGAAGACGTGCAGGCGGTTCTGCCCGGCGTGGCAGGCCACCGCCTCGCACCGGCACACGAAGGCGCGCGCAAACGTGCTTCCGAGGTCACCGCCGCGCTGATCGAGGCCGTGCCGATTCCCTGAATCCCGTCGACCATCAAAGGCGCGCTGGCCCAATGTTCGAAAAAATCCTGAGCCGCTCGCAGCTCTATCTCGCGTTCTTCGGTCCGCGCGAGCCCGAACCGGGCACGATTTTCCTGCGGCAAAACCGCGTCTACATCCTGCCGACCCGCCCCGGTCTCGGCTTCGCCATGGCGCTCGGCGTGATGCTGGTCGGCTCGATCAACTACAACCTTTCCCTGGGCTACATCCTCACCTTCCTGCTCGCGAGCATGGGGCTGGTCGCGATCCTGCACACTTTCCGCAACCTGGTGCATCTGCATATCACGCCGGGCCGCGTGGAACCGGTGTTCGCCGGCGAGGTCGCCTGGTTCGAGTTGTTCGTCGAAAACCGCTCGGGCTACGAGCGCTCGTCCATCGCCCTCTGGCGTGAGGGCAAGGCAACGCTGTGCGACGTTGCGCCCGCGCGCGGCGCCACGCTGAGCATCCCGGTCGCGGCGCGACAGCGCGGCTGGCTTACGCCGGGGCGCATTACCGTGGACACGCGCTTTCCCGTCGGCCTGTTGCGCGCCTGGAGCTATATACAGCCGGACATGCGCTGCCTCGTCTATCCCAGGCCCGACGACGGCCTGCTGCCGCTGCCCGAGCCATCCGGCGGCACCGGCGAGAAGCGCGCGGCCAGCGGCGGCAGCGACGATTTCGCCGGGCTGCGGCCCTATCAGGCCAGCGATTCGCCGCGGCATATACACTGGAAGGCCGCCGCGCGGGGACAGGGGCTGCGGACCAAGGTGTTCAGCGGCCGCGCTGCCGCCGAATTGTGGCTCGACTGGAACCAGCTACCCGCCAATCTGGACCTCGAGTCCAAACTGTCGCGCCTGACGCGCTGGGCGCTCTCGGCCGACCAGGAAGGACTGCGCTACGGTCTGCGCCTGCCGGGACTGGAATTGGCGCCGGATACAGGCGAGTCGCACCGCCTCGCCTGCCTGCGGGAGCTCGCGCTGTATGGTCTCTAGCCCAAGCATCCAGCTGCGCCATCTGTTCTGGCTGCTCGGCGGCCTGGCGCTGGTGGTTGCGCCGCATATGCCGCGCCTGCCCTGGTGGCTGAATCTGATCGCACTGATCCTGTTCACCTGGCGCGTCTATCTCGCCTGGGGCGAGCGCGCGCTGCCCAGGAAATGGCTGCTGGCGCTGCTGGTCGTCGGCGGCCTGTTCGGCGCCTATGTCACCTACCGCACTATTTTCGGCCGCGATTCCGGCGTGGCCCTGCTGGTGCTGTTCCTGTCGCTCAAGCTGCTCGAAACGCACCATCAGCGCGATGCCCTGGTGCTGGTCCTGCTCACTTACTTTCTCGCGCTCACCAATTTCTTCTATTCGCAGACGCTGCCCACGGCGGGACTGATGCTCGCCTCGACGCTGGTCAATACCGCGAGCCTGGTGAACTTCGCCGCACCCGGGCGCACGCTGCAGGCCAACCTGAAAACCGCGGGCCTGCTGTTGGCGCAGGCTGGGCCAGTGATGCTGATCCTGTTTTTCCTGTTTCCGCGGGTGCAGGGTCCGCTATGGGGGCTGCCGCAGGATGCCTACAGCGGCGTCACCGGCCTGTCGGACTCGATGTCACCCGGCGCAATCAGCCGGCTGTCGCAGTCGGACGCCATCGCGTTTCGCGTCAGGTTCCGCGAGGACGCGCCGCCGAAGCGGCAGCTGTACTGGCGCGGGCCGGTATTCTGGGACTTCGATGGCCGCACCTGGCGCGCGGGCGATGCCCGCCCTTACGCGCAGATCAAGTTCGAAGCCAGCGGCAAGCCTTACGACTACGAAATCACGCTGGAACCGCATAACCACAATTGGCTGTTCGCGCTCGAGCTGACGGCAAACATACCGCCCAATGCGAGCATCACCCGCGACCACATGCTGTTTTCGCGCATACCGGTGCGCAACCGCGTGCGCTACGACCTGCGCTCCTACACCAATTTCACCGTGGGCGACGCCGACGATGCGGACGAACTCAGGCCCGGGCTGCAACTGCCCGCGGATTTCAATCCGCGCTCGCGCCGGCTGGCCGAGGAATGGGCGGCGGGCGGCACGACCGACGCGGCCATCGCGCAGAAGGCCCTCGACTATTTCCGCGAGCAGGGCTTTGTCTACACGCTGGAGCCGCCCCTGCTCGGCCGCGATTCGGTGGACGAATTCCTGTTCGGCAGCAAACGCGGCTTTTGCGAGCATTACGCTTCGAGCTTCGTGTTCCTGATGCGCGCCGCCGGCGTGCCGGCCCGCGTAGTCACCGGTTATCAGGGCGGCGACATCAATCCGGTGGACCAGTACATGGTCGTGCGCCAGTCCGATGCGCATGCCTGGGCCGAGCTGTGGCTCAATGGCCGCGGCTGGGTGCGCTTCGATCCCACCGCCGCCGCCTCGCCGATGCGGCTTGAATCCGGCGTTGCCGCGGCGGTGCCGGCCACCGACCCGCTGCCGTTGATGGCGCGCACCACGCTTTACTGGCTGCGCGGGCTGCGCTACAACTGGGACGCGCTCGCCAACAAGTGGAACCAGCTGGTGCTGGGCTACAACCCGGAACGCCAGCGCGAATTCCTGACCCGCATGGGTATGAGCGAGCCCAGCTGGGAAAACATGGCGCTGACGCTGTTCTGGGGCGTGGGTGGGTTGCTGGCACTGCTCACCGCGTGGCTGTTGCGGCGCATGCGCAACGCCGACCCGGTGCAGCGCCTGTGGCTCAGGTTCTGCGCCAAGCTTGGAAAAAAAGGCCATGCGCGCGCAGCGCATGAAGGTCCGGCCGATTTCGTCGCGCGCACCGCCGAGCGCTATCCCACCGAGGCCGGGCGCATACGCGCCATCGGCGAGCGCTACATCGCGCTGCGCTACGGCGAGCGCGCCGATGCGCACATGCTGGCCGAGCTGCGCCTGCTGGTGCGGGAGTTCAGCGTTTGAGCCGGCCGGCGCGCCTGCTTCTGCGCGCGTCGCTCGCCCTGGCGCTGTGGTCCTTCGTCACCGTCACGGCCAGTGCCGCCACGCCGTACGCCGGGCGCAAGGATGTGCGCCAGTTCATCGCCCGGATGGTGGACACGCACGGCTTCGTCGGGAAAGACCTGCGCACGCTATTCAGCCGCGCGCGCTTCCAGCCGGCCGTCATCGCGGCCATCACCCCGCCGGCCGAGCCGCGCGCCCGGTCCTGGCAGGACTATCGCGCGCTGTTCCTCACGCGCGCGCGCATAGAGGCGGGCGTCGAGTTCCGCGAGCGGCAGCGCGAGGCACTCGCGCGCGCCGCCGAGCTCTATGGCGTGCCCGAAGAAATCATCGTCGCCATCATCGGCGTGGAAACCGTGTACGGCCGCAACACCGGCAACTACCGCGTCATCGACGCCCTTGCCACCCTCGCCTTCGACTATCCGCCGCGCGCCGAATACTTCCGCGCCGAGCTGGAGCACTACCTGCTGTACGCGCGCGACGCCGGCATCGACACCCTGGCTCAAAAAGGATCGTATGCCGGCGCCATCGGCATTCCCCAGTTCATGCCCCGCAGCTACCGCCGCTACGCCGTGGATTTCGACGGCGACGGCAAACAGGATCTCTCGGGCAGCTTCGCCGACGCCATCGGCAGCGTCGCCAATTTTCTGCAGGCGCACGGCTGGGAAACGGGCCAGCCGGTGGCCTACACCGCGCAGGTGCAAGGAGAGAACTACCGCAAGCTCATCGATGCCGGCATCAAACCGACCTACCGCTACGCCGACTTGGCGGCCTTCGGCGTCAGTGCCGCGGGCGTAGCCACGCCGGATGCACCTTGCGCCTTGATCGAACTCGCGACGCCGGGCGAGGCTAGCGAATACCGGGTGACCCTCACCAACTTCTACGTGCTGACGCGCTACAATCGCTCCAGCCTGTACGCCGCCGCGGTGCTGGATCTGGCGCAGGCGGTGAAATCGGCATATCAAACACAATGAATTCGGAGACGCTGACCATACGCCAGGCGACGCGCGCGGACGTGCCGCTGGTGCTCTCCTTCGTCAACGACCTGGCCGAATACGAGAAGCTCAGCCATCTCGTCGCGGCCACCGAGGAAGTGATTGCCGAAGAGCTGTTCGGGCCGACAAGCCACACGGAAGTCCTGCTCGGCCACAGCGGGACGGAACCTGTGGCCTTTGCCGTGTATTTCCACAACTTCTCCACTTTCCTCGGCAAGAAAGGCCTGTACCTGGAAGACTTGTACGTGCGCCCGGCGTATCGCCGCCGCGGTTTTGGCCGCGCCATGCTGCTGCAGGTGGCGCGCATCGCGGCCGAGCGCAATTGCGGGCGGCTCGAGTGGTCGGTGCTCGACTGGAACGAGCCGGCGATATTCTTCTACGAAACGCTCGGCGCCACCATCATGCACGAGTGGAAACTGGTGCGGGTCACGGGCGAAGCGCTAAAGAAGCTGGCGCAGATGAAATAGCGGGGGTCTTGGCGAAGGCGCCGTGGGAGCGAGCTTGCTCGCGAACGACGAAATTCGCGAGCAAGCTCGCTCCCACGATTCGCTCGACCCGACAGCGATACTCCTGCAACTGCGCCAGCGCGCGCCGGATGTCTTCCACCGCCTCGGGCTTGAGTGCTTCCCGCGGCAGCGGCGTCGCCGGTAGATCTTGCCGCCACGAGTTGACCGCCGCCGCCCGTGCAGGGTCTAATAATGCACCACGCGGCGAGGCTGCCCATGAAACCGTCCGTCCAGCAGACGCGACCGTACCGCTATTACGAGCTGGTCATGGCCGCGTTCGTCGTCGTGCTGATCTGCTCCAACCTGATCGGCCCGGCGAAGATCGCGCAGATTACCCTGCCGCATTTGGGCGCGGTGAGCTTCGGCGCCGGCGTGCTGTTCTTCCCCATATCGTATGTGTTCGGCGACATCCTCACCGAGGTCTACGGCTACGCGCGTGCGCGCAAGGTGATCTGGGCCGGATTCGCCGGCCTCGGCTTTGCCTCGTTCATGGCGGCGGTGGTGGTGGCGCTGCCGCCGGCGCCGTTCTGGAACAACCAGGCGGCCTACGAGATCGCCTTCGGCTCGGCCTGGCGCATTGTCCTTGCCTCCATGTGCGCCTATTTCTGCGGCGAGTTCGTCAACTCCTACGTGCTGGCGAAGATGAAAATCATCACCGCCGGCAAGTGGCTGTGGACCCGCACCATCGGCTCGACCATTTTCGGCGAGGCGGTGGACTCGGCGCTGTTCTATCCGCTCGCTTTCTATGGCAGCGGCATTATCCCCAACGACAAGCTGCCGCTGGTGATGCTGTCGCAGTTCCTGATCAAAGTCGGCGTCGAAGTCGTGTTCACGCCCGTCACCTATAAGGTGGTCAGCGCGCTCAAACGCGCCGAGCACGAGGACTACTACGACCGCAATACCGACTTCACCCCGTTCTCTCTCAAGGCTTGAGCGCTGCCGCGCTCTGCCTGCTGGATATCATTGTCCGTTCCGGGCCGCTGCGGAAATTGCCAAGAATTGTGACAGCGGGCCGGAAACATC
>MERK01000215.1 GCA_001770575.1 Betaproteobacteria bacterium RIFCSPLOWO2_12_FULL_64_23
TGGGTGACGAGGATCCAGCGTATGCGCGCACCGGCCGCCGCGCGCACCGCCTCGATGTGGGCATCGATGGCCGGACCGGGGTCGATTACGGCGATGTCCTCGCCCGCGCCCAGGAGATAGGTGTTGGTGCCCGGGCCGGTCATGAAGCCCGGATTGGGGGCGGTGATGCGTCGCAGCTTGTCCGACAGTTGCACCACCATACCGGGAACGATTTCGCCGGCGGCCGTGCCCTTGCCCTCCGGATCGAGCCTGCCGACCTCGGCGTAAGCGTAATCGCCGGGCAACAGCAATCTATTGCCTTCGCGGCTGCTCGCGCCGCGCGGCGCCATGGCAGGCATGCTACGCGGCGAGCGCGCAAACGCCATCAGCGCGGCGGCGTTGGCGAAACCGGCAATGCTCTCCAGCGTCTTGATCGTCGGAAACACCAGATGCATTTCCCCCCGAGAATGCCGCTCCAGCGCTGCGGACGGCCGGATCCAGACGTGATCTACCGTCTCGCTGTTGTCGTGCGACGCCGTCTGCGCCGCAGGCGCCTCGGCGACGAAAAAGCGCGTGTCAAAGCGGCGCGGGCGCCCGGGCTGGGTGATCCAATGGCTGTAATAGGCGAGGCGTCCCGCGGAAAGACGCAACTGGTGTTTGCGGCACAAGTCAGCGAGCGTCGCGCGTCCGGCACGAACCGACTCGCGCCATTGCGCGAAAACCTGCTCGCGCTGCGCATCGATCAGATCGGCATACCGGCCTTGAGCGTCGTGCGCGAGCAGCAACCCGGCCTCCTCGAAGCACTCGCGCAGGGCAGCAGTCCAGTAAGCCAGGCCGCCCCGCTCAACGCCGAGCAGCCGGCTCGCTTCGACATCGTCCAGACCGTCGCAATGATGCGCGAGTTCGGCCGATGCGTCGGCGGCGTCGACCGCGCCTCCCGGAAACACATGGGCGCCGCCGACGAACGCGGCCGACTGCGCGCGCCGGATCAGGAACACTTCCATGCCGGAGTTCGTATCGCGCACCAGGATCAGGGTCGCGGCGGGACGCGCAATCATGCTCATCGCAGCACAAACGGGTTGCCGGTGACCGCGCCGGTATTGATCCAGACGCTTTTTACCTGCAGGTATTCGCGCATGGCGTCGATCCCGTTCTCGCGTCCCAGGCCGGAATCCTTGTAGCCGCCGAAGGGGGACAGATAGCTCACTGCGCGATAGGTGTTGACCCAGACCGTGCCGGCCTGGATGCGCTCGGACATGCGCATGGCGCGGCCGATGTCGCTGGTCCATACGCCCGAACCCAGGCCGAAGCGCACGTCGTTGGCGATGGCCAGCGCCTCGGCTTCGTCCTTGAATTTGATCACCGACAGCACCGGCCCGAACACTTCCTCCTGTGCGATGCGCATGTTGTTGTTCACACCCGCGAACACGGTCGGTTCGACGAACCAGCCCTTGCCGCATTCGGGGCGCGTTGCCGGCCCGCCGCCGAGCAGCAGTTTCGCCCCCTCCTGCCGCGCGATGTCGATGTAGCCGAGCACCTTCTCGTACTGCGGCCGCGTGGTCACCGGACCGACCTGGGTGTCCAGGCTCATCGGGTCGCCCATGCGCGCCGTCTTCGCCAATGCCAGCAGCTTCTCGACGAAGGCGTCGTGAATGTTCTCCTGCAGCAACAGGCGCGAGCCGGCGATGCAGGTCTGGCCGGTGGCGGCGAATATGCCCGACACCGCGCCGTTGACCGCGTCTTCCATGTTGGCGTCGGCGAACACAATGTTGGGGGACTTTCCGCCCAGCTCCAGGCTCACGCGTTTGAATGTCTTCGCCGCGAGTTCATTGATGGCGCGGCCGGTCGCATCCGAGCCGGTGAACGCGATTTTCTTCACCAGCGGGTGCTCGACCAGCGGCGTACCCACGTCCTTGCCGAAGCCGGTGACCACATTGACCACACCGGGCGGAAAACCCGCTTCCTCGAACAGCTTCACGAATTCCAGGGTGGAAGCCGAAGTGAACTCGGACGGCTTGATCACCACCGTGTTGCCGGCGGCCAGCGCCGGCGCGAGTTTCCACGCGGTGAGCAGCAGCGGCGAATTCCAGGGCGTGATCGCAACCACCACCCCGAGCGGCTCGTGCCGGGTGAAGTTGAAAAAGCCTTTCTTGTCGAGCGGGATCACCGCACCCTGGATCTTGTCGGCCAGGCCGCCGAAGTAGTAGTACCACTGCGGGATATAGTTGAGCTGGGCCTGCATTTCGGCGATCAGCTTGCCGTTGTCGCGCACTTCGGTCTCGGCCAGTTTCTTCGCGTCGCGCGCCACCAGGTCGCCCAGCTTGTGCAGCAGCAGGCCGCGTTGACTTGCAGTGAGCTGCGGCCACGGCCCTGCGGTGAACGCCTGGTGCGCCGCGCGCACGGCGCGATCCGCATCCGCGGCGTCGCCCTGCGCGATCTGTGCCCAGGGTGCGCCGGTATAGGGATTGTAGCTGTCGAACCACTTGCCCGAGGCCGGGTCTGCGTATTTTCCACCGATGTACATTTGATATTTCTGCATCGCAATCTCCCAGCTTCGAACTGCTGCGAATCTTAGCGCAAAGCCTTTGCGTGTGTCGCCGGGCTAGTGGCGCAGCGGCTGGCGCATGCGGAAATCGCGCAACTCCGGCACGCGCCAGAACGGCAGTCCGGCAATGAACAGTGCGCACACCGCAAACACGAAACTCGGCCGATAGCTGTCGGTCAGATCGTGCAGCAGCCCGGCCATCAGCGAGCCCAGCCCGGCGCCCACGGCATTGCAGGCAAAAATCACACCGTAGATAGCCGCCACGTGATCGCCGGCAAACAGGCGGTTGCTGATCGAGGACACGATGGGACCGCGCGCGCCCTGGCAGATGCCGAAAACGAGCACGAAGGCGACCAGCAGGCTCGGCGTAGGAAACCAGGTCATCAGCAGCAGGATGGCTACGCCGGCGATGCTGCCGACGAAAGTCAGACTGACGATGCGGCGCGGGCCGATGCGATCGGCGATGGCACCCGTGCCGAGCACGCCAACGACCGACAGCATGGACGAAAAGCCGAATGCGGTGGCGGCAACGATGGGGGAAAAGCCCTGCTCCACCAGATAGACCACCGTCTGAACCATGATGGTGAACATGCCCATCGCGGTGAAGAAGAACACCCAGACCAGGCCCCAGAACATGCGCGTTCCCATCGCCGCACGCACGGTCCAGTCGCGCTCGGGCGCGGCGCTGCTGCGTTTTAGATTCAGGTACTCCGGATGGCCTTCGGCGTAGCGCTTCCACGGCAGGAAAAACACCAGCGGCACCAGGGCGAGCAGTGTCATGCCCATGATCTGGTAACTCTCGCGCCAGCCATGGGACTGCAGCAGGTACTGCGCCGCCGGCACGATGAACAGCGCACCCAGGCCGAATCCGGCGAAAGCCACCGAAATCGCGGTCGACAATCGCTCGCGGAACCAGCGGCTGATCAGGCTGGATGAAGGGACCATTCCCAGAGACGCGCCGGCGATGCCCGTCATCGCACCGATCGTGGCATAGAATTGCCACAGCGTATGCACCTGCGGCGCGAGCAGATAGGCGCCGGCAAGCGAGGCCATGCCGCAGGTATAGAGCGCGCGCGGCCCCCAGCGGTCGAACAGCGCACCGACAATCGGCGAACTCAGGCCGTTGACCAGCAGGTAAATCGAATACACGCTGGTCATCTCCGAGCGCGTCCAGCCCAAGTCCCGCTCCATGGGCAACAAGAACACGACGTAGCTCTCGGCAAAGCCGCGCCCGATCACGTTCAATACCAGGCAGGCGCCAAGTACGGTCAGCGCGGTGCGCGTATGCGGGGATCGAACTTGCGACTCTGCCTTCAATTCATACGCGGCGACCTAAGTCGCGCCCCCCGTTGGTGCAGAGTTGCAATCTTGCGCGGACAAAAAACCGTCCGCGCGGATCGCCGATTGCGCACGGATGAAAAACCCATCCGTACGCAATCGGCGATCTCGTATAAAAACCCACGCCGTCCTTGTTTCAACCGTAACCGCGCTTTCTGTACGGATGCTTTTTATGCGTACAGAAAGCGCGGTTGGCGCGCGCGAGCGCGCAACTCCGCTCGTGGCATGCCACGGTATTCAAGACGCCGCATATAAAGCCCTGCCCCTTAGCTTCGCTCACCTTCGTCCGCATCAATACGACTTGGGCAGACCGAGGACTTTCTCGGCGATAAAGCACAGGATCAGCTGCGGGGTGATCGGCGCTATGCGTCCGACCAGGCTTTCGCGCAAATAGCGCTCGACGTGGTATTCCCTGGCGTAGCCGTAGCCGCCGTGGGTCATCAACGCCTGCTGGCAGGTGTTGAAGCAGGCTTCGCCGGCAAGGTACTTGGCCGCATTGGCTTCGGCGCCGCAGGGCTGGCCGCGATCGTACAGGCTCGCCGCCTTGAATACCATGAGGTTGGCCGCCTCCAGCTCCATCCAACACGCGGCGAGCGGATGCTGGATGCCCTGGTTCTGGCCTATGGGCCGGTCGAACACGATGCGCTCCTTGGCATACTGCGTCGCGCGCGCGAGCGCCGCACGCGCGAGCCCGACCGATTCGGAGGCGATGAGAATGCGCTCCGGGTTCATGCCGTGCAGGATACAGTCGAATCCCTTCCCTTCCTCGCCCAGGCGGTCCTCGACCGGCACCGGCAGCCCGTCGATGAACACCTGGTTGGAATCGACCGCTGCGCGGCCCATTTTGTCGATTTCGTGCACTTCGACGTAGCGCCGGTCGAGGTCGGTATAGAACAGCGTCAAGCCCTCGGCCGGTTTGCGGCAGTCCTCGAGCGGCGTGGTGCGCGCGAGGATCAGCATTTTCTCGGCCACCTGGGCGGTGGAGATCCACACTTTCTGCCCGGACAGGATGTAGCGCCCGCCCTCGCGCACCGCGCGGGTCTTGAGCCGGGTGGTGTCCAGGCCGGTGTTGGGCTCGGTCACGGCGAAACAGGCTTTCTCCTTGCCGGCGATCAGCGGCGGCAGCATGCGCCGTTTCTGCGCCTCGCTGCCGAACACCACCACCGGATTGAGGCCGAAGATGTTCATGTGCACGGCGGAGGCGCCGGAGAAGCCTGCACCCGACTCGGAAATCGTTTGCAACATCACCGCCGCTTCGGTGATGCCGAGGCCGGCACCGCCGTATTCCTCCGGCATCGCGATGCCGAGCCAGCCGTCGCGCGCCAAGGCCTGATGCAGTTCGTGCGGGAATTGCGCCGCGCGGTCTTTTTCCAGCCAGTAATCATCGCTGAATTGCGCACAGATCCTGGCGATCGCCTCGCGTATCGCCTGCTGCTCCTCGGACAAGGAGAAATCCATGCTTACCTCGCCGCGGCGGCGGAGCCGAGGATGCGCTGAGCCTGATCTTGCGCGAATCCCAGTTCCCGCAATATCGCCGCGCCATCTGCGTTGAGCGCCGGGGTGCCGCGCCTGAGCGCGCCGCCGCGGTGACCGTCGACCCAGAGCGGAAACAGGACATGGCGCTCGCCGCCGACCTCGACCACGGTCTCGCGCGCCTCGGCATACCCGGTGCGGCTCGCCTCGGCCGGCGTCAGCGGCAGTTCGGCCGGAACGTCCAGCGGCTCGAGCAGTTCATGCCATTGCTTCGCGGTCTTTTTCAGAAACAGTTGTTTCAGCAAACGCGACAGCTCGTCACCGTGCTTGCGCCGGCTGGGATCGGTATCGAACTTCGGATCCATCAACGCGGGCGCGAGGTCCCTCACCGCTGCGCGGAAATTATCCCAGAAATGCTGCTCGACGATGCCGAGAATGAGCATGCTGCCGTCGGCGGTTTCGAATAAATCGTTCACCGGCCAGATATGCGCGCGCGCATCGGTGTGCTCGGCTATGCCATGGCGCATTGCGGCGCAGAACAGACCCGCTTCGTATAGACTCAGGTCGAGTTCTGCGCCCCGGCCGCTGCGGTCGCGCTCATGCAGCGCCGCCAGGATCGCGATGGCGCCGAAGCTGCCGCCCTGCATATCGGCAATCGGTATGCTGGAGCGCGCCGGCTTGCCGAGCCAGGAACCTGGATAGGAGAGCCCGCCGCTCGCGCCGACATAGCCGATATCGTGCCCGGGTTTGTCGCGCCAGGGACCGTTCTGGCCGAAGCCCGAAAGCGAGCAGTAGATGAGCCCGGGGTTCAGCATGGACAGGCTGGCGTAATCGATGCCCAGGCGCGTGCTCACGCCGGGACGGTTGGATTCGATCACAATGTCGCACCAGCGCGCGAGCCGCTCGATCACCGGCTTCACCTCGGCATGCTTGAGATCCAGGGCGATAGAGCGCTTGTTGCGATTGATCGCGTGAGCCACTGCCGGCAACAGACTTCTGCCCGAATCGCCCCGCGGCGGTTCGACCTTGATCACGTCGGCGCCCAGGTCGGCGAGGATGGCGCTGGTGAAAGGCCCGGGGATCAGCGCGGAGAAATCCACAACCTTGATGCCCGCGAGCGGCAACCAGCTCATGCATAGTCCTCCAGCGTGCGCACGATGCCGAAGCAGGAGGACACCGGCGCGTCGATGGCGCGCGCCAGTTGCGACAGCGACAAGGGCTTGCCTGCGCGCGCGAAGGCTTCGAACAGGTCCAGGGTGCGCCCGGCTGTTTTCACATTCATGAAAACATTTTAGCATGCGTGAAATGGCGCAGACGGGCATCCACCGCGCCGCTGCTGCTTGCCGCCGCAAACGGAACGCGCTACCGTGACGCCGGAAAACTTCGCGCATAAAGGAAACAGCATGGAACAATCGATTCGCCTCGACGGCAAGACTGCACTCGTCACCGGCGCCTCCAGCGGTCTTGGCTGGCGCTTCGCCCAGATTCTTGCCCGGGCCGGCGCGCGCGTGGCGCTGGCGGCGCGCCGCACCGACAAGCTGGAGGAGCTCAAACGGGAAATCGAGCAGGCCGGCGGCAAGGCCTGCGCGGTGAGGATGGATGTAACCGACGTGGCGAGCGTGCGCGCCGCAGTGACCGCCGCCGAGTCCGCTTTGGGGGGCATCGACATCCTGCTCAACAACTCCGGCGTGAGCAAGCAGCAGCGCGCGATCGAGGTCGAGGAAGAGGACTACGACTACATTACCGACACCAATTGCAAGGGGGCGTTCTTCGTCGCCCAGGCGGTGGGTCGCAGCATGATCGCGCGCAACAGCCCCGGGCGCATTGTCAATGTGTCCTCGGTCGCGGGACTGCGCGTCGTCGGCCAGCTGGGGATATACGGCATGTCCAAGGCGGCAGTGATCCAAATGACCAAGACGATGGCCTTCGAATGGGCACGCCACGGCATCAACGTCAACGCCATCTGCCCCGGCTATATAGAAACCGAACTCAACAGTTTTTACTGGAACACAGAAGGCGGCAAAAAGCTGGTGAGCATGCTGCCGCGCCGGCGCGTCGGCCAGCCAGAATATCTCGACGGACTGGTGCTGTTGCTCGCCTCCGAGCAATCGGGTTTCATCAACGGCGCGGTCATCGCCGCCGACGACGGGCTGGCGATTGGTTAAACCCCGGCGCCGCGCGAGCTATTTCGACAGAAACTGTTTCTCGAGCTGATCCGCAGCGACGGGATCGAGCTTGCGCAGCCCCTGCAGCGCCTCGTCCCTGCGTTCGCCCTGCCCGGTTTGCTGATAGGCGGCGGCCAGCCCGTACCAGCTTTCGGCCGCGTCCGGGTCATAGCGCACGCTCTCGCGATAATTGGGAATCGCGAGGTCCGGTCGTCCCTGCCGCCGGTAAACTTCGGCCAGGGCCAGATAAGCCTGCGCCGATTCGGGACGATGGCGCAGCGCCTGCCGATACGTCTGTATCGCCTGCTCGGACCGACCCAGTTCGCTCTGGCTGCTGCCCAGAGCGAGCCAGGAACCTTCGTCTTCCGGGCTGATGCGTATCGCGCGCTCGTAGGATTCGATGGCTGCCGCGTGCTGTCCCTGTCGCGCCAGCGCGTAGCCCTGCAGAAACCACCATTCGGCGCGAACCGGCTCGCGCTGCAAGCGCGAGCGCGCCAGCCCAAGCATGCCGGGCCAGTCCTGCTTTTGCTCCAGCTCCACGATCTCGCGCGCGCTGCGCTGGTCGACATTGCGGGCGAGCGCGGCGACGACGGGCGTCACCGATATCAGGGCGACTTCGGCGCAGGCGCCACAAACAACAAGGCAGGCGACGATGCCTGCCCGTTTGAACAAGCTCTGAGTCAAGAAAGCTCAGACCTTGTTCTGGTACACATAGGCCTGCTGCTTGACGCGGGACTCTTCTTCGCGCTCGAGCGCATCCAGGTCCTGCTTGTGGTCCCACCAGATGGCGCGGCTTTTTCTTTGCTCGGCCTCGAGCTGAGGCCTTTGCTGCTTGAACTCGCGCATGAATTTGGTGAATTCGGATTCGTACGTTTGCGGCATGAATTCGCCCAGAAATCTGCCGAACCTCGATTCGTTTATCGCCATGAATTTCCCCTGTCAGAATTGTTCTTCGCTGAGCGCCATCACGCCCGCTGCGCCGCGCACCACGGTGTTGCGCAGCCCTGCCGCCTGCGTCAGCACGTGATCGGCGTAAAAACGCGCGGTCGCGATTTTCGCCCGGTAGAACGCGGCGTCGCCCTCCTTGGCCGCCAATTTCTTCTGCGCCACCAGCGCCGCGCGCGCCATCTGCCAGCCGCCGCAGACGATGCCCATCAGCTTGAGAAACGGCACCGAGCCGGCGTGCACCGCCTTGATGTCTGCGGCGTAAGTGGCGACGATCCAGGTTACACAGTCTTCCACCGCCTTGATGCCGGCGGAAAGACTGGCGCGTATGTCCGCCATGTCCTCGCCCGGCGACTGCGCGAGTTCAGCCTCGACCACGCGCATCGCCTTGATCACTTCCTTCGCCGTCGCCCCGCCCTCGCGCGCCAGCTTGCGCCCCACCAGATCGTTCGACTGGATCGCGGTCGTTCCTTCGTAAATGGTGGTAATGCGCGCGTCGCGCAGCAGTTGCGCCGCGCCGGTTTCCTCGACATAGCCCATGCCGCCGTGCACCTGGATGCCGGTAGACGCCAGTTCGATGCAGGTCTCGGTGCTCCATCCCTTCACCACCGGGATCATCATGTCGGCAAAAGCCTGGTGCTTGGCGCGCAAGGTGGCGTCCGGATCGCGATGGGCGATGTCCATCGCAGCCGCCACCACATAGGCGAGCGCGCGCATCGCCTCGGTCTGCGCCTTCATGCTCATCAGCATGCGCCGCACGTCGGGGTGACGGATGATGGGTACCGCTTTCGTACCGCCGGCGAGGTCGCGGCTTTGCACGCGTTCCTTGGCGTAGGCGAGCGCCAGCTGGTAGGCACGGTCGGAAACGGCGACGCCTTCCAGGCCGACGGCGAAGCGCGCCGCGTTCATCATGATGAACATGTACTCGAGGCCGCGATTCTCCTCGCCGACCAGATAGCCGATCGCGCCTTCTTTTTCACCGAAAATCAGCACCGCGGTGGGACTGGCGTGGATGCCGAGCTTGTGCTCGATGGAAGCGCAGTGCACATCGTTTCTGGCGCCCAGGCTGCCGTCCGCATTGACCAGGAACTTGGGCACGATGAACAGCGATATGCCTTTCACCCCTTCGGGCGCGTCCGGCGTGCGCGCGAGCACCAGGTGAACGATGTTCTCCGCCAGGTCGTGCTCGCCATAGGTGATGAATATTTTCTGACCGTAAACGCGATAGTGCTGCTCTTCAGGCACGGCTTTCGCCTTGACCAGCGCCAGATCCGAGCCCGCCTGCGGCTCGGTCAGGTTCATGGTGCCGGTCCAGGTGCCTTCGACCATTTTTGGCAGAAAGGTCTGCTTCAGCCCGTCGGCGCCGCGCAGCAGCAGCGCCTCGATCGCGCCGCCGGTGAGCAGCGGGCACAGCGAGAACGACAGATTGGCCGATTTCCACATTTCCATCACCGGCGTCGCCACCAGCTTGGGCAGGCCCTGACCGCCGAATTCCGCCGGGAACTGCAGCGCGTTCCAGCCGCCTTCGACGAACTGCTTATACGCCGCGATGAAGCCTTTGGGGGTGGTGACGCGGCCCTGGTCCCACTTCGAGCCCTCCGCGTCACCCGGCTGGTTCAGCGGCGACAGCACTTCGGCGCAGAACTTGCCGCTCTCCTCCAGTATCTGCTCGACCAGCTCCACGCTGACTTCCTCGCAGCCCGGGAGCTTCGCCACCTGATCCAGTCCGGCGAGTTCCTTCAGCACGAACTGCATGTCTTTCAGCGGTGCAACGTAGTCACTCATGATGAGCTGCCCAGGATACGAAAGCGGAAATTATATACGTCTCTCGGATACTGCCGCGTGTGTCGCGCGGACTTGCACGCTGCGCGCGCCAAGGTAAACATCAAACGCGGCATGGGGTTTCATCCAAGATCGTCGATTGTGCACGGATGTGCTTTTCATCCGTGCACAATCGACGATCCGCGCGGACGGGCCGTCGTCCGCGCAAGCGTTAGCACCACAGATCGAGGTATTCGCCAACGTCCGCCGATGTCGCCAAACGGACATTGCGCGCTCCCGCGCGCCAACCGTGTTTTCGGTACGGATGAGAAACACATCCGTACCGAAAACACGGTTCTTGTAAACACCAAACACGGCACGGGGTTTTCCACAATCGACGATCCGCGCGGACGGGCCACCGTCCGCGCAACCTCCTTATCCCAGCTCTTTCACCAGTTCCGGAACCACCTTGAACAGGTCCCCGACGATGCCGTAATCCGCGACCTGGAAAATCGGCGCTTCCTCGTCTTTGTTGATGGCGACGATGACGCGGCTGTCCTTCATGCCCGCCATGTGCTGGATCGCGCCGGAGATGCC
>MERK01000216.1 GCA_001770575.1 Betaproteobacteria bacterium RIFCSPLOWO2_12_FULL_64_23
AGCAGGGGCCCCGCGCAGCGGGGATGCGACCGGCCGCGATTGCCGCCAGCCGCCGACAGCGCCTGGGTTCGAACCGAGGCTCAGCAACGGAGGCGGCCGCATGAAGGGAATCATCCTCGCAGGCGGTTCCGGCACGCGCCTGTATCCGGCGACGCACGCCGTGTCCAAGCAGCTGCTGCCGATCTACGACAAGCCGATGATTTACTACCCGCTGTCGACGCTGATGCTGGCGGGGGTGCGCGACATCCTGGTGATTTCCACTCCCGAGGACACGCCGCGCTTCAAGCAGCTGCTCGGCGACGGCGCGAAGTGGGGGATCAACCTCGCGTACGCGGTGCAGCCCGCGCCCGAAGGCATCGCGCAGGCCTTCATCATTGGCGCCGCGTTCATCCAGGACACGCGCTCGGCGCTGATCCTCGGCGACAATATCTTCCACGGCACCGACCTGGTCGCCAATCTGAGTGCCGCCGTGGAGCGATCGACCGGGGCCACGGCCTTTGCCTACGCGGTGCACGACCCGGAGCGCTACGGCGTGGTCGAGTTCGACGCGTCGCGCAAGGTGATCTCCATCGAGGAAAAGCCGAAGCAGCCGAAGTCGCGCTACGCCGTGACGGGGCTCTATTTTTACGACCGGCAAGTGGTCGAGCTCGCGCGCGCACTCAAGCCCTCGGCGCGGGGCGAACTGGAAATCACCGATTTGAACCGCCGCTATCTGGAACAGGGACAGTTGAACGTCGAGGTCATGGGCCGCGGCACGGCCTGGCTCGACACCGGCACGCACGACTCCCTGCTCGAAGCGTCGACCTTCATCCAGATCATCGAAAAGCGCCAGGGCCTCAAGATCGCCTGCGTCGAGGAAATCGCCTACCGCCTCGGTTACATCGACGCGGCGCAGCTGGAGCGCCTGGCCGCGCCGATGCGCAACAACAGCTACGGGCAGTATCTGCTCAGCGTGCTGCACGACCGGGTGTTTTGATGCGCGCCACCTCAACCGCGATCGCGGATGTGCTGGTGATCGAACCCAGGGTGTTCGCCGACGAGCGCGGTTTCTTCTTCGAGAGCTTCAACGAGCGCGCATTTGCCCAGGCCACGGGGATCACGCCAAGATTCGTGCAAGACAATCACTCGCGCTCGGTCAGGAACACGCTGCGCGGCCTGCATTACCAGATTCAGCAACCCCAGGGCAAGCTGGTGCGCGTGGTGGCGGGCGAGATATTCGACGTCGTCGTGGACATCCGCCGCAGCTCGCCGACCTTCGGCCTATGGATCGGCGAGTACCTGACGGCTGAAAACAAGAAAATGATGTGGATTCCTCCCGGGCTGGCGCACGGTTTTGCCGTGCTCTCCGAATGCGCCGACTTTCTTTACAAGACCACCGACTACTGGGCGCCGCAGCACGAGCGCACCCTGCTCTGGAACGACCCCGATCTTGCCATCGCCTGGCCGCTTGCGGGCGAGCCCATTCTGGCGGCCAAAGACCGGGTCGGAAAGCGGCTGTCCGAAGCCGAGGTCTTCGATTGAGCCGGATCCTGGTCACCGGCAAGAACGGGCAAGTCGGCTTCGAACTGCTGCGCAGCCTGGCCGGAGCCGTGCCGGTCATGGCGGTGGACATAGACGAGATGGACTTGTCCGATCCGGATTCGATCCGAAGGACGGTGCGCGAACTTCGCCCCGACCTGATCGTCAACGCCGCAGCCTACACCGCCGTGGACCAATCCGAATCCGAGCCGGAGTTGGCCATGGCCGTCAACGGCATCGCCCCCGGCATCCTCGCGGAGGAGGCGAAACGCGCGGGCGCGGCGCTGATCCATTACTCCACCGACTACGTGTTCGACGGCGCCAAGGCGGCGCCCTACACCGAGGACGACGAGCCGCGGCCGATCAGCGTCTACGGCAGGACCAAGCTCGCGGGAGATCGGGCGATCCAGGCCGTGGATGTGCCGCACCTGATCCTGCGCACCAGTTGGGTCTATGGAATGCGCGGCAAGAATTTTCTGCTGACCATCCTGCGCCTGGCGAAGGAACGCGAAGAACTCGCTATCGTGGACGATCAGGTCGGCGCGCCCACCTGGTGCCGTGCGATCGCCGAGGCGACCGGGGATATCGTGAAGCGCTTGGGCTATGGCCAGCCGGGCTTTGTCGGTGCATGCGCAAAGCAACGCGGCATCTACAATTTGAGCGCGGCAGGACAAACCTCATGGCACGGATTCGCCGCGGCGATCCTCGCCCAGGCGGCGGGCGCTCCGCCCGGCCAATCCGATTTCGCCCTCGCTCGCGTGCCCGCGCTCAAGCCCATCACGACCGAGCAATACCCGCTGCCCGCACGCCGGCCGCGCAATTCGGTACTGTCTAGTGCCAAACTGCAGCGTGCGTTTGGCGTCGCAATGCCAGACTGGAAAATCAGTCTCGCGGAGTGCATGAGCAGCGCAAAGTAGGAAGCCCGCCCGCGGGCCGATCGACTGTGGGAGCGAGCTTGCTCGCGAACGATGAAATTCGCGAGTCCCCTAAGGGGATTTCCTTCGGTGCACAAGCTCGCTCCCACGAGGGCGCGGCTCGCACGGTGCTCGATTTCGCGCCGTTGCCGGTCAGGCACCGATAAGCGCCCGGAGTTTTCCTATAACCTCAGCCAAAACATCCGCGCTCACGGAAGCTTTCCGCTTGGTCCGCCGCGCCCGCCAGTCGAGGCTTTTTACCTGATCGGACAAGATAGCGCTTGGGGGATTCTTGCTGATAACGACCTCGAATGGATAACCTTTGATCTGCGTGGTCATCGGACAGCAGATCATCATTCCCGTCTTGCCGTTATAGCTTGCCGGGCTGAGCACCAGGGCCGGACGATGACCGGCCTGTTCGTGTCCAGCTTGTGGCGAGAATTCCAGCCACACCACGTCACCTGCCTCCGGAACATGGGAGCGGGCCATTACCAGACCTCCCGGCCCACAGCCGGACCCGTCTCGACCGGGTGATGCAGATTCGCGGAACTGATCCCACTCACGAGGTCTGCAAGCGAAAAGACTCCGGTCCGCTCGGCTGCGATCACAATGCGGCCGTTCTCTTCCTTGACGTCGACCGATTGGTCGAGATTCAAATGCGCAGCCTGCATAAGCGAAGCCGGGATGCGAACTGCCGCGCTATTGCCCCACTTCTTGACCAGAACTTTCATGCGAATACTCCTCTTGTTTGCAACGTTGATCTGTGCCGCGCTCAAGAGCGAAGCTTAGCCTGGACGATTGCATGTGTCAACATTGTAGATACACGCTAATCGAAGAGCTCGAATACGGCAAACCTCAAACCGGTGCAGCGCAAATCGGTCGATATCCGATCATCTTCGTGCGGACGGAAGGAAGATACGCGTCATTTCCGCGCGCGGCATGAGCCGAAAGTAAAGGAATTACTATGAACAAGAAACCTAAGCCGGACAAGCCGGAACCAAGCAAAGTGTCTCCGGCGGGGGAAAAGCCCTTATCCCACGAACAAGGGGGGATGCATCCCCCCTTGTCCCCGAAGGGGACTTCCTTCGGGGCGCATATCCCCCCGCGGACGCATCGTCGCAATTTATCGAAATCTGTGCCATTTCTGTCAACTCTTGACTGATAAGAGACTAAATCCGTACCACAATTCAAATCCGAGGCCGCCGAGCGTGCATTCTGGGAGGCACACGACAGTGCCCAACTGGTCGATTGGTCCAAGGCCGAGCGCGCCGTTCTTCCCAAGCTCAAGCCGACCACGCAAAGCATCTCTTTGCGCTTGCCGCTCCATCTGATCGAGCGCATCAAATCGGCGGCGAATGCGCGCGATGTTCCCTACCAGTCCCTGATCAAGGTCTGGCTGGAGGAAAAAGCAAAGAAATCTGCGTGACCGCCGCCTGCCGTGTCCTTACCTGGCTGCGAAGTGCCCCCGCATGCGGTTTCGTCGGTGCGGAAGCGCAATGTCAGGCAATATTCGCTAGAATCCAACCGTTCCCAATTCCGGTCGCCGCCCATGCCCAACAATCCCTACGCTGAAAAAACCGTATTAGTCACCGGCGGCACCGGCTCGTTTGGCAATTTCGTCGTGCGCCGGCTGCTCGAGCTGGGCGCGCACGAGGTGCGCGTGCTCTCGCGCGACGAAAAGAAGCAGCACGACATGCGCGTGTTCTACCAGCAGCGCCCGGATTTGAGTTTCATCATCGGCGACGTGCGCAGCACCGCCCAGCTCGACGAAGCCCTGAGCGGCGCGCACATCCTGTTCCACGCCGCGGCGCTGAAGCAGGTGCCGGCGTGCGAGTACCACCCGATGGAAGCGGTGCGCACCAACGTGCTCGGCGCGAACAACCTGATCGAGGCCGCCATGCGCCATCGCCTCGAAGCCTTCGTCATGATCAGCACCGACAAGGCGGTGAAACCGGTCAATGTGATGGGCATGACCAAGGCGCTGCAGGAGCGCCTCGTGCTCAAGGCCAACCAGTCGCGCGCCAATCACGGCACGCGCTTCGCCGCGGTGCGCTACGGCAACGTGCTGCGCTCGCGCGGCTCGGTCATCCCGCATTTTCGCCGCCAGCTGCAGTTGAACCAGCGCATCACCGTCACCGACGAGCGCATGACGCGCTTTCTGCTCACCCTCAACGACGCCATCGACCTGGTGCTCTACGCCGCCGAGCACGCCAAGGGCGGCGAAATTTTCGTGCGCAAGGCGCCGGCCGCGCGCGTGACCGACATCGCCGCGGTGCTGTGCCAAGCGGCGGGCAAGAAGCTCGACTACCAGATCATCGGCATGCTGCCGGGAGAGAAACTCGCGGAAATCCTGGTGTCGGAAGAGGAGCTGCTGCGGGTGGAAAGCCTGGGCGACTATTACAAAATCCTGCCCTGGTGGGACAAGCGCACGCCGCATCAGCTGGAGCGCGAATACAGCTCGGACGAGCACCTGATCGGCAACAAACCGATCGCCGAACTGATCGAGCGCGCCGACCGCGAATTCGAAGCGCTGGAGATCGCCGGCGGCGAATTCGCCAAATTCTGAGTTCCGTTGTCCGTTGCCCGTTTTTCGAACCACGAATCACGAGCTACACCAGCAATGTCATTCCCGCCTTGGCGGCGGCCTTGTCGAATGTCATCACGACCGTGCATCCTGCAGCGGCCGCCATGCGCTCAATCAGACAATCGGCGAAATCCGCCTTGCTCGACTCGAACAAGCGCAAGGCTTTCCAGGCGGTCTCGGCTTCCTCGACCACCAGCTGCCGGATGCTTAGAATCCGCCGCACCATTTCGGCAATCTCAGTTCGGCTGGCCGCGTAGCAAGTCTCGCTGACCCAGACCAGTTCCAACAGGACCACGAGACCGATGAAGCCGGGCATCGCAGCGCTGCATTCCTGTTCGAGCAGCCGGGTTGCCCGTGCCGATTGGGTCGCATCGTCCTGGGCGATGTAGCGCACCAGTACGTTGGTGTCGATGCCGATCACCGGCCGCGCCCCGCCGCAACCCGTTTGCGGATAGCCGCATTCATGTCGTCCACGCCCACCGGCTTCTGCGGCTTGCGCAGCGCGCCCTTGAGCGAGCGCACATCATCGATCGCCGGCTTGATGGCAAAATCACCGGTCGCAAGCTCGACAAACTCGATGCGATCCCCGGTACCCAGCCCCATCCGTTGCCGTACCTCGGCGGGTATGGTGACCTGCCCTTTGCCGGTGATTGTGGCGGTTGCCATGGCGGATATCCTTCCTATCGGTGGAATCCTTACTTTACCGTAAGGAGTGACAGGCATCAACCACTTCCTGCACCCCGATTTTGCCCGCCAAAACCGGTATTTGCACCGCCTCCCCCTGGTGTGTACAATCTGTTGTCGATTTTTGAACGCGAACCGCTCACCCCGGGAACTGCCTGGCATGCCGGTGCTTACCGATCCGCAACGCCTTGAACTGCTCAAGCTGCTGCAAGACCAGCCGCAGATGAGCCAGCGCGATTTGGCGCAAGCCCTGGGCGTGAGCCTGGGCAAGGCCAATTATTGCCTGAAGGCGCTCATGGAAAAGGGGCTCGTCAAGTTCGGAAACTTCCGCAAGAACCCCGACAAGCGCGTATACGCCTACCTGCTCACGCCAGCGGGGCTGGAAGAAAAAACGCGCATCACCGTGGCCTTCCTCAAGCGCAAGGTCGCCGAATACGAAGCGCTGGAACAGGAAATCGAACAACTGCGCAGCGACCTGGAACACCGCCGCATCCAATCCGATGCGCTGCCGGAACGGCAAACGGAAAATCAGTGATGGGACACGCCGGTATCGAATGCTGGTACGCCGTGTGCTGCAAGCCGCGCCAGGAGGCGGTGGCCGAAGAGAATCTCTTGCGCCAGGGCTTTCAGGTGTATCTGCCGCGCATCCGCATCAGGCAACACCGGCGCGGGCATTGGATCGACGCGGTCGAAGTGCTGTTCCCGCGCTACATTTTCATCCGCGTCGATCCTCTGCGGCGCAGCATGGCCACGGTGCGTTCCACCCGCGGTGTGCTCGGCCTGGTGCGCTTCGGCGGGCAGCCGGCCGTGGTCCCGGACGCCGTGATGGATGCGCTGTTGCAGCGCGAGGACGCGGCTTCGGGCCTGCATCGGGACGACCGTCCCTTGTTTGCCGCAGGCGAGGCGATCAAGCTGGTGGACGGGCCGCTGGCCGGCATGGAAGGCGTGTTCACCCAGCAGGACGGCGACAAGCGCGTGATCGTGCTGCTGGAGTTGTTGGGCAAGGCGAACAAGGTAAGCGTAAGCCGCGACTGGATCGCGCGGGCCGCGTAAGCGATTCGCGAGCAAGCTCGCTCCCACACGGTGTGGGAGCGAGCTTGCTCGCGAACGGTGTGGGAGCGAGCTTGATCGGTGTAGGAGCGAGCTTGCTCGCGAACCTTCGCGGTGTGGGAGCGAGCATACTCGGTGTGGGAGCGAGCTTGCTCGCGAACGGCGACAAGCGCGTGATCGTGCTGCTGGAATTATTGGGCAAGGCGAACAAGGTAGGCGTAAGCCGCGACTGGATCGCGCGGGCCGCGTAAGCGATTCGCGAGCAAGCTCGCTCCCACAAAACCCGCTCTTGTGGAAGCGAGCGGTGTAGGAGCGAGCTTGCTCGCGAACGGTGTGGGAGCGAGCTTGCTCGCGAACCTTCGCGGTGTGGGAGCGAGCTTGCTCGCGAACCTTCGCGTAAGCAGTTGTTATGCATACATTATGCGAAACACCCCCGGTGTTTTGCAGGGCGGTAGCGTGCCTGAAAGCCGCAAGCGGCGCCCCCGCCGCGACGATCCGCGAACCACGGATTGACAGGCCTTCACCCCCTCGGTATAGTCTGTATATACACAATGGATATCCAAAGAGGTGGCCGAGTGAGTTCTGTTCAAACAACGCTTTTCAAGAGTAATAAGAGCCAGGCGGTGAGGTTGCCCAAAAGCGTCGCCATGCCGGATTCGGTCAAGCGGGTGGAGATCATTGCCGTGGGCAATGCCAGGGTAATCGTGCCTGCAGGGGAATCATGGGACCTGTGGTTCGCAGGGCAGGGCGTGTCGGCGCACTTCATGGAAACCCGCGACCAACCGGCAGATCAGGAGCGTGCGGCGCCGTAGCATGCTCAAGTACATGCTTGACACCAACATCGTGATCTACACGATGAAAAACCGCCCCGAGCGCGTGCGCGGTGCATTCAAGAAGCACGACGGGCAGATGTGCATCTCATCGATCACTCTGGGTGAACTGATTTATGGCGCGGAGAAATCGGCGGAGCCGGAACAAAACCTCGCAGACATTGAGAGCATGATCTCCCGTCTGGAGGTGAAGCCTTTTGATTCGCAGGCCGTAATTCATTTTGGGCAAATACGCGCCGCTTTGGCAAAGATCGGAAAACCGATCGGTCCCTACGACGCGATGATTGCGGGACATGCACGTGCCCTTGGCTTGGTACTCGTCACCAACAACGAAGACGAATTTCAACGCGTGCCAGGACTCATGCGGGAGAACTGGGCGTAAATAGAAGCAGCGCCCACGAACAACGAACCACGCCCGCCTAGACGCCCAAGGCGAAAAAAGTTATGATTCCACCGGCTTTTTAGGCGCCGATAAGTCTTTTCCTTTTCAAACCTTTCCGGACAAATCTGCATGGCTTTTCGCTTGCGCTGTTTTTTGGTTTCGGTGTTACTCGGCCTGTTGCCGCTGGCGGCGCAAGCGCAGGCGCTCGCGCCGGACTTGTCCCAGTTGCAGCGCTCCACCTCGGCGACCGGCCAGGGGCAGGGCACACAGGCTGCGCCCCCCGCGCCGGCGGCCGGCAGCGTAATTTCGCCTTCGATCGGCAATTCCGCGCTGCAACGCCAGCAGCGCAGCGGCCGGCTCGCCGACCAGTTCATCGATCCGCGCACGCAGCAGCCCCTCGACGCGCGCACCCTGCAACTGCTGCAGAACGAGATTCAGCTACCGCCGGAGCGCATCGAATTCCAGGATTTCGTGGCCCAGTCCACCGGGCGCGATCTGCCGATCTTCGGCTCCGAGTTGTTCAAAAACGTGCCCTCCACCTTCGCGCCGGTGGACAACATACCGGTCACCTCGGATTACGTCATCGGCCCGGGCGACGAAATCGTGATCCGCGCCTGGGGCCAGCTCGACGTGGACTTTTCCGCGGAGGTGGACCGCACCGGCGCGATCAACATCCCCAAAGTCGGCACCATCAATGTCGCCGGGGTCAAGTATCAGGATTTGCAGTCCCACCTGAAGGCCGCGATCGGCCGCGTGTTCCGCAATTTCGACCTGGCCGTGAGCCTGGGCCAGCTGCGCGCGATCCAGGTGTTCGTCGTGGGCCAGGCGCGCCGGCCCGGCGCCTACAGCGTCGGCTCCATGAGCACCCTGGTCAATGCCGTGTTCGCGGCGGGCGGCCCGTCGGCCAAGGGCTCGATGCGCGGCATCCAGCTGAAGCGCGGCAACAAGGTCGTGACCGAGCTCGACCTGTATGACCTCCTGATCAAGGGCGACAAGTCCAAAGACGCGCACCTGCTCCCGGGCGACGTGATCCATGTCCCGCCGGTCGGCGCTTTGGTGGCGATATCGGGCAGCGTCAACGTGCCGGCGATCTTCGAGCTCAAGCAGGACGGCAGGCTGGCCGACCTGATCGCCTGGGCCGGCGGCCTCGCGAGCACGGCCTCGGACCAGAAAGCCCTGGTCGAGCGCATCGATGATCACAAGACGCGCAAGGTCGCCGAATTCAAGCTGGATGCGGCCGGAATGCAGGCCAATCTGCGCAACGGCGATGTCGTGTCCATCTACGCGATTGCGCCGCGCATCGACAATGCCGTCACCCTGCGCGGTAACGTGGCGCAGCCGGCGCGCTTCCCCTGGCACGAGGGCATGCGCATCCGGGATCTCATTCCGCGGGTGGAGGCGCTGCTGTCGCGCCACTACTGGCTGAGCAAGAACCAGACGGTCGGCCTGGATAACACCATCGCCGAACTGCTGCGGCGCAACCGGGCCGCGGGCATCGATATTCCCGTCACCGATTTGCTGAAAAAGAACCAGCAGACGCAGCAACAGGAAGCGGACGCGACGGTGGCCGAATCGATGCGCCGGACCCAGATTGCGGCCGATACCGTCACCGCGAACACCGAATCGCTCCAGACGTTGCAACTCCTGCAGGAGCCTGGCGCTCTGCGCAATCCGAATCAGCCCGGCGCCGTGACTCCCGGTTCGACGCCAAGCACGCAAAGCGCCGCGCTGAGCCTGGGAATCGGGCAAGGCGCCCAGGCCGGGGCGCAGGACAAGGACAAGGCCGGGCCCAAACTCGCCGACGAGATCAAGCGCAATCTCAACGAAGTCAACTGGGGCTATGCGGTCATCGAGCGCCTCAACCCCAAAGACTTGACCACGACCTTGGTGCCATTCAACCTGGGCAAAGCGATCCTCGAGGGCGACCCGGCACAAAATATCTTGCTGCAGCCGGGCGATGTGGTGACCATATTCTCGATCGACGATATTCAGGTGCCGATCGCCAATCAGACCAAGTACGTGCGGCTGGAGGGCGAATTCAAGAACCCCGGCATCTACGCCGTCGAACCGGTGGAAACCCTGCGGCAACTGGTGTCGCGGGTCGGCGGCCTGAGCCCGAACGCCTATCTGTTCGGCGCGGAATTCACGCGTGAATCGACGCGGGTGTTCCAGCAGAAAAAGCTGGAAGAGGCGATCAATCGATTACAGCGCGAAATGCAGCGCAGCGCGATCAGCCGCAGCAAAAATATTGTGAGTACGGAAGAGGCTGCGGGTCTTGGGCCGGAGGCTCAGGCGCAGCAGGCGCTGATCTCACGGCTGCGCCAGCTCAAGGCCAGCGGCCGGATCGTGCTCGAATTGCCGAGCGACGGCGCGGCAGGCCTTGCGGACCTGCCGGACATCGCCCTGGAGGACAGCGATCGTTTTATCGTTCCGTCCAGGCCATCCATGGTCAGCGTCGTCGGTGCGGTCTACAACGAGAACGCGTTCATCTTCCGACCGGAAAAGCGGCTGACCGATTACTTGCGGCAGGCAGGCGGCATATCGAAGTTCGGCGACACGGGCGACGTCTATGTGCTCCGCGCCGATGGTTCCGTGCTCGCCAAGCGGCAGTCCGGGTGGTTGATGAGCAGTTTCGATAGCGGAAGGCTGATGCCCGGCGACACGATTGTAGTGCCGGAGGATGTCGATCGCACGACCTGGACCAAGGTCTTGAAGGACTACGGGCAGATCCTGTACCAGTTCGGCCTGGGTGCAGCCGCGTTGAAGGTGCTTCAGCAGTAGGAGCGAGCTTGCGCCATGAAAGTCTCGATCCCCCTCGAGGGGAAAGTCTCCCACACCTCTCCGGG
>MERK01000217.1 GCA_001770575.1 Betaproteobacteria bacterium RIFCSPLOWO2_12_FULL_64_23
AAAACACGACATGCGCAAGTTGCGGGAAGCGCAGGTCGTCGACGTAGGTGCCGCGGCCTTGCAGCAGCCGCTTCGCGTTTGCGCGCGGCACGCTCTGGCCGATGTAGCCCTTGTCGATGGCGGTGCCGGGCGCGTGCAGCGGCAGTTCGGCGCGTGCGTTCATTTCGGTCCTCCCCGGCGCGAGGCGAGCACTTCTTCGAGCGCATCGACGATCGCGTGATAGCCGGTGCAGCGGCAATAGTTGCCTGCCATGTGGGCGCGGATTTCGTCGCGCGTCGCATCCGGCCGGCTCGAGAGCAGTTCCTGCGCCGACATCAGCATGCCCGGCGTGCAGAAGCCGCACTGCAGCGCGTTGTGCCGGTGAAACGCCCCCTGCAGGTCGGCAATCTCCCCGGAATCGGACAGCCCTTCGATGGTGTCCACCTTGCGGCCGTTTGCCTGGACTGCGAGCATCAGGCAGCCGCGCACGGTCATGCCGTCGACGCGCACTGTGCATGCACCGCACACCCCGTGCTCGCACCCCGTGTGAGCGCCGGTGAGGCCCAGTTCGTCGCGCAGGAAGTCGCTCAGATGCTGCCGCGCCGGAATGCGCCGGGTCACGGTCTTGCCGTTCACGGTCAGGGTAGTCAACAAGGTCTTGTCCATGGCGTTTGCGTGCCGTCAGGTGGATTTCAGGCGGCGAGCGCGCCGAGCGCGCGGCCGAGCAGGACGCGCGCCAGGTGCAGCTTGGTCGCACGCGAGGAATACAGATCGGCCAGCATCTCGAGCTCTTCCGCCAGGGTGGCCTGCGCCGCGGCGATGGCCTGCGCGTCGGGCTGCCTGCCCTCGATCGCGGCCGCGGCGCGCACGGCCAGCACCGGAGTGCTGCCGGCGCCGAGGAAGGCGAGGCGCGCGTCGCTGATGCGGCCGCCGGCAACGAGCGCATGCGCCGCCAGCCCGACGATCGCATAATCGCCGTGACGCCGCGCGAGCTCCAGGAAAACAGACTGGTAGCCCGCTCCGGCCAGCGGGAACTCGCCCGCGGTGACCAACTCGCCCGGGTTCAACGCCGTTTCGTACAGCCCGCGGAAGAATTCGCGCGCCTTGACGCGGCGCTCCCCCGCGCGCCCCGCGAGCACGAACGTGGCGTCGAGGGCAACGGCGCAGGCGGGATACTCCGCCGCCGGATCGGCGAGCGCAATGCTGCCGCCGAACGTGCCGACGTTGCGGATCGCGGCGTGGGCGACGTTCCGGACTGCCTGCGCGAGCAGAGGCAAATGCCGGGCGATCTGCGCCGAGGTCTCGATCTGCCGGTGCGTCGTGAGGGCGCCGATGCGCACCGTTTGGCCGGAAACCGCAATCCCGGAAAGTCCCGGGACGCCGGTAATGTCGACGAGCAGCTCCGGCTCCGACAGCCTCAGGTTGAGCGACGCGAGCAGGCTCTGCCCGCCGGCGAGAACGCGCGCACGGTCTCCGTGGCGATCAAGCAGGTCGAACACCTCACCCAAAGAGCCGGGCTTGACGTAGGAAAACTCCGGTGCTTTCACGGTTCGCTCCAGTAATTGCGACCCTGCGCGCCTGTGCGGCCAAAGAGTAGCACAGGATGAACTCCGCGGGCGACGCGCCGGCGATCTTGAGCGAGCGAACGCCCCCCTCTGACGGGGGCTGTCGCCCGCGTTGCCGCGCCGAAGCTGCGGGCTTCAATGCCGGCAACCGCCGCCTTGTGCGGCGCCCTGACGCGTGACGCGGACGCCGGGCTAGTGATGATGCCCGTGGCTGCGGTTCGCGCAGCCGGGGCAGGAGTTGGAACTCATGTCGATCACCCGGCCGCGGCGTGTACCGCTGGTGTTGATGGAAATCTGCAGGGTAGGGCGCAGGGTCGAGCGCAGCGAACCGCATTGAGGGCATGCGTGGGACTCGTCGATCGAGCGCAGAAACGCCTCGAACGGCATGGCGCAATCGTCGCATTTGAAATCGTAGACTCGCATCGTAATTCCTCCAGTTCGCGGTCCGGCCCCGCGGTCGTTGCCGCCGCGGGGCCGGTTGGCCGAGTTTCAGCAGTTGATGACGGTGATTTCCTTGATCGGCCATTTCGAAAGGATTTCGATACCCGTCTTGGTGACCCGGATGACCTCCTCGAGGCGCACGCCCTGGCCCTCGCCGTCGCCTTCCTGCGTCTCGATCGCGAACGTCATGCCTTCCTCGATCTCCATCGGATGATCGATCGAGCAGCCGCGCCAGACCAGAGGCGGCTCGTACAGCGTGAGCCCGATGCCGTGCGCCCAGTTGTTTCCGGCGGTCTGGTCCTCGTGAACCACGCCGATGTCGCCCCAGACGTCTGGACCCGCCGGCCAGCGCGCGGCGATGTCCTTGCTGGTGATGCCGGGCCGGATGACGCTCATGGCGTCGTACAGCCAGTCATAGGCCCGCTTGTAGGCAGCCTTCGTCGCCTTGGAGGGCTCGCCGATGCTGAACGTTCGGTAATAGCAGGTCTTGTAGCCGTTCCAGGACGTGTTGTAGACATCCATGTACAGCACGTCCCGATGCGCGAGCCGGCGGCCGGTCGAGTGCCGCAGGTTCGGCCAGCTGTACGGCCCCGAGGTGACGAACACCCCCGAATACACTTCGCCGCCGTTCTTGTAACAGGCCTTGAAGGCTTCGCCGAGAATTTCATGCTCGCTCACGCCCGGCCGGGCAGTCTTGACCAGCGCATCGAACATCGAGTCGCCGATCATGCAGGTGTTGCGCAGGCACTCGACCTCCTCTGGCAGCTTGTTCTTGCGCGCCGCCAGCATGGACATGAAGCCTTCGCCGCTGACTTTCACGCCCTTCGCTTCGAACGCGGCGCCGATGAACGGATCGAAAAAGTCCATCGCGAGCACTTCCTTCTGCACGCCGGCGCGCTTCAGCTCGGGATAGATCTGGTCGACGAAGCGCAGGACGGCCGCCTTGTGGGCGCTGTCGCCCATGCAGCGCGCGATCCAGCCCATGCCGGTGATGGCGTAGCGCACGTTCTCGGCAGGCAGCCAGGGCGAACTGCGCTGCGTGTGATAGGCGATGTCGCCCTGCTCGAACACGATCGGGTGCTCGTCCCCGCGCACCAGCAGCGAGTAGCGCAGGCCGGAGTTCCCCGACGTCCACGGCGGCGTGTAGGTGCTGGTCATATAACGCGTGTTCCACTCGTTCAATGAAAGGAACGCGCCGAACTTGCCCTTCTCAAACAGTTCCTTCTTCGCCCGGTTGAGCCGCCCGATGCGCAGGCTGTTCATGTTCACTGGTTCGAGCCAGTCCTGCGGCTGGAACGGTGGGGACTTGCCATATGCGTCTGTCATGGTGTTCATCTCCTCTACGCGTGGTTAGCCGTGGCCTGATCGCCCTCGACCGATGCGGCCACACTAGCAAGTTGGGATTCGCGGCAACAGTACCGTTTTGTTATGGGAGCTATTGGAAAACAAAAACTGCCGGAAACCTCCCGACCCGGTCATAATTTCCCGACCCGGTCATCGATCGCCGGGTCGCGATGGGCGAAAGCGGTCAAACTGCCGGAACAGCGAGTCCGGCAGCAACGATCGTAACTTGATTGCGAAATGATAGAGCAAAGGAGCGAAAACATGCCGCGACGATTCGACACAAGCAAGTTCGGTTTGGATCACCTGAAGGCAACTGCCGAGAAGTGTAAGAACTGGGGCCGCTGGGGTCCGGACGACGAGGTTGGAACGCTCAATTTCATCACGCCGGAAAGCATTACCGGCGCCGCCCGTCTCATCCGGCGCGGCAAGGTGTTTTCGCTCGGCCTGAACTTCGACCGCAAGGGGCCGCAAAGCGGCCTGTGGGGCAACCGCTACAACCCGATACACACGATGCTTGCCACCGGCACCGACGCCGTGTCTGGAAACCAGGATGCAGGCAAGCTGCGCTACGCCGACGATTCGGTGAGCATGCCGCTGCAGTGCGGCACGCAATGGGATGCGCTGGGCCACATTTTCTATGGTGACAGGATGTGGAATGGTTACGATGCGCGGCTGGTGGACTCCAACGGCGCAAAGAAGAACGGCATTCACAAGACGCGGAATCGCATGATCGGGCGCGGCGTCCTGCTCGATGTGGCACGCCACTGCGGCGTGGAATTCATCGAAGACGGCATGGCAATCACCTGCGCCGATCTCGACGCGACCGCGAAGGCGCAGGGCGTCGAAATACGGCGCGGTGATTTCGTCATCGTTCGCACCGGACAGATGGAGCAGCGTCTCGCGTCGGGCGCGTGGGGCGGCTACGCCGGAGGCGACGCCCCCGGTCTTGCCTTCGAAACGGCGGAATGGATTCACCGCAAGGAAATCGCTTCGATCTGCACCGATACCTGGGGATGCGAGGTCCGGCCGAACGAGACGGACGACGCGTCGCAGCCCTGGCACTGGGTGGTGATACCGATGATCGGCATTACCATGGGCGAGATTTTCTATTTGAAGGATCTCGCCGACGACTGCGCCCAGGACCACGTTTACGAATTCTTCTTCTGCGCACCGCCTTTGCCTATTACCGGTGCGGTGGGCTCGCCGATCAATCCACAGGCAATCAAGTGAGATACGGCAAGCGCTTTTGAGCGAAAGACAGATCTGAGGAAATCCGGTGATTGGCCATCTGAAAGAAGGCAAGTCGGTCGAAGCCAAGACGGAGATCAACCGCCAGGTCCGTAGCACCGTCGACAACATCATCGCCGGCCCGGTGCTCATTTTCGGCGGCAACTGCAGCAATCTCGAAGCCACCCGCGCCGTTCTGGCCGAGTCCAAGCGCCTGGGGATCGGCCCCGGCAACGTGGTGTGCACGGGCGACGTCATCGCCTTCTGCGCCGACCCGCTCGCGACGGTGGAAATCATGCGGCGCAGCGGCGTGCGCGTGTTGATGGGAAACTGCGAGGAGTCGCTGGGCCTGAACCTGGAGGACTGCGGTTGCGGATTCGAGAAAGGCAGCCCGTGCGACTTGCTCGCCGCCGAATGGTACGCCTTCGCCAACCGCATGCTGGGGGAGGACGCCCGTGCCTGGATGCGCACTCTGCCGCGCCGCATCCATCTGGATATCGGCGGGCGCCGCCTGGCCGTGATACATGGCGGCGCGCGCAGCATCGGCCGTTACATCTTTGCCTCGACGCCGCCCGAGGTCAAGCGCGAGGAAATCGCACTTACCGGCTGCGACGGCGTACTCGGCGGTCACTGCGGCCTGCCCTTCACCGAGGTCGTCGACGGCCGCCTTTGGCACAACGCCGGCGCCATCGGCATGCCCGCCAACGATGGCACGTCGCGCACCTGGTACAGCACCATCGTGCCAAGACGCGGCGGACTGCGTATCGAGCACCACGCCCTTGACTACGAATTCGCGACGGCGGCCAAGAAGATGCGCCAGACGGGCTTGTCCGAACGCTTTGCGCTGGCGCTGCAAGACGGTCTGTGGCCGAATTGCGACGTGCTGCCAGAGGCCGAGCGGGTGCGGCGGGGAGAGCCGGTCACGCCGGGGTGGGTCGAGTGGTAAGACTGCTACGCTTACGCCTTCGCCGGTTCGGGGGATTATGCCGGGCCGATCGCTTTGCATCATCCCGCCCGGCCGACCGGGGTACAGTCCGGCTTGATATAGCGCGGCGCATAACGCGGAATTCACCAGCGGGAAAAATATAAATAGTGTTTTCCGAGCGCAAACCCGCAGACGCGCTGGCGGTGTCGATGATGATCGTGCTGTGCATGTGCTGGGGCTTCCAGCAGATCACGATCAAAGTCGCCACCGCGGGAATTTCGCCGATCATGCAGGCGGGAATACGCTCGATCATCGCTACTGCGGTGCTGCTCGTCTGGGTGCGTCTGCGCCGCATCCCGCTGTTCGGGCGCGACGGCACGCTCGCCGTCGGCATGGTGGCGGGCGCGCTGTTCGCGGGCGAGTTCGTGTTCATCTACACCGGCCTTGTCCACACCACGGCTTCGCGCATGGTGGTGTTCATTTACCTCGCGCCCTGCTTCACCGCGCTCGGGCTGCAGTGGTTCGTGCCGGGCGAGCGCCTGAACGCGGGTCAGTGGACCGGCGTGGTGCTGGCGTTCCTGGGCGTGGTGCTCGCCTTTGCCGATGGCTTCAGCACGGCCAAGGGTTCGACTTTGATCGGCGATGCGTTCGGCGTCATTGCAGCGGCGCTGTGGGCTGCAGTCACGGTGCTGATCCGCGCAACCAGGCTCGCTTCGGCCAGCGCGACCAAGACACTGTTCTACCAGCTTGGTTTTTCGGCGCTCTTGCTGCCGCTCGCATCGCTATTCGCGGGCGAACCCGGAATCATCGCGCTCACGCCCAAGGTGGTAGCGAGCGTCATCTATCAAGGGGTGATCGTCGCCTTCGCCAGCTACCTCGCCTGGTTCTGGCTGCTGACGCGCTATCTCGCCAGCAGGCTGGCCGTATTCTCGTTTCTCGCGCCGCTATTCGGCGTCGCCTTCGGCGTGATCCTGCTGGGCGAGCCGCTCAGCGCGGCTTTCATGGGCGCGGCGCTGCTGGTCGGCGCGGGGATCGTGCTGGTGAACCGACGAACGAAATAGTGACCGGGAACCCGCTGCAAAATGAACTTGCAACGGACTGCTTAGAGGGTATCGCGCCATTTCAAACGATCTCTTGTTCTGGCTGTCGCTCGGACTAAAGCTGGTCTTGACCGCGGGCATCGTCGTCTCCGCCTCGGTGGTGGTCGAGCGCGCCGGGCCGCTCATCGGGGCGCTGGTCGTGACCCTGCCGGTCACGGTGTGGCCCGCCTACGTATTCCTTTCCCTCGACCACGACGCGATCTACCTCGCCGCGAGCGCCCAGAGCGGCCTCGCCGTCAACGTGGCAAACGGGGTGTTCATGCTCGTCTACCTCGTGCTGGCGCAAACGCGCGGGCTGATCGTGAGCCTGCTGACGGCCATCGCTTGCTGGATCGGCCTTGCCTGGCTCGCGCATTCGATCGCCTGGACCCTAGGCGGAGCCGCGCTGGCCAATCTGGTCGTGTTTTCGGTCTGCCTGAAGCTCAGCCGCCGCTTTCGCGAGTTCCAGGTGCCGCGCGTCGCGCGACAATGGTACGAACTGCCGCTGCGCACGGTGCTGGTATGCGCCCTGATGGGGAGCGTCCTCCTATTGAGCAACTGGGCCGGTCCCGGCGCAACCGGCATGCTCAGCGTGTACCCGATCTCGACGTCCTGCACCATGCTCATCCTGCACACGCGGATCGGCGGGCGGGCGAGTGCGGCGGTGATCGCCAACGGCCTGTGGGGCATGCTTGGCATCGGCTTTGGCCTGTTTGCGCTGTCCCTGGCGATCCTGCCTCTGGGCGCGGTAGCCGCGCTCGCGCTGGCGCTTGCCGTCCCGGTGAGCTGGAACCTGTCGGTATGGTTCGCGCGCCATCACCGCTCGCTGGGCGCCGCGAAGCGCAGGTCCGGCGCGTGAACCCAAATTCGCGGCGAGGATACTCCACCTTGCGACCGCGATCCCGGGTACCGCTCGGCGTCAGACGCCCGTGCTGCGCCAATGCCGCAGACAAGCGCATTGGCTGCGCACTGACCGGCGCGGCCGTGGCGCACAACAACATCTGCGCAACGGAACTACACTACTCCGAGCCAGGCGCGGGATAGATTTCCGGGTTCCAGCAATTGGGCGGCCTTTTGCCCTCCAATACTGCGACGATGTTGTCCACCACGACGTGGGCCATCGATTCCCTGAGTTCCCTGACCGCGCTTCCCAGATGGGGCGTGAGCACGACGTTGGGCATGGCGAGCAGCGCCGGCTCCACCTTCGGTTCATGCTCGAACACATCGAGCCCGGCGCCGGCAATGCGCCGCTCAGCGAGCGCGTGGGCAAGCGCTGCCTCATCCACGACGGCGCCGCGCGCCGTGTTGACGAAAAAGGCGGTCGGCCGCATGAGTGCGAACTCGCGTGCGCCCATCAGATGGTGCGTCTCGGGAGTGAGCGGCGCATGCATTGACACGAAATCGGACTGCGCGAGCAATTGGTCGAGGGGCACGTAGCTGAGACCGGCTTCGCGTTCCTCGCTCTCCGTCTTGCGCCGCGGGGTCCAGTAGAGGACCCGCATCGAGAAGCCGAGAGCGCGGCGCGCGACCGCGCGGCCGATGCGGCCGCCGCCGCCGATGAGGCCGATGGTCTTGCCCCACACGCTCACTCCTTCCAGGTAGGAGGACTGCGAACCGGGGAATACCCCCGCACGCACCAGGCGGTCGCCTTCGACCAGGCGCCGCGCGACGGCGAGCAGCAGGGCGAAGTGAATGTCGGCCGTCGCCTCGGTCACGAGCGGCGGGATCACCGTCACCGGGATGCGCCTCGATGTCGCCTCGGCCACGTCGACGTCGGACGGCGTGATTTTCATGGAGGCGATGGCGCGCAGCTGCGGGTTGGCCGCAATCACGTCGCGATCCACCCGGTCGTGCAGCAGGCAGAACAGGATGTCGTGCCGCCCGACGGCTGCGCACAACTCCTCCTTGCCCATGATATGCACCGGGTCGGGATTCCACTCCACCTCAGCGACACTTTTCAGCCGCTCGATGGCGCTCTGCGCGACCGGCTGGGTGATGAATACGCGTGGACGGCTCATGTCGCTACGGCTTCCTAACGCACCCAGCGCACGACGCCGGCGACGCCGTCGACGGCGACCTGAACGCCGTCGGGGATGCGCGTCGTCGCATCGAGCACGCCCAGGACCATCGGAATGCCGCGCTCGCGCGCAAGAGAGGCCAGATGCGAAGTGCTGCCGCCGAGTTCCGCGACCACGCCGGCCACCTGCTGCAGGATCTGGGAGAGCGCGGGTCCGGCGACCTTGGTCACCAGTATGTCACCCGGGCCGACGCGGGAGAGTTCGCATTCGCAGTTCACCACGCAGGCACGTCCCGAACTCCAGCCGACGCCTGCCGGCTGACCGGTGAGCCCCGGGTGGCGCAGCCAGATCTCGTCAGGTACAGGTGCCGGCGCGAGATGCAGCGGCCGACCCTGCAGCAGCTTGAATCCCCGGTCGTCGAGCGCCCATTCGATTTCGACGGGCATGCCCATGACGGTCTCGACTTTGCGCAGAATTTGGCCAAGTTCAACGGCCTGTGCTTTGCTCAGGCAGGGCTGGGAGAGCAGCGCGCGCGGCAACAGGGGACGTCCATGGTGCACGCACGCGACCGCGTGGTACTTTCGGCCGATGGCAGTGTCCCGGTGCTTGCCTTCACGGGTCAGCACCACGCGCTCGGGCACGACCTCGCCCTGGGCGATCGCTGAGCCCAGCCCCCAGGTTGCATTGAGGATCATGTCGCCGTTGGCGGTCTGGCTCAATCCGCCGCCAGATACGCGCGCCGGCACGAGCCGCTGTACCAGGACCGCCATCGCCGTTTCCACCGGGCTCGCGTCGTGGGTGGCCATGTAGCGAAGCACGCGGGTGGACCAGAGCGCCGCCCAGCACGAGCGCACGGCCGTCACGAAATCCGCCTCGCTTTCCAGGTCGAGGTAGCTTTCGAACTGGCCGGCGAAGCTGGAACCGAAACGGTCCTCGACCAGCGCGGAGGAGCGCACCACGATGGGTTCGCCACCGGCGGCCTGCAACAGACTTCGCCGCGCGGCCAGCAGCGGCTCGAGCACCTCCGGCGTGATGGGCCGGTCGAGCAGGCCGAGTTTCATGTCGAGCGCGGCACGCCGCGCCTTGCCCGGTTCGGGAGAGTTAATGTTGCGTGCTGCGTGTTCCAGTCCCAGCGCCGCAACCTGGATGCGATAGGCCCGGGCGTCTAGGCAAAAACCCTCGGGAATGGGCAAACCGGCCTGGCCCAGGGTCGCGAGATTCGCCGCTTTTGGGCCAAAACGATAGGCGTCGGTGGCCTCGGGCGCGGACAGGGGAACGATCAGTGCATGCATGGGCTCGGTCGGCGGTGCAAAAAAAGCGACGGCCTCGCGTTCCCAGTTGAGGCCGAGCGCTTGTTCAACTCGGCTGGCTTAGGTGCCGGGCAACTTGGCGTAATCGGAGTAGCCGGGCATCGGGTCCACCACGGTAATCTGCTCGACCGGGAAGTTGGACACGATCTCGATGCTGTCTTTGTGCACGATCAGCATTTCTTCGATGCGTACGCCCCACTGGTGCGGCTTGCCGTGCTGCGTTTCCAGCGCGAATACCATGCCCTCCTTGATCTCGATCGGATGGTCGAGCGACCAGATGCGCGAGATCACCGGCTGGTCGTACTGGGCGAGCCCGAGGCCATGGCCCCACAGGTTGGCTGCGGCCTGGTCTTCTTCCTCGTAACCCCAGGCTTCCTTGGCGGAGGGCCACTGCGAAGCGATCTCGCGGGTCGTCGTGCCCACTTTCACCGCTTTGATCGAGTCGTAAAGCCACTTGAGCGCCGTCGCGTAGTAGTCCTTTTGCTCCTGGTTCGGTTCCCGGCCCACCATGTAGGTCCGGTAGTAGCACGATTTGTAGCCGTTCCAGGTGAGTGCCGCCAGATCCATGAAGACCATGTCGCCCGGCTTGATGATGCGGTCGGAGAAGTTGCGCCAGTTAGGCCAGGTGTTCAGCCCCGAGGAGACGATGACGTCCTCGACGTCTTCCATGCCGGGGATGTTGTAGAGGAACTGCATGATGTGTGCCGTAAGCTGGTTCTCGGTGAGCCCGGGCTTCAGGAATTTCATGAACTCCCAATGCGCGGCATCGCCGAT
>MERK01000218.1:0-3823 GCA_001770575.1 Betaproteobacteria bacterium RIFCSPLOWO2_12_FULL_64_23
GGCGTGTCCATGTAGACGAAACCCCTGGCTGTGACCGCCTCGGCATATTCGTACACATCGACCAGGTTGGTGGTGCCGCCCTTGGCCACGGCACCGAGCGACTTCTCCAGAATGGTGGTGAGGCCGCCGGCCTTGTTGCCGGGCGAGGGGTTGTTGTTCATTTCATTGCCGTTGCGCGCCGTATAGTCTTCCCACCACTTGATGCGGCGGATCAGTTTCTCGCCCACCTCGCGCGTCGCCGCGCGGCGCGTGAGCAGGTGCTCGGCGCCGTAGATCTCCGGCGTTTCCGACAGAATCGCGCCGCCGCCGTGGCGCACCAGCAGGTCGACCGCGGCGCCCAGCGCCGGGTTGGCGGAAATGCCGGAGTAGCCGTCCGAGCCGCCGCACTGCAGCGCCAGGAGCAAGTGGCTCGCCGGCACGGTTTCGCGTTTGACCCGGTTGGCCTCGGGCAGGATCGCTTCGATGCGCGCGATGCCTTCGCGCACCGCTTTCATCGTGCCGCCTTTCTCCTGGATGGTGTAGGCGGCGAGTTTGTCGCTGCGCTTGAGTTGCTGCGTCGCGAGCAGGCTCGCGATCTGGTTCGCTTCGCAGCCCAGGCCCACGACTTGCACCGCGAAAAAATTGGGGTGGCGCGCGTAACCGGCCATGGTCCGGCGCAGCACGTCCATGGGCTCGCCTTCTGAGGCCATGCCGCAGCCGCTCTTGTGCGTGAGCGCGACCACGCCGTCCACGTTGGGGAAATCATTCTGGCACCCGTCGAAATGCCGCGCGATCATGCGCGCCACCGTGGCCGAGCAGTTGACGCTGGTGAGGATGCCGATGTAGTTGCGCGTAGCCACGCGCCCGTCGGCTCGAACGATGCCCTGGAAAGTCGCGGGCTGCGCGACGTAGTCGGTGGCTTTGACGTCGACGCAGAAGGCGTAATCGCGGTCGAAGTCGCCCATGGCGATGTTGTGCACATGAACGTGCTCGCCTGCGCCGATGTCGCGCGTGGCGAAACCGATGATCTGGTTGTAGCGCCGCACCGGACTGCCCGATTTGATCCCGCGCACGGCGATCTTGTGCCCGGCGGGCACGCGCGCCGCGACGCGGACGCCGTTTTCCCTGAGCAGCGTCGTGCCCTCGGCAATCTCGACGCGGGCGATGACCACGTCGTCGGCGGGATTGAGGCGGATGGTCGGGTCGGCGGCTTGCAGCATGGTGCTACCTTTGTGATTCAGATCAAGTAAAGAAGAGCAATTCTACTCTTTTGCAATCGTGCCCCCCGATGTCGCCGAGTTGCTGGGGCTTGCGCGGACGGCGCCCCGTCCGCGCGGATCGTCGATTGTGCACGGATGAAAAGCGCATCCGTGCACAATCGACGATCTTGTATGAAACCCCCGCGCCGTCCTTGTTCTTAACAATAACCGTGTTTTCTGTGCGGATGTGCTTTTCATCCGTACAGAAAACACGGTTGGCGCGCGGAGCGCGCAATGGCCGCGCGCTGACGTCGGCGGACATTGGAGATCACATCGATCTGCGGCGACCGAACTTGCGCGGACGGCGTCCCGTCCGCGCGGATCGTCGATTGTGCACGGATGAAAAGCACATCCGTGCACAATCGACGATCTCGTATAGAACCCCCGCGCAGTATTTCTTGATTAGGCACTGCTATGGAAAAAACTTCCGCGGCAGCCACAGGGCGATTTCGGGAACGTAGGTGATCAGGATCAGGCTTCCCAGGAGCGGCACCAGCCAGGGCAGGATGGCGACGGTGGTGCGCTCCAGCGACAGTTTCGACACGCGCGCCAGCACGAACAGCACCATGCCCATGGGCGGATGCAGCAGGCCGATCATCAGGTTCAGCACCATCACCAGGCCGAAGTGCACCGGGTCGATGCCGAGCTGGTGGGCAATCGGCAGCAGGATCGGCACAAGAATGGTGATCGCAGCGGTCGGCTCCAGAAAGCAGCCCACGAACAGCATCAGCAGGTTCGCCAGCAGCAGGAACATCGCCGGATTGTGGGTGTAGGCGAGGACCGCGGCCGCGACCGCATCGGTGACCCGGGTGACGGTCAGCAGCCAGCCGAAGATCGAGGCGGCGGCGACGATCAACAGCACCGTCGCCGTGGTCTCCACCGTGTCCATCGACACCTTGACCAGCATTTTCCAGCTGAGCGTGCGATACCACACCAGGCCGAGAAACATCGCCCAGACGCAGGCGGCGATGGCGCCCTCGGTGGCGGTGAAAATGCCGCTGGTCATGCCGCCGATCAGCAGCACCGGGGTCATGATCGGCAGCACGGCGTTGAAGCGGAAATAGTGATCGGCCAGGAGCAGCAGCGCCATGGCGGCAAAAAAAGTCAACGCGGGTTCCGTGCCGAACTCGGTCGCCCCCCAGATCGCGGTGGGAAAGCCGACCACGACGACGAGCTCCAGCAGGGCCTTGCCGATCTTGGACCATTTGAAGGCGGCGTCGCGCCCCCAATTGTTCTTGTGCGCATAGTAGGCGACGGTGAGCATCATCAGCACCGCCATCACCACGCCCGGAATGATGCCGGCGAGAAACAGCTGTCCGATCGACACATTGGCGAACATGGCGTAGATGACGAAGGGCAGGGAGGGCGGGATGATCGGCCCCAGGGTGGCCGAGGCTGCGGTTACGCCCACCGCGAACTCGGTCGGGTAGCCGTGGTCTTTCATCGCCTTGATCTCGATGGTGCCCAGGCCCGCCGCATCGGCGATGGCGGTGCCCGACATGCCGGCGAAAATCACCGAGCCGATGATGTTGACGTGGCCCAGACCGCCTTTCATCCAGCCGACCAGGGCCAGGGCGAAGTTGTAGATGCGGTTGGTGATGCCGGCGGAGTTCATCAGGTTGCCGGCCATGATAAAAAATGGCACCGCCAGCAGCGGAAAGCTGTCGATGCCGTTGACCATGCGGTGGATCACGACGTAATCGGGCACCGTGCCCGAGAGCATCACGTACAGGAGCGAGGCGCCCGCCATGGCGAGCGCCACCGGCACCCCGATCACCATTAGCACCAGGAATGCAATCAACAGGGCGGCGGTCACGCCTCCTCGCTCCCGGTGGTTTCCGGGCGTTCCAGCACGCTGAAACCCTGGCGCCAGTGCTTGGCTGCGGTGGTGACGGCGCGAAAACACATCAGCGCGAATCCGAACAGCACCACGGCATAGACGAGACCTATCGGCCAGTCGATGATGGACATCTGCTGCCTGCCGATCTTGCCCATCAGCGCATAGGTGAGGTACACCATGTAGCCGAAAAACAGGATGCGCGCGAGGTCCACCAGCGTGGACATCACCCGCGTCATTCGAGCCGGCAGGAAGCGGTAAAAAATGTCGACGTGGATATGGGTGTTCCTGCGCACCGACATGGCCGCGCCGACGAACACCGTGCAAATCAGCAGGTAGCGCGCGATCTCCTCGGTCCAGGACGCCGAGTCGTTGAGCGCATAGCGGGTGAAGAACTGGTAGAACACGGTGGTCGCCAGGACCCAGAAGAAACCGAAGGCGATCCAGTCCTCGAAACGGTGGTGCGACAGGTCGATCGGTTCGTCGGTGACGTGAAATTCGCCGTCGGCGCCGAGCACGTGCTCGGTTTCGTCGGCGATGTCCGGGATGTGGGTCGACATGCCTGCCCGCGTCCTAGGCGAGAGATTGCAACACGCTGTTTTTTCGAGTAGCGCTCATGTGCCGAATATTAACAGGCCCTAGTACGACGACATCTTAGTTGCGAAACAATATGGCGAGTAATCTTCACTTCCGACGCAGCGCTTTGTCCCCCAAGAGGGCTTGCGTTGGGCGTGGGAGCGAGCTTGCT
>MERK01000218.1:3936-5635 GCA_001770575.1 Betaproteobacteria bacterium RIFCSPLOWO2_12_FULL_64_23
TCGATATCAATGTGTCATCGTACTAGTGGTTGTCTTTAGGGACTTTGGCGCCGCTCGCGCCGACGAGGAAGTCGAGGTCCGCCCCCTTGTCGGCCTGCAGCACGTGATCGACGTAAAGCCTGGTGTAGCCGCGGCTCATCGGCGCCTTGGGCGGCATCCATTGCTTGCGCCGGCGCGCGAGTTCCCGCTCGGGCACATCCAGGTGCAACCGGCGTTTGGCCACGTCGAGCTCGATCATGTCGCCGTTCTCGACCAGGGCCAGCGCGCCGCCGGCCGCGGCCTCGGGCGCGATGTGCAGCACCACCGTGCCGTAGGCGGTGCCGCTCATGCGCGCATCCGAAATGCGCACCATGTCGGTGATGCCTTTCTTCAGCACCTTGGGCGGCAGCGGCATGTTGCCGACCTCGGCCATGCCCGGATAGCCCTTGGGCCCGCAGTTCTTCAGCACCATGACGCAGTTCTCGTCGATGTCGAGCTTGGGATCGTCGATGCGGCTGTGAAATTCCCGAATGTTCTCGAACACCACCGCGCGCCCCCTGTGCTTCATCAGCCGGGGCGTCGCCGCCGAGGGCTTGATGATGGCGCCATCGGGGCAGAGGTTGCCGCGCAGCACGGCGATGCCGGTGTTCTTCTTGAACGGCTGCCCGAACGGCGTGATCACGTCGCGGTTGAAACACTCGGCCCTCTTGTTGTTGTCCCAGATGGTCCTGCCGTTGACGGTGAGCGCCTTCTTGTGCAGCAGGCCCTGCTCCCCCAGCGCGCGCAGCACCGCCGGCAGGCCGCCGGCGTAGTAGAAATCCTCCATCAGATACTTGCCCGAGGGCATCAGGTTGAGCATCGTATGCACGCCGCGGCCGAGGCGGTCCCAGTCGTCCAGGTCGAGCTTGACGCCGACGCGGCGCGCGAGCGCGATCAGGTGGATCACCGCGTTGGTCGAGCCGCCGATGGCCGCGTTGGCGCGAATCGCGTTCTCGAAAGCCTCGCGTTGCAGAATCTTGGAGATGGTCAGATCTTCTTTGACCATGTCGACGATGCGCCGCCCGGCCAGGCGCGCGAGCAGGTTGCGCCGCGCGTCCACCGCCGGAATCGCGGCGTTGCCGGGCATGCCCATGCCGAGGGCCTCGACCATGCACGCCATGGTGGAGGCGGTGCCCATGGTCATGCAGGAGCCGTGCGAGCGGTGCATGCAGGACTCGGCCTCGTGGAATTCGTCCACCGTCATCTTCCCGGCGCGCACGTCCTCGGACATGGACCAGGTGTTGGTGCCCGAACCGATGTCGGTGCCGCGGTACTTGCCCGAGAGCATGGGCCCGCCGGAAACGGCGATCGCGGGGATGTCCACGCTCGCCGTGCCCATCAACAGCGCCGGGGTGGTCTTGTCGCAGCCCACCAGCAGGACCACGCCGTCCAGCGGGTTGGCGCGGATCGATTCCTCCACGTCCATCGACGCCAGGTTGCGGTAGAGCATCGCGGTCGGCCGCATCAGCGTCTCGCCCAGCGACATCACCGGGAATTCCAGCGGGAATCCGCCTGCCTCCAGGATGCCGTTCTTCACCTGCTCGGCGATGACGCGAAAGTGCGTGTTGCAGGGCGTGAGCTCGGACCAGGTGTTGCAAATGCCGATCACCGGCCGGCCGTCGAACTGGTCGTGCGGCACGCCGCGGTTTTTCACCCAGGAACGGTAGATGAAGCCGTAGAT
>MERK01000219.1:0-42186 GCA_001770575.1 Betaproteobacteria bacterium RIFCSPLOWO2_12_FULL_64_23
CCTTTCCTCGATCAGGACCAATACGACCGGCTGCTGTGGGCGTGCGATTTCAACCTTGTGCGCGGCGAGGATTCCTTCGTCCGCGGGCAATGGGCGGCGCGGCCTCTGCTATGGCAGATTTACCCGCAGCAAGCGGCGGCGCACTGGCCCAAGCTGCGGGCTTTTCTCGGACTGTATTGCGCAGGCCTGACGCCGGAGATCGCGGCGGCCGTCACAAGATTGTGGCAGGCCTGGAACGAAGGCGACGCGGCCGAGGTCGAATCGGCCTGGCCAGACTTCTGGGCGCACAGGCTTGAGTTGCAGGCGCATGCCCGGCGTTGGGCGGGACAACTGGGCGGAGGCGGCGATCTCGCAAATAACCTTGTGCAGTTTTGCGAAATTTTGTTAAAATAGAAAGCTTTAGACAAATCAAACCGTGTAGGACGATAGATATGAAAATTGCACAAGAACTCCGCGCAGGCAACGTGATCATGCTTGGAGCCGACCCGATGGTGGTGCAGAAGGCCGAATTCAGCAAGTCCGGCCGCAACGCTTCCGTGGTGAAAATGAAGCTCAAGAACCTGCTCTCCGAGTCGATCAGCGAGAGCGTGTACAAGGCCGACGAGAAATTCGACGTCGTAGTGCTGGAGCGCAAGCCATCCACGTACTCGTATTTCGCCGATCCGATGTACGTGTTCATGGACGCCGACTACAACCAGTTCGAGGTGGAAAAGGACAACATGGGCGAGGGCATCAATTTCCTCGAGGATGGAATGCAGTGCGAGGTCGTGTTCTACGATGACCGCGCGATATCGGTCGAACTGCCCAATACGGTGGTGCGCGAGATCATTTACACCGAACCCGCCGTGCGCGGCGACACGTCGGGCAAAGTGCTCAAGCCGGCGAAAATCACCACCGGTTTTTCGGTGCAGGTGCCGCTGTTCTGCGCCACCGGAGACAAGATCGAGATCGACACCCGCACCGGCGAGTACAAGCGGCGGGTTTGAGGCGGTCGCGCGACGCAGGAAGGGCGCGCATTTCCGCGCCCTGTGTCCCAGGCCGATGGCGCCCCGGACGCGTGCCAGTCGTCAGAGTCCCCCTTGACGGTTGGGCATTTAGCGGGTATAACGCGGACAAGTGTTTAGTTTCAAGTGCTTGAGAGCGGTTCCCTGAGCGGTACGTCCTTTTCAGTCTTGAGATTCAAACATTGATCGGGCTCGGCCCGAATTCTCAACTTTTAAAGGAACGCAATATGGCAACCGGCACAGTGAAATGGTTCAATGACTCCAAGGGTTTCGGTTTTATCACCCCGGACGGCGGCGGCGAAGATTTGTTCGCACATTTCTCTGAGATCAACATGCAGGGCTTCAAGACGCTCAAGGAAGGACAGAAAGTGTCCTTTGAGATCGTAGACGGCAAGAAAGGCAAGCAGGCAGCCAAGATTCAAGCTGCTTGATCTAGCCGGTTCCTCCTTGAAAAAGCCGGGCGTGCAGCCCGGCTTTTTTTAATCAGGGACCGCGGGCTGTCTAACGGCGCGTGCCTCGCGCTGCGCCGTGTACCAAGAAATCGGCATCGCCCGGATACTGCGCGATGCCTCGCCATCGTTATTTCGCGTACTTGCGGAAGTCGGGTTTGCGCTTTTCGCGAAATGCGTTGCCGCCTTCCTTCGATTCCTCGGTATCGTAGTAGAGCTTGAGCGCCTGCATCGCAAACGAGGAAATGCCGCGGATCATCTCCGTGTCGACGTTGAAAGAGCGCTTGGCCAGCGCGATCGCGGTCGGGCTCATCTGCAGGATCTCGGTGCACCATTTCGCGACCTCGGCGTCGAGTTGGTCGTGGGGCACGACCGCGTTCACCAGCCCCATCGCCAGGGCTTCCTGCGCGCCGTAGTGCCGGCACAGGTACCAGATTTCACGCGCTTTCTTCTCGCCGACCACGCGCGCGAGCAGCGCCGTGCCGAAGCCCGGATCGACCGAGCCCACCTTGGGGCCGACCTGGCCGAACTGCGCCTTGTCCGACGCGATGGCCAGGTCGCAAATGGTCACCAGCACATTGCCGCCGCCGATGGCGTAGCCGTTGACGCGCGCAATCACCGGCTTCGGAATGTCGCGGATGATGCTCTGCAGTTCCTCCACCGGCAGTCCGATGGTGCCGCGCCCGCCGTAGCCACCGTCTTCGGCGTCGGCGCTTTGGTCGCCGCCGGTGCAGAAAGCCTTGTCGCCGGCGCCGGTGAGCACGACGACGCCGATGTCGCGGTTCCAGCCGGCCTTGCCGAAGGCCCGGATCAGCTCTTCGCAGGTGTTGCTGTTGAAGGCGTTATAGACCTTGGGGCGGTTGATGGTGACGGTGGCGACGCCGGCCTGTTCGGTGTAGATGATGTCCTCGAATTCCATAATGTGCGTTTCCCTGTCCGGTCTTCTCTGGGTCATTGTTTAGTTCGACGTCGTTCGGTATTATGAATAGGACATTACCTTGGCGCAACCGAGTTCCGCGCCGGGGACGCCAACAAGCAGCCAGACCCTGAGAGGTTGTGTCTTGTGCCGCCGGAGCACCGGCTGGTCCGCTTGCCCGCCTTATTCCCAACCACGCAAAACCGGAGAAAAAAACATGAACATTCCCGCTCCCGATCAACACCAGGAGCTGCGCGAAGCGCTGCGCGACCTTTGCCGCGGCTATCCCGACGAGTACTGGCGCAAGCTCGACTACGCGCGTGATTTTCCCGTGGCGTTTATCGACGCGCTGACCAAAGCCGGCTGGCTGGCGGCGCTGATCCCGCAGGAATACGGCGGTTCGGGCTTGAGTCTCGCCCAGGCCTCGGTGATCATGGAAGAGATCAATCTGTGCGGCGGAAACTCCGGTACCTGCCATGGCCAGATGTACAACATGGGCACGCTGCTGCGCCACGGCTCCGAAGAGCAGAAACGCAGGTATCTGCCTAAAATCGCGTCGGGCGAACTGCGCCTGCAGTCCATGGGCGTGACCGAGCCGACCACCGGCACCGACACCACCAAGCTCAAGACCACGGCGGTGAAACAGGGCGATCGCTACGTGGTCAACGGCCAGAAAGTGTGGATTTCGCGCATCCAGCACTCGGATCTGATGATCCTGCTGGCGCGCACCACGCCGGTCGCCGCGGTCAAGCGCAAATCCGAGGGCATGTCGATATTCATCGTCGATCTGCGCCAGGCGATCGGCAAGGGGATGAGCTTGCAGCCGATCCGCAACATGGTCAGTCACGATACCTGCGAGTTGTTTTTCGACAATCTCGAGATCCCGGCGGAGAATCTGATCGGCGAAGAGGGCAGGGGCTTCAAATACATCCTCGACGGGCTCAACGCCGAGCGCATCCTGATCGCCGCCGAATGCATCGGCGACGCCTACTGGTTCATCAACCGCGCGAGCGCTTATGCCAAGGAGCGGGTGGTGTTCGACCGGCCCATCGGCCAGAACCAGGGCGTGCAGTTTCCGATCGCTGACGCGTACATGGAAACGGAAGCGGCGAACCTGATGCGCTGGAAGGCGTGCGCGCTGTTCGATCAGCACCAGCCCTGCGGTGCGGAGGCGAACATGGCCAAGCACCTGGCCGCCAAGGCTTCATGGGAGGCGGCCAACGTCTGCCTGCAGACCCACGGCGGCTACGGCTTCGCCTGCGAGTACGACGTCGAGCGCAAGTTCCGCGAGACGCGGTTGTATCAGGTGGCGCCGATCTCGACCAACCTGATCCTGTCCTACGTCGCCGAGCATGTGCTCGGCCTGCCGCGATCCTTCTGAGCATGGCAAAGCACAGCGGCCGTTCCGCATTCTTGCAACTCCTCGTCGACGAGGGCGTAACCCATCTGTTCGGTAATCCGGGCACCACCGAATTACCGCTGATGGAGGTGGTGCCGGATTTTCCCGAGCTGACCTATGTGCTCGGCCTGCAGGAAGCCGTGGTGGTGGCGATGGCCGACGGCTACGCCCGCGCCTCCAACCGGCTCGCCGCCTGCAGCCTGCACGTCGCCCCGGGCCTCGGGAATGCCATGGGTGCGCTCTACAACGCCAAGTTCTCGGGCTCGCCGCTGATCGTGACGGCGGGCCAGCAGGAGCAGGGCCACGGACTGCTCGAGCCGCTGCTCTACGACCCGCTCGTGCCGATCGCGCAGCCCATGGTCAAATGGGCGGTCGAAGTGACGCGCGCCGAGGATCTGCCGCGCATTGTGCGCCGCGCGGCGAAGGTCGCGCTGACCCCGACGACCGGCCCGGTGTTCATCAGCCTGCCGGGTGACGTGCTCGATGCCGAGGCCGAGCTCGATTTCGGCAAGCCGACCCGGGTCGACGGGCGCGTGCGGCCCTCGGACGAGGTGCTGGCGCAGCTCGCGGCAAAGCTGCTTCGCGCGAAGAATCCGGTGATTCTCGCGGGACAGGAGCTGGCTATCCACGAGGCTTTCGCCGAAGCGGCCGAACTCGCCGAATTGCTCGGCGCCGCGGTCTATCAGCAGCCGATTCCCTATTGTGCGCAGTTTCCCAGCGCGCATCCGGCCTATCTTGGGGCGCTGACGCGCAACCAGAAGCAGGTGCGCGCACTGTTGGAACCGTTCGACCTGATGCTGTGTCTGGGCGCAGACTTGCTGCGCATGTCGGTCTACAGCCCGAGCGCGCCGCTGCCTGAAGGCATGCCGGTAGTGCACATCAGCGAGCGCGACTGGGAGCTGGGCAAGAACTACCCGACCGAGCTGGCGTTGCGCGCGAACGTGAAGGAGACGCTGCGCGCCTTGCTGCCACTGCTGCGCGAGCGGCGCACGCAGGCGGGGGCCGGAGAAGCCAAGCGCCGGCTCGTAGCACTCAAATCGCGCAATTGGACGGCGCAGCGTGAGCAGGCGCGCGCCGAGGTTTTGCGCGCGGCCGCAACCGCGCCGATCGATCCGCGCTACCTGATGCTCTGCATCAGCGAAACGCTGCCGCAGGATGCGATCGTGGTGGAGGAGGCGCTGACCTCATCGACGTCCCTGCCGGCGTTTCTGCCCCTGCGTGACCCAAAGTGTTTTTACGGTCTTGCCAGCGGCGGCCTCGGCTTCGGCTTGCCCGGCGCAGTGGGAATCAGTCTGGCGCAGCCGGGGCGGCCGGTGGTGGCGATCATCGGCGACGGCAGCGCGATGTACGGAGTGCAGGCGTTGTGGACCGCGGCGCATCTGAAACTGCCGATCACCTATGTGATCGCGAACAACCGCAGTTACCGCATCCTCAAGGAACGGTTGGTGTCCATGCGTGCCAGCGACCGTTTTACCGGCATGGACTTGCGCGATCCCGAAATCGATTTTACCGGCCTCGCGCGCTCGCTCGGTGTGCCGGCCGAGCGCGTCACCGATCCGCAGGGCATCGTGCCTGCGCTGCGCGCGGCGTTGCAGGCCGGCAGCCCGCGCCTGATCGAGGTGATGGTTGCGGATGGCTTCGGGAGCTGAAAAGCATCTATACGTGGCGACTTAAATTGCGCCCCCGCTGATGCAGAGTTTCGATGTTGCGCGGACGAGAAACCGTCCGTGCGCGATCGACGATCTTGTATAAAAACCACCCCGAACCGCTCTTGCTTTTATCCATAACCGCGTTTTCTGTACGGATGCGTTTTTTATCCGTACAGAAAACACGGTTGGCGCGCGGAGCGCGCAATGGCCGCTACTCGCCATGCGACGGCATTTAAGACGCCGTATATAAAGGTAGAATCCCAGTCCTTCGCTGCCATACATTCCGTCAGAAGGTTGCCCACATGTCCAAGTTTGCTTTAGGCCAATCCATCACCCGTATCGAAGACGCCGCGCTGGTGCAGGGCGCCGGCCGCTATACCGACGATTTCGAGCTCGCCGGCGCGGCGCACGCCTACGTCCTGCGCTCGCCGCATGCGCAAGCGAACATCCTGAGTATCGACGCCGCAGCCGCGCGCGAGGCGCCCGGCGTGCTGGCGATACTGACCGCAGAGGACGCCGCGGCCGATGGCCTGGGCGACATCCCCTGTCTGGTCCCGGTCACCAACATCGACGGCACGCCGCGCGCCGACACGCCGCGGCCGGTGCTGGCAATGAAACGCGTGCGCCACGTCGGCGATCCGGTCGCGCTGGTGGTGGCCGAGACGCTGGCGCAGGCGCGGGACGCGTCCGAACTGATAGCGATCGAATACGATCCATTGCCGGCCGTGGCGGACACCCGCGGTGCTTTGCGGCCGGGGGCGCCGCGCGCCTGGGACCACATCGCCGGCAACCTTTGCTTCGACATCGGCGCCGGGACGGACAAGACGGTCGTCGACGCGGCAATCGCGCGCGCCGCCCACGTCACCCGGCTCGAACTCATCAACAACCGCATCATCGCCAACCCGATCGAGCCGCGCGCGGCGCTTGCCGATTTCGATCCCGCGAGCGGGCGCTCGACGCTCTACACCCCGAGCCAGGGACCGCATGTGATTCACGGCCAGGTGGCGGAAGCCGTGCTCAAAATCGGCAAGGAGCAGCTGCGCGTGATTTCGGGCAAGGTCGGCGGCGCCTTCGGCATGAAAATCTTCCTGCACCCGGAGCAGCCGCTGGTCGTCTGGGCCTCGCGCCGGCTGAAGCGCGCAGTGCGCTGGACCGCCGATCGCAGCGAGGGCTTCGTCTCCGATGTGCAGGGCCGCGACAACTACTCCATCGCCGAGCTGGCGCTGGACGCCGATGCTCGCTTCCTCGCGCTGCGCGTGACCACCTGCGCCAACATGGGCGCCTATCTGTCGAACTACGCGCCCTACATTCCGCAACTGGCGGTGCCCATGCTCTCGGGCGTGTACCGCATCCCGGCGATCTACGCCAATATCCGCGGCGTGGTCACGAACACCGTGCCGGTGGATGCGTACCGCGGCGCCGGCCGCCCCGAGGCGATCTATCTGGTAGAGCGCGTGGTCGACCTGGCGGCGCGCGAACTCGGCCTTGCGCCGGATGAACTGCGCCGGCGCAACTTCATCAAACCTGCCGACATGCCTTATCAGACGCCGGTGGAAAGCCGCTACGACTCGGGCGATTTCGCCGCGGTGATGGCCCGCGCCATGGAAAAAGCCGACTGGGCGGGTTTCGCCGCGCGGCGCGATGAAGCCCGGCGGCGCGGCAAGTTGCGCGGCATCGGGCTCGCCATGTACATCGAGCGCTGCGGCGGCGGCACCGGCGACACGGTCATCCTCAAGGTCGATCCGGCCGGCAGCGTGACGCTGATTTCCGGCATGCAGGACAACGGCCAGGGGCATATCACTACTTTCGTGCAACTGCTATCGGACAAGCTCGGGCTGGACTCGAGTCAGATTCGCGTGGTGCAGGGCGATACCGATGTCGTGCCCTCGGGCTTGACCGGCGGCTCCCGCTTTCTTGCGATCGGCGGCATTGCCGCCATCAGCGCCGCGGACGAGGTGATAGCCCAGGGCAGGGACGCGGCGGCGGGCCTGCTCGAGGCGGCGCCGGCCGATATCGAATACGGCGACGGCGAGTATCGCATCGCCGGCACCGACCGCGCGGTGTCCTTGTTCGAGGTGGCAAAGGTCACCAAGGGGCTGGAGGCCGAGCACACGCGCACCCCGGAAGCGTTCACCTATCCCAACGGCTGCCATATCTGCGAGCTCGAAGTCGATGCCGATACGGGCGAAGTGCACATCGAGCGCTATAGCATCGTCGATGACTTCGGCCGCGCGATCAATCCGCTGCTGCTCGAAGGCCAGGTGCACGGCGGCACGGTGCAGGGCATAGGGCAGGCGCTGCTCGAACTCGGGCTCTACGATGCGGAGTCGGGCCAATTGCTCACCGGTTCGTTCATGGACTATGCGCTGCCGCGCGCGGACGACGTGCCCAGCTTCGACTGCGGTTTCCACCATGTTCCTTGTGCCAGCAATCCGCTCGGAGTGAAGGGCGCGGGCGAAGCCGGCGCGGTCGGCGCGCCGCCGGCGGTGATCAACGCCGTGGTCGATGCGCTGCATGCGCTCACCGGGACGAAGCATATCGACATGCCGGCGACGCGGGAAAAGTTGTGGCGCGCGCTGCGCGCGTCCTGACGCAGGCGCAATTACGCACCCGCAGGGTGTGCCGCCGCACGGCGGTCAATGCCAAACCCGCAAGGGCTTCAGCCCAGCGATTCCCAGAATGCGACCATCTTCTTGCGCATCGCCGCGTCGGGCAGGCGACCGCGCCCGGCGTTGAGGTTATCGAGCATGTATTCGGGCTTGTCCGTTCCCGGAATGACGCAGGTCACCGCCTCCTGTGCGAGGATGTACTTGAGGAAGAACTGGCCCCAGCTCGCCGCTTCGAATTCCGCCGCCCATTCGGGCAGCTGCCGGCCGCGCACGGCGCTGAACAGCTTGCCGCGGCCGAACGGCAGGTTGACCAGTACCGCGGTGCCGGTGTCGGCGGCGACCCCCAGCAGCCGCTGCTCGACGCTGCGTTCGGCCATCGAGTAATTGATCTGCACGAAATCGAGTTTCTCTCCCTGCATGGCTGCGCTCACGCGCTCGTTCGCGCTTTCCATGAAGTGCGTGACGCCGATGTAGCGGAACACGCCCTTGTCCTTCCACTCGCGCAGCAGTGCGATCTGCGCCGCGGTGTCGCCCGCGCTGGGGCCGACGTTATGCAGTTGCATCAGGTCGAGCTTGTCGGTGCGCAGCCGCCGCAGCGATTGCTGCATCTCGGCGATCGAGCCGTCACGCCCGGCGGCGCGCACCTTGGTCGCGAGAAACACCTTGTCGCGCACGTTCATTTCCGCGAGCAGACCGCCGACGACAGTTTCCGCCGCACCGTAGGATGGCGCGGTGTCGATCAGCCGCGCGCCGCCCTCGATCATGGTCTGGATCACCGCGCGCCGCTCGGCCAGCCGGGCAGGGTCGTCCGCGATATCGAAGACGATCGCCGTGCCGATGCCGACCACCGGCAGCCGCTCCCCGGAGCGCGGAATCGGCCGCGTGAGCAGCGGCGCCGCCGCGGCGAAAGCCGGCGCAATCCGCAGCGCCGCGGCGGCGCCGATCCCGGCGCCCAGCGCAAGCACCTCGCGCCGCGAAAACAGCCGGCGCGGGGAAACACCATGGTTTGTCATATCACCGTTCATGGATTGGCCCAGGATAGAATTCATTTTTCAACGGCTAACCGTAGTTGATTTCATCTGCCGCGTCCGCCTCGGAGGCATCGGCGGCGTAATCGCGCCCGCCGCCGGCGCGCGCCGCCGCGGCCTCGCGGTACCACTCGTGGGCGACGATCGTCGCCATGATCTCGTTGGTGCCGGTCCAGATGGAAGCGAGCCGGATGTCGCGATAGATGCGCTCCAGCGGGAGTACGTTCGTATAACCGATGCCGCCGACCACTTGCATCGAATTGTGCACCACCTTCTGACACGACTCGGTGACGAACTTCTTGGTTTCGGAAACCAGGCGCCGCACGCGGTTCATTTCCATCCCGTCATCCACCGCGCGCGAGGTGGCATAGACCAAGGAGCGGCAGGCGTCGAGCAGCATCGCCCCCTCGGCCACCTGGAAACTCACGCCCTGGAAACGGTTGATGGTCTCGCCGAAGGCCTTGCGCTTCGAGGTGTAGCGGGTGGCAATGTCCAAAGCGGAGCGCGCGGGGCCGATAGTCATGGCGGCGGTTCCCAGCCGCTCCGGGATCATCATGGTGGTGAACACCGGGTAGGCGCCGTTGACCTCGCCGACGACGTTCTCGCGCGGAATCTTCACGTCCCGGAACACCAGCCGGCCGGTGCCGCCGCCGCGGCATCCCATCAATCCATAGAGATACTCGACCTCCACGCCCGGACCGCGATCGACGATGAAACAGCTGATTCTCTTTTGCGGCGCGGCAGCGGGGTCCGGATCGGTGCGCGCATACACGAGAAAGTAGTCCGCGCCTTCCGCGCCGACGATGAAGCGCTTCTGGCCGTTCAGCAGGAAGTGATCGCCCTTGTCCTCCGCGGTCGACGTGGCGCCGAAAAAGTCGGATCCCCCGCGCGGTTCGGTGAGACATTCGGCGGCGAAGATCTCACCCCGGAGCAGAGGCTGGACATAACGCGCCTTCTGCGCATCGGTGCCATGCAGCACGATGGCGTCGCAGACCAGATCCGCGCCCACGCCGAAGACACAGGCGAGTTCATAGCTCAGGCTGCCGATTTCCTCGCTGATTGCGCAGGAAGCCACCCAATCCAGTCCTAGGCCGCCCCACTTGACCGGGTGGCGCACGCCCAAGAGCTTGCGCTGTCCGGCCTCGCGCAGCCACTCCCTGGGGAAGCGTATCTTTTCCTGGTCCATGTCCAGGATCAGCTGGCGCGGAGTCGATTTTGCGAAATCGCGCGCTGCATCCCGTACGCGGCGTTGCTGTTCAGTCAGCAGATGGTCGAACATGGCGTCCCCTTCGCTAGGTCAAATACGGTTTGCAGCAGTATAAATCCGTTCGCTCGTGCGAGCGAGTTCCGCCCGTCATCAACAGGTGCTGCATGCCTGCGCTACCTGCAAGCCGTGGAGTCTTGTATGATTCCCGGCCTATGCACGACAAATCCACACGTCCGCCGAACCGGTTCGATCTGCCCGAGTGGGCCGGCGCCTTCGGCGATCTGGGAACGCTGATTCCTTTCGTTGCCGCGTACGTTTCCATTCTGAAAATGGACGCCAATGGCCTGCTCGTGGCTTTCGGCGTGTCCCTGATCGTGGCCGGGACAATATACCGCACGCCGTTTCCGGTGCAGCCGATGAAAGCCATCGGCGCGGCGGCGGTCAGCCAGACCATGCTCGCCGCGGGTTTGGGCGCGGCGGCTGTGGTCGGCGCGGCGCTGACGACGGGTCTTCTGTGGCTGTTTCTGGCGGTGACCGGCTTGGGCAGGCAGGTGGCAAGCTGGGTTCCGCGCTCGGCGCTCCTGGGCGTCGTCATGGGCCTGGGTTTTTCCTTCATGCTTGAGGGAATTCGCATGATGTCCACCAGTCCCTGGATCGCGGGCCTGCTGCTTGCACTGACGCTGGTGCTGCTCGGCCGCCCGCGCGTGCCGGCGATGCTGGTGCTGCTGGTCATCGGCGTGCTGATCGCGCTGACCGGGCAGCCGGACCTGATGCGTGATCTGGGTGCGCTTAAACCCGAATTCAAGGTTCCAAGCCTTGCATGGGGATCCCTGTCCATGAGCGATCTCTGGGTCGGGTTCGTTCTGCTGACGCTGCCGCAGCTGCCTTTGACTTTCGGCAATGCCTACGTCGCGATCACGGAGGAAAACAATCGGCTGTTTCCCGACCGACCTGTCACCGAGCGCGCGGTTGCCTACTCCACCGGATTGATGAACCTGGGATCGAGCCTGATCGGGGGCATACCGATGTGCCACGGGGCGGGAGGCATGGCGGGGCACGTCCAGTTCGGGGCGCGCACGGGCGGATCGTCCATCATTCTCGGCAGCGTTCTGCTTGGCGCGGGACTGTTCCTGTCGGCGTCGATTGGCACGGTGTTCAAGATGTTTCCGCCGAGCGTCCTCGGTGTCATCCTGTTCATGGCCGGATTGCAGCTCGCCTTGGGAAGCCGGGACAGCGGCACGGAAAAAGCCGATCGCTTCGTGGTGCTGGCGACGGCCGCCTTTGCGATCTGGAACGTCGGCGCGGCGGTGCTGTTCGGCATTCTGGCGCACCAGGCTTCCCAGCGCGGATGGCTGCGCCTCTGAGCGAGCGGGAGCGGATGGCGTCGGGTTCCCGGTGAAAACGAGAACCCGAATGGGGCCTTCTTGCGCTGCTTGGCAACAGCCGAACCGACTGCTATTGCTTGGTCGCGGTGATTATCTGAAAGTTGCCGAAAAAATAGGTTGTGCGCTCACACGTCCATCCGCCCGTGCTTTCCAGATAGTTGAGCGGATCGTGCGTATCCCAGAGCGCGAGACCAAGCGGTTCGAACACCTTGAAATAGGTCCAGCTCAGCGCGCGCAGCACCCATAATTGCGGCCGGTGAAACTCCGCAAGAAACAGCTTTCCGCCCGGGGCGAGCATACGCCCGGCCTCGTTCAGGGCTTGTCCTTTCAGGTCGTGCGGCAGTTCATGCAGCAGAAAGAACATGACGTTGGCAGCGACACCGCCCTCCGCCTGCTTCATCGACGTGGCGTTGTCTTCGATATATTCGACTCTCCCGGCATATGCTCCGAGCTTGCTTTTCGCGTGCACAAGTTCGTTATGAATAATGTCCGCGATGAGGACACGCTCGGCGCCCGACTCGACGGCCGCTTTCACCACGCGTGGAATCACATTGCCAAATGCACACGACGTAATCAGCACTTTCCTGCTTCTCAGGTCCAACTGCTCCAGTTCGGAAACGATCTTCGACACCAGGTGGTGATACTGAAACAGCAATATGGCCGAGATGATGGGTTGAAAATCAACCAGTTTGATCAGGCGCATGTTCGAATAGATCGGATACACATGCGATTTTTCGCTTGGCGCACCGGGCGACAATCCGCGCAGAACCAGCGCCCCCCGCGTCACCACGAAGAAAAACAGGCCTGTAAATGCCAAAACCGCAAACAAGGCAAATACAAGGTTCATCATCCATGCAGTCATTGCATTTCCTTACAATAGGGAATTGAAGTCACACCTGTTCGCATAGCGGCTGTTAATGACCCCATCAAGCCAATCAAGCGCCTATTCCTTGCCAGGCGCCATGTTGATGGAAAACCCGATTTCGCATTTTGATGTATATCAAGTTGGGGCGCCTGCTCCCTGCTCATGCGGTCGCGTTCATTATCGCATGTTCTTCCGCCCGTTCCGGCCGATCCGGTCATTTTCTCCAATGCGGCGGAATCGAGCCGCCACCCAAGCTGACAATACCGTTACCATTGGCGTACTGCGAACAAAGGAGATCTCATGGCAGGGTTAGACAAAACCACCCCTTCCCCGACGGAAATCAAGCTGCACCAGAAATCGGGCGTGCTGGAAATTGCTTTCGCCGACGGCAAACGCTTTACGCTGCCGTTTGAATTTCTGCGCGTCTACTCGCCCTCGGCGGAGGTGCGCGGCCACGGGCCGGGGCAGGAAGTCCTGCAAGTCGGGAAGAAAGATGTAGAGATCACCCAAGTCGAACCGGTGGGCTCGTACGCGGTGCAATTGGTGTTTTCCGACGGGCACGACAGCGGTCTTTATTCCTGGGATTATTTCTATAACCTGGGTGCGAACCAGGACGCAATGTGGGCGCACTACCTGGAGCGCATGCAAGCGGCGGGCGCAAGCCGTGAAGCCGCGACGGGCGTGTTCGCGCAGCGTCCCAAGTCGAAGTAGCGGCGCATGGATAGCCGCAGCGATGCCTGCCGGCTCGACGGCGCCGGGGAGGAACAGCAAGCCGGTGTAGCTGCACGCTTCGAGGTCGTGCTGATCAACCCGTATGAGCTCGGCCGGCTGCCGTTCGCCTTGGCCGAGCCCGCCGAGCAGCAACTGCAAAGTTTCTGAGCGCCCGGTCGTGAAGCGCGTCCTGCTGCTGTTGCCGACCACGAGTTACCGCAACGACGATTTTCTCGCGGCCGCAGAGCGGCTGGAAGTGGAGGTCATCAGCGTCGCCAATTACTGCCATCAACTCGCACCCTCATGGGGCATGAGTCCGATTCAATCGGTGCCTTTCGATCAGCCGGTCGCGGCGCTGAAACAACTGCAAACCGCGCTCGGACGCAGGCCGGACGCGGTGCTGGCGGTGGACGACAGCGGCCTGGATTTGGCGGCTCTGTTGTGTGAATACTTGTACCTCCCGGGCAATTCACCCGAGGCGGTGCGGCAGACGCGCGACAAGCTGGCGTTTCGGCGCCTGCTGCGGGGCGGCGGCCTGCACTGTCCGGAATTTCATCATCTGGACATCGACCTGCCGGCCATCTCGCTGCCGCCGCCGCTGCGCTTTCCCGTGGTGGTCAAAGCGCGCCGGCTAAGTTCCAGCCGCGGCGTGATCCGGGCGGACACGCCGCAAGCCTACGCGCAAGCGGTGCAATGGGTGCGCGGCATACAGGCCAAGGCCGACCGCGACGCCGCCGCGCTGGGCTTGATCGTGGAGAACTTCATTCCCGGCCGCGAACACGCCCTGGAAGGATTGCTGCAGGACGGGCAGCTGCGCGTACTGGCGCTGATCGATAAACCCGATCCGCTGGACGGCCCTTATTTCGAGGAAACCCTGTACCTCACGCCGTCGCGTCTGGCGCAAGCAAAGCAGGACGAGATCGCGCAAACGGTGCAGTGCGCCTGCGCACTGGCCGGGCTGGCAAGCGGTCCCGTGCATGCCGAAATGCGCGTAAACGCACAAGGCGTCTGGTTGCTCGAAATCGCCGCGCGGTCCATCGGCGGCCTGTGCGGCAGGATGCTGCGCTCTGCGCTCGGCATGAGCCTGGAAGAATTGATCCTGCGCCACGCCCTGAACCTGCCCCTGCCCGAGGTGAGACACGGCGAGGCGAACGGCGTGATGATGATCCCAATTCCACAACACGGCATCTTTCATGGTGTGCGCGGGCTAGCCGACGCGCTGGCTGTCGCCGGTATCAGCGGCATCCGGATCACCGCCAGTCCGGGCCAGCTGATCGCCCCGCCGCCGGAAGGATCGAGTTACCTCGGTTTCATTTTCGCGCAGGGCGCGTCGCCCGGCGCGGTCGAATACAGCTTGCGCGAAGCCGAGCAGCGGCTGCTGTTCGATATTCAAGCGGACATTCCCGTGAGCGAGGCGCGGGCATAGCATCGCGCCACCGCGCCGGTGCCGCGGGCGCTGCGGACGGAATTGATTGACAAGGCCTGCGCCTGCGCCTAAAGTGAATTCATCCGACCGGGAGAGCGCAACCGCATGGCGGTGGCCGCCGAAGGCGCAATACCCAGAAACTCTCAGGCAAAAGGACCGGTCGGGCGGAAGCGTAGCTTCCGTCACTCTGGAGAGCAGCCGCCGAATGGGCGGCCACCGAAGGGGCGCGCAGCCGGGTGAGCATCAGGCTGTAATCTCTCAGGTATCAGGGACAGAGGGGTAACGTGGACTGCGAAGTCGGCGTTGCCCCTTTTTCATTGCTATCGAGGAAAACGTGCTCAAGACCACCCCGCTCAACGCCGCCCACAGGTCCCTGGGGGCGCGCATGGTCGATTTCGGCGGTTGGGACATGCCGGTCAACTACGGCTCCCAGATCGAGGAACACCACGCGGTGCGGCGCGATGCCGGGATGTTCGACGTCTCGCACATGCTCGCCATCGATGTGCACGGCGACGGCGCGCGCGCATTTCTGCGCCGTACCCTCGCCAACAATGTGGACAAGCTGCGCGAGCCGGGGAGCGCGCTCTATTCCTGCATGCTCAACCATGCGGGCGGGGTGATCGACGACCTGATCGTGTATTTGCTCAGCGAAGAACGGTTTCGCCTGGTGGTGAATGCGGGCAGGACGGGGGAAGATCTCGCCTGGCTCGAGTCGATCAGGGAACGCCTTGGCGTCGCGCCCGAGCTGCTGCCGCGGCACGATCTTGCCATGATCGCGGTGCAGGGCCCGCTGGCGCGCGCGCGCGTTTGGCAGACTTTGCCCGGGACGCGCGCGCCCACCGCGGCGATGCGATCCTTTCACAGCGCGCAGCTGGGCGAGCTGATGCTGGCGCGCACCGGCTACACCGGCGAGGACGGTTTCGAACTCATGCTGCCGGCAGGGCGCGCGCCGCTGCTGTGGCAGCGTCTGCTCGACTGCGGCGTGAAACCCTGCGGCCTGGGCGCGCGCGACACCCTGCGTCTGGAAGCGGGCATGAATCTGTGGGGTCAGGACATGGACGAGAGCGTGTCGCCGCCGGACGCGGGGCTCGCCTGGAGCGTCGATCTCGCAAGCGCGCGCGATTTCGTCGGCAAGGCGGCGCTGCTCGCGCATCCGCAACAGTGGCAGTTGCTCGGCCTCGTGCTCACCGAGCAGGGCGGAGTGCTGCGCGGCCAGCAGAAAGTGCTTACACCGGAAGGTGAAGGCGAAATCACCAGCGGCACGTTTTCGCCCACGCTCGAGCGCTCGATCGCGCTGGCGCGCCTCCCCATGGGCGTGGAGACCGGCGCGCCGGTGCAGGTCGCGGTGCGAGACAAACAACTCGCGGCGAAGGTGGTAAAGCCGCCTTTCGTACGCAACGGCAGAATTTTGGTCAATTGACGGTGGAAGAAAAATCATGAAAACGCCTGAACAGCTGAAATACACGAAAACGCACGAATGGGTGGCCAGTGAAGCGGAAGGCACGCTCGCGGTGGGGATCACCGACCATGCGCAGGAAGTGCTGGGCGACATGGTGTTTCTGGAACTGCCGGCGATGGGGAAGCGCTATGCACAAGGCGAGGCCTGCGCCGTGATCGAATCGGTGAAAGCCGCATCCGACATCAACATGCCCGTGGCAGGCGTCGTGGTCGCCGTCAACGAAGATCTGGCGAAATCGCCGGAGCGGGTCAACGCCGATGCCTACGCCGCCTGGATGTTCAGGATCAAGCCCGACAACCCGGGTGACATCGGCAATCTGATGGACGCCGCCGCTTATGCCGGCCACGCGGCGAAATAGGAGAGTGTCATGCTCGATACCCTGAAGCGCAGCACGAAAAAGCCGCAGACATCGCCGGCGGAACTGGAGCAGCAAGACACATTCGCCGCTCGCCACATCGGCCCGGACGCCACGGATCAGGCCGCCATGCTGTCCGTGCTCGGTTACGCCACGCGCGCAGCGCTGATCGACGCCGTCGTTCCCGCCGGCATACGCAACAAGTCGGCGCTCGATCTTGCGCCGGGCCGGAGCGAAGCGGAGGCGCTGGCGGAGCTCAGGAGGATCGCCGCCAGGAATCGGGTGTCGCGCTCGTTCATCGGTCAGGGCTACTACGACACGCATCTGCCCGGCGTGATCCTGCGCAATATTCTGGAAAGCCCCGCCTGGTACACGGCGTACACGCCCTACCAGCCGGAGATCTCTCAAGGCCGCCTGGAGGCGCTGATCAATTTCCAGACCATGGTGTGCGACCTCACCGGCATGGCCATCGCCAATGCGTCCATGCTCGATGAGGCCACGGCCGCGGCCGAAGCGATGACGCTGTGCCGCCGCAGCAGCAAAGCCCCGAGCAATGTGTTCTTCGTCGCGGATTCGGTGCTGCCGCAGACCGTGGACGTGGTGCGCACGCGCGCCGAGCCGCTGGGCCTCGAAGTGAAAACCGGCCCGGCGCAGGCTGCGGCGGCCGCCGAGTGCTTCGGCGTGCTGCTGCAGTATCCGGCCGCCAACGGCGAGGTAGAGGACTATCGCGCCCTGATGCAGGCGGTGCATGCGCGCGGCGGCCTGGTCGCGGTCGCCGCCGACCTGCTCGCGCTCACGCTGCTCAGCCCCCCGGGGGAGTGGGGTGCGGATGTGGTGCTGGGCTCGGCCCAGCGGTTCGGCGTGCCGCTGGGTTTCGGCGGCCCGCACGCGGCCTATTTCGCGACCCGGGACGAATTGAAGCGCAACCTGCCCGGGCGTCTGGTGGGGTTGACGCGCGACAGCCAGGGCAATCCGGCTTACCGGCTCGCGCTGCAGACGCGCGAACAGCACATACGGCGCGAAAAGGCCACCAGCAACATTTGCACCGCGCAAGTGCTGCTCGCCGTGATCGCGGGCATGTATGCGGTGTATCACGGCCCGCGCGGCCTGGCCCGCATCGCGCAGCGCGTTCACCGCCTTACCGGTGTGCTGGCCGCGGGTCTGAGACAAATGGGCGCGGTCATCGAAAACGCGTGCTGGTTCGATACGCTGACGGTCGCCACTGGCGCGCGAACGCAGGCGGTGCATGCAGATGCCGAGGCCCGCGGCGTCAACCTGCGCCGCATCGACGACGGCCGCGTCGGCGTATCGCTGGACGAAACCAGCACTGGCGCCGAGGTGGCGCTGCTATGGCAGATCTTTGCGCCCGGTAATGCGCTTGCCCCGGATTTCGATGTGATGGAACATGACCCAGGCGATGCCTACCCGTCCGGTCTGAAGCGCGGCAGCGGCTTTCTCGCGCACCCGGTATTCAACGCCCATCATTCCGAAACCGCAATGCTGCGCTATCTGCGGCAGCTCGCTGACCGCGACCTGGCGCTCGACCGGTCGATGATCCCGCTGGGTTCTTGCACCATGAAGCTCAACGCCACGAGCGAGATGCTGCCGATCTCCTGGCCCGAATTCGCGCATATCCATCCGTTCGCGCCGGCGTCGCAGACCGCGGGCTATCGCGAATTGATCGCCGCGCTGGAGCGTATGTTGTGCGCGATCACCGGTTATGCGGCGGTATCGCTGCAGCCCAACGCGGGATCGCAGGGCGAGTTTGCCGGATTGCTGGCGATCCGCGCCTGGCACCGCTCGCGCGGCGAGGGCCGGCGCAACGTATGCCTGATCCCCGCTTCGGCGCACGGCACCAATCCGGCCTCGGCACAGATGGCGGGCATGCAGGTGGTGGTCGTCGCCTGCGATGCCGAAGGCAACGTCGATTTCGCCGATTTGCGCGCCAAGGCCGAAGAGCACAGCGGTCAACTGGCGGCGATCATGCTGACTTACCCATCCACCCATGGCGTGTTCGAGCCGGGCATCACTGAAATTTGCGACCTCGTGCATGCTCACGGCGGCCAGGTGTATATCGACGGCGCCAACCTGAACGCCATGGCCGGCCTGTGCGCGCCCGGGCGATTCGGCGGCGATCTATCGCACCTGAACTTGCACAAGACGTTCGGAATTCCGCACGGCGGCGGCGGGCCCGGCGTGGGCCCGCTGGCGGTGGCGGCGCATCTCGCTCCGTTCCTGCCGGGGCACCGCGCGCTGCCGGCCGGCGCGCACGGCGCGGTGGCGGCCGCCCCCTGCGGCAGCGCCGGCGTTCTGCCGATCGCATGGATGTATATCGCCCTGCTCGGGCGCGAAGGCGTGCGCGCCGCGAGTGAAGTGGCGATCCTGAACGCGAACTATCTGGCGAAACGCCTGGCGCCGCACTACCCCGTGCTCTACAGCGGGCCGGGCGGTTTGGTCGCGCACGAGTGCGTGCTCGATCTGCGACCGCTGCGGGAGGCGAGCGGCATCAGCGTCGAAGACGTGGCCAAGCGGTTGATCGACTACGGCTTTCACGCGCCCACCATGTCGTTTCCGGTAGCGGGCACGCTGATGGTCGAACCGACCGAAAGCGAGTCCAGGGCCGAGTTGGATCGCTTCATCGACGCCATGATCGCCATCCGCGCGGAAATCCGCGCGGTGGAGGAGGGCAGGCTGGGGCGCGACGACAATCCGCTCAGGCACGCGCCGCATACCGCAGCCATGGTGTGCGCGGATGAATGGCCGCACCGCTATGCGCGCGAGTTGGCGGCCTTTCCGCTTGCGGGATTGCGCGCGCGCAAGTATTGGCCGCCGGTCGGGCGCGCCGACAACGCTTACGGCGACCGCAACCTGGTCTGCATCCGTTTGCCCGAGCAGCCCTGACCCCTGTGGCGCGTTGCCCGGTCGCCGCGGGCGCGGCGCGCGCAGGGCTTCCCGCCGCGTCGCTCGGTTGAAATGGCAGGTACAATCGGACCTGCATGATTTACGAACTCTATTACTGGCCCGGCATCCAAGGCCGCGGTGAATTCGTGCGCCTGGCCCTGGAGGAGGCCGGGGCCGAATACCTTGATATCGCGCTCTTGCCCGAGGAGCAGGGCGGCGGCGTGACGGCGATGATGCAATTCCTCGACGGCCCCGAAGTCGCGCGTCCTCCGTTCGCGCCGCCGTTTCTGAAAGCGGGCCGCAGGCTCATCGGGCAAACCGCGAACATCCTCCTGTTTCTAGGGCCGCGGCTGGGACTCGCGCCGCGCGATTCCGGCGGCAGGCTATGGACGCATCAATTGCAGCTCACCCTTGCGGACTTCCTGGTTGAGATTCACGACACCCATCACCCCATCGGCGGCGGGCTATACTACGCGGAGCAGAAGGCGGAAGCCAGGCGCCGCAGCCGTGAATTTCTGGCGCAGCGCCTGCCGAAGTTCCTCGGCTACTTTGAACGCGTGATCGAGCGCAACCCGGACAGCGACACCTGGCTGGCCGGCAAGCTGCTCACTTATGTCGATCTGTCCATGGCCCAGGTGGTCGCGGGGCTGCGATACGCGTTTCCGGCGGCAAGCAGGAAGGCGCTGCGCGCCTGTCCTCGGCTGCGCGCGCTGCACGACAGTGTTTTTGCCCGTCCGCGGATCAAGCGCTATGTCGCATCGGGGCGGCGGCTGGCCTTCAACAACGATGATATTTTCCGGCGCTATCCCGAGCTCGATGCGTAAACGGCGCAGATCACGAAACTGATTTACAGAATGACCGAAGCGCAACCGATTTTCCTGCCGCTTTGTCCTGACGGAGGTTTGCATGCCTGAATCCTTGCTCGATGCCGTGAGCGCCGGTGACGTTGATCTTGTGCGCAAGCTCCTGGCGGCCGGCGCCGATTGCAACGAGCGCAACGGCGATGGCGCCACGGCGCTGATGCTGGCCGCCCACGCCGGCAAACTCGAACTGGTCAAAACCCTGATCGATGCCGGCGCGGACGTGAATGCGACCGACGAGCTTGGCTGGGGCCCGCTGATGAAATCCGCCTACAACGCGGATCTGGATCGCGGTTTTGCCGAGGTGGCGCAAGCCCTCATCGACGCCGGTGCGAATGTGGAGGCCTCCATCGGCTATGGCGTGCGGCCGCTGATGCTGGCGGCCGGCTACGGCGAAACCGCCGTGGTGGAAACGCTGCTGAACGCGGGCGCCGACGTTTTGGCGCGCAACGACGGCGGCCTTACCGCGCTGATGATGGTCAAGCAAAAGCACTACGTCGATGTCATCAATCTGTTGCACGAAGCGGAACAGGAGGCCGGCGTGGGCGAGGGCAGTTGTTCGACCAAGAACGCGCCGGGTTCGAACGTCGTGACTTTTCTCAAGCCGGGCAAATGAGCAATTCGGCGTGCACGCGCGACAGCGGCGGCGAGAGCGAGGCGGATCGGCGCCGCTTCGGTTCGCTGTCCGGAATTGCCGGCGTGAGAAGCGGTTTTTGGTTACCATCACGCTGACTAATTCAAGAACCGTTCCGTTAACCGGCTTGCAACTGCCGTACCTGCCAGGTCCAAGTTCACCCATACGATGATCGCCAATTTATTCTCGCGCACCGCCCTGCAGCAGCACGCCGAACCGGCACAGCGCATCCTCGGCGTCACGGCACTGCCGCCGGACTCGGGCGAACTCGCGCAACTGCTGGTCACCGACCCCGCGCCGGAGGTGCGCATCGCAGCCGCGCAGCGTTGCGCCGATCTGGCTGCGCTCGCCTCTGCCTGGGAAACCGAAGCCGATGCCGCCGTGCGGCTTGCACTTGTCTCCGCGCTGGGCGATGCGCTCGCGCGAGCGCCGGACAGCGCCGGTGCGCAGGCGCTGCTCGCGGCGGATCGATGTACGGACGCAATCCGGATCGAAGTGGCGCGCCGCGCCCGCGATGCGGCGCTGCGCCGCGCCGCGATCGCCGGCATGCGCGATGAAGCCGCGCTGGTCGAACTCGCCCTGCGCGGCGAGCATGCGGAGACGCGCCTGGCGGCGGCCGAGCGCGTGCGCACGCCCGACGGACTGCGCAGACTCGCCGATGCGGCAAAGAACAAGGACCACGGCGTGGCCAGGCTCGCGCGGCAGCGGATCGACGCGATCAAGCAGCGCCAGGCGCAGGACGCCGAAGCAGAGATCATCATCGCGCAACTGGAAGGGCTCGCTGCCGAACCCGGCCCGATACTCAGCGCGGTGATCGAACTCAACCGCCGCTGGCAGGCACTGGACATGAGCGGCGCGACTGCGTGCCTCGAGCGCTGCGAGACGGCGCGCCAGGCGATTCAAGCGCGCTTCGAGCGCGAGCAAAACGAGCAGCGGGCACGGTTGCAGTTCGAGCGCAGGCTGGGCGAATGGATGGCGGAGCTGGGAACGGCGGCACCGGCCGCGCCGGATGCTCTCGCCGCGATGCGCACCGAACTCGCCGCGCTGCGCGACGAGGCGCGCGGGCGCAGCGACGATGCCGCGCTCGCGCGGCTCGACCAGGCGGAGAGCCGCATCGCGCGACGGGAAGCGGAACTCCAGGCGCTCGCCGGCACGCTGGCACTGGTGCTCGAAGCCGAGCAGCTTGCCGCGGGCACGTCGATCGACCACGCGCAACTGCCGGCGCGCTGGCAGACGCTCGATCGGGCGATTCGCACAGCGGAGTTGACGCGGCGCTTCGAGGCCGCAGTGATGACGGTGGAGCAACGCCGGCTGGCGCAGATCCAGGCCACGCAACAGGAGGCGAACGCCGCGCGGCAGCAGGTTCATGCCTTGCTGCACAGCGCGGAGCAGGCGCTCGCCGCAGGCCAGGTGCAGGCGGCGCGCGCGGCCGCCGACGAGATCAAGGCGCTCAAGACGGCGGCCGGCCCGCTGCCGAAGCCGAGCACGCAGCGGCTGGGCCGACTGGTGCAGCAGCTGGTGGAACTCGAGCGCTGGGAATCGTTCGGCCAGCAAAACGCGCGCATCCAGTTGTGCGAGCGCGCCGAAGCCGCGGCGAAGCAGACTCTGGACCCGCCGCAACTCGCGCTCGAGGTGCAGAAGCTGCGCAACGAATGGAAAGCGCTGGACCAGCAGCACGCGGGCGTGCCCAAGGCGCTGTGGGAGCGCTTCGACGGCGCCTGCGAAAGGGCCTACGCTCCCGCGGCGAGATATTTCTCCGAGCTCGCGGCGCAAAGAAAGGAAGCGCGCAAGCGGCGCGACGCGTTCATCGCGGCGGCCGCGGCGCAGGCGCCGACGCTGCTCGCCGAGCCCGCCGACTGGCGCGCGCTCGAGCGCTGGCTGCGCGAAACGGAGCACGGGTGGCGCGAAGGCGATCTGGGCAGTGTCGATCCCGGCGCATGGAAAAAACTCGATCTGCGCTTCAAGACCGCGCTGGCGCCGCTGCGCCAGGCTTTGGCGGCGGCGCGCGATGGCGCCAAGGCCGGGCGTCAGTCGCTGATAGAGGAAGCCGCGGCGCTGGCAGCCAAAGCGACGGAGCGCGAAGTGCCGTCGCAAGTCAAGGCGATTCAGGCCAGATGGCAGGCCGAGGCCAAGGAGTTGCCGCTGGCGCAGCGCGACGAGCGCGCGCTGTGGAAGCAGTTTCGCGCCGCCTGCGACGCCGTGTTCGACGCGCGCCAGAGCAAGCGCAAGGAAGAGGACGGCCGCAAGAACGCGCATCGCCACGCGCTGCAGGAACTGTGCGCCCAATTGGAGCTGCTCGCGCGGGCTGCGGACAAGGAGGATCAGGAACTGCGGCGTGCGTTGCGCGATCTGCAGGATCAATGGAAACAGCAGGCCGGCGCATCCAGTCCTGATTTGCGTGAGCTGGAAACGCGTTTTACCAAAGGCAGGGCGGCGCTGGAGGCGATGCTGTCGGCGCGCGTGCGTTCGCGCGAAGCCGCGCGATGGCAGACGCTGGTGGCGAAAGAGCGCTTGTGCGACGAACTGGACGCTTTGCTGCGCGCGGGCGGCGCTTCGGCTCAATTGGAGGCACAGTCGGCGACGGTGCCGGAACGATGGGCGGCTCTTTCGGCGTTGCCGCCCGCCTGGGAGAAGAAGATGCTGGCACGGCGCGACGCAGCGCTAGCCTCGTTGTTGGATGCGGACGCGGCCGCGAAATACCTGGCGCGGATGGAGCAGGACGCGGGATCGCGCCGCGAGGGCCTGCTCGAACTCGAGTTGTTGCTGGGTATGGAAAGCCCAGCGGAAATTCAGCCGCAACGGCTTGCTCTGCAGGTAAGACAGCTGAAAGAGCGCTTCAGTAGCGCGGCAAGCGCCAGCCCCGTCAACGCGGGCGAGCGCCTGGTCGTGTGGTGCGCCCAGCCGGGCGTGGCCGATGCGCTCGACCGGCAGCGCTTTGAACGAATTCTCTCCAGAGTCGAGCAGGCGCGCTGAGCGCGGTTCACCGCGCCTGCGTCATTTTCGAGTAGGTCTCGGTACTGGACAGGATGACATGCTTTGCCACGGCCTGTTCCCGATGGACGTTGGCGGCGGCGTATTCGGGCGAGCGCATCATGTCGAGAAATGCCGCGCGCGAGGGGTAGCGCACCAGCACCACGTAGTCCCAGCGGTCGGCCTCGGCATCGCCGAAGGCCACCGCTTCGCCGTTGCCCGCCCACAGCACCGTGCCGCCGCGCGCCTTGATCAGCGGCATGGTGAGCTCGCTGTAGCGCTTGTAGGCTGCGCGGTCGCGCAGGCGCAGCAGGTTCACCATGACCACGGGACCCGTGTCCGGCAGGCCCGCGATCAGCTCATCGTTGATTTCTTTCGGTCCCGCCATGTGTCGCTCCTTTTCGCCGTTTCGGCTATTGTATGCCTGCATGACTTCGATCCGGACACCTCTCCTTGCCCTGATGCTGGCGCTCGCAGCCTGTGCGCCGGTGCCGCAGCGCGCGGGTATTCCGACCGAATGGCAGGCGTCGCCGAACTTCAACGAAAGAAGGCCCAACTTCGTCATTCTGCATCACACCAGCGATGACACCGTCGAGCAGGCGTTGCGCGCGCTTTTGGATCCCCTGCGATCGGTGAGCGCGCATTATCTCGTCGGCCGTGACGGCAGGATCATCCAGCTGGTCGATGAGCGCGCCCGCGCCTGGCACGCGGGCGAATCGAAATGGGGCGCGGAGACGGACCTCAATTCAGCCTCGCTCGGCGTGGAATTGGACAACAACGGACGCGAGCCGTTCACCGATGCCCAGATTGCAGTCTTGCTGCGCCTGCTTGCGGATATCAGGGAGCGCTATCACATCCCGGCCGCGAACTTTCTGGGGCACGCCGATGTCGCACCCAGGCGCAAGACCGATCCCAGCCCTTACTTTCCGTGGAAGACGCTCGCGGATCATGGATTCGGGCTATGGTGCGATCCGCCTTACGCGCCGCCGCCCGCGGCGTCCGACATGGCGCTGGAACTGCGCGCCTTCGGTTACGATACCGGGGACGTCGCCGCGGCCGTACGCGCATTCAAACTGCATTTCCTGCCGGGCGATGGCTCGCCCGGGCTGGACGAAGGCGGCCGCGCCCTGCTTTATTGCCTGTACCGGAAATCCGTCGGCTGAGAAGCGCGCGTGGCCGCGTCCTCCAAGAGGACTTCCGCTGGGCGTGGGAGCGAGCTTGCTTCGCAACCAAGGAGTTGTCGCACTAGCGCCCCTTGAATTTCGGTTTGCGCTTTTCGGAAAAAGCAAGAACGGCTTCGTGCTGGTCTTCGGTATGTTGCGTCAGCGCCTGCATCGAGGAGGCCATTTCGAGCGCGGCCGCCAGGCTGGTTTGCTGCGAATCGCGCAGCAGGCGCTTGGTCAGGCGCAGCGAATGCACCGGCTGGGCGGCAATGCGGCGGGCGAGGGCCGCCGCCTCCTCCATCAACCTGTCGTCGTCGACCACTTTCGACACCAGGCCGATGCGCAGCGCTTCCTCCGCCTCGACGAAATCGCCGGTGAACGTCATTTCGCAGGCTTTGGACATGCCGACCGCGCGCGGCAGGAACCAGGCGCCGCCATCGCCGGACACCAGGCCGACGCGCAGGAAACTTTCGGCAAAGCTGGCGCCGCGCCCGGCGATGCGTATATCGCACATGGCGGCGAGGTCGCAGCCGGCGCCGACCGCGGCGCCGTTGACCGCGGCGATCGACGGCGCTTCCAGCGCATACATCGCCAGCGGGATGCGTTGAATTCCCTGCTGGTAGCTGCGGCGAATCTCCACCGGGCTTCCGCCAAACAAGCCGGAGCGGCCTTTCATGTGCTTGACGTTGCCGCCGGAGGAAAACCCTTTGCCCGCGCCGGTGACGATGACGCAGCCCACGCTCAAGTCGGCATTGATGCGATCGGTGCATTCCACCAGCGCCTCGACGATGGCCGGCGATATGGCGTTACGCGTCGTCGGTTCGTTCAAAGTCAGGACGACGACGCCGCCGTCCTGTTCATATAACACCGGGTGACTGTGGCTCATGGCTCAGCTTCCTTTTTTGGTATGGCCGGCGTGCAAGAAGAATGCGGTGGCAGGCCGGTCGCCGGGGGCGCGCTTCATGGTGCGCATGAATTTTACCTTTTGCGCGGTAGTGGTGTCTCGGATATATTGGCCGCGTCGGGCTTAAGCCGGGAGCGCGTGGGCCGGCGCAAGCCCATGGATGGAGAATAAAATGCACGCATTCAGGTTCGATCCGGTTCGAATGCCGGCATCGGCGCAGGCACTGCGCAGCGAGGTGCGCGCGTTCATCGCAGCGGAGGTGGCCAATGGGGCGTTCACTCCGAGCTGCAATTCCTGGTCTTCCTTCGACGCGGACTTCAGCCGCAAATGCGGTGCGCGCGGCTACATCGGCATGAGGTGGCCGAAACAGTACGGCGGTCACGAACGCTCTGCGCTGGAACGCCATGTCGTGACCGAGGAAATGCTCGCCGGCGGCGCACCGGTGGGCGCACATTGGATCGCCGACCGGCAAAGCGGCCAGCAGATTCTGCGCTACGGCAGCGAGCGGGCGAAGCACACCATCCTGCCGAAGATCGCCTCCGGGGAGTGTTATTTCAGCATTGGCATGAGCGAGCCCGACTCCGGCTCCGACCTGGCCGCGGTGCGCACGCGCGCGAACAAGACCGAAGGCGGCTGGAACATCAGCGGAACCAAGGTCTGGACCAGCGCTGCCCACCGTACGAATTATCTGATCGCCCTCGTCCGGACCGCGCCGAAAGAGGACGATCGCCACGCCGGCATGACCCAGTTCATTGTTGATCTTTCCCACTCCGGCGTCAGCGTGCGGCCGATCTACAATCTCTACGGCGGCCACGACTTCAACGAAGTGGTGTTCGACGGGTTTTTCGCGGCCGACGACATGGTGATGGGCGATGTCGGCACGGGCTGGAAGCTGGTGACGAGCGAACTGGCATTCGAGCGCTCGGGTCCGGATCGCTTCCTCAGCACCTACCAGCTATTGGTCGAATCGATTCGCGCCATCGGCGCAGACCCCGACGCGCGCTCGGCCAACGAAATCGGCCGCTTTGTCGCGCATCTGGCGACCCTGAGGCGCATGTCGACTTCGGTCGCCGGCATGCTCGAGCGCGGCGCGCAGCCGATGGTCGAGGCGGCGCTGGTCAAGGACATGGGCACCGCGTTCGAACGCGAAATTCCCGAGACGTTCCGTCACCTGATTGCGACCGAGCCGGCCTTGGGCGATGGCGCGAGCTATGCCGAGTTGCTGGGCATGACCATGCTGCGCGCGCCGGGGTTCACCCTGCGCGGCGGCACACGCGAGATCCTGCGCGGCGTGATTGCGCGCGGACTGGGGCTGCGATGAGCGAGATGTGCAACGATCTGCTGAACACCGTCGACCGAATTTGCGACGAACATTGCTCCAAACCGGTGCGCGAATCCGCCGAGGCGGGCGCGTGGCCGGCCGCCTTGTGGCAGGCGCTGGAGGAAGTGGGTCTGACGCGGGCGGCGCTGCCGGAGGCGGCGGGCGGCTCAGGTCTGGCTTTCGAGGACGCGATGCTGGCGCTGCGGCGCAGCGCTTACCACGCGGCGCCGGTGCCCCTGGCCGAGACCATGCTGGCCGGACGACTGCTCGCCGCTGCCGGGATGAGCGTGCCGCAAGGCGCCCTGACCGTGGCGCCGGTTCGCCGCGGCGACGTGCTCAGGTTCGTGCAGGGCGCTTCCGGAACCACGCTGTCGGGCAGCGCGCATCGCGTGCCCTGGGGCAATCTGTGCGCGCATGCCGTGGTGGCGGGCGAACTCGAAGGTAAAGGCGTGCTCGGCCTGGTTTCGACCGCGCGCGCCGTGCGCGGCGTGGAAAAGAATCTGGCGGGCGAACCGCGCGCGCTGCTCGAGTTCGATGCGGCGCCGCTGCTTGCGTCCGCGGCCCTGCACGACGCGCCCGCGCGCCTCGAGGCCGAAGGCGCGCTCTATCGCAGCGAGCAGATGGCCGGCGCGCTGGAGCGAACGCTGGAGTATTCCTTGCAGTATGCGAACGAGCGCGTTCAGTTCGGCCGCCCGATCGCGAAATTTCAGGCGGTACAGCATATGCTCGCGTTGCTCGCCGGACAGGTGGCGGCTGCCAGCGCGGCGGCGGATGCCGCGGCCGAGGCGTCCGGCCTCGCGCCGGACGCGTTTGCGGTCGCGGTGGCGAAGTCGCGCGCGGGCGAGGCGGCGGGCAAGGGCGCCGAAATCGCGCATCAGGTGCACGGCGCGATGGGCTACACACGCGAGCACAACTTGCATTACAACACGCGCCGGCTGTGGTCGTGGCGCGATGAGTTCGGCAACGAAACCTACTGGCAGAGCCGCCTGGGCCGCATCGTCGCGGCGCAGGGCGCCGATGCGCTCTGGCCCACGCTGAGCCGGCTTTGAGCAGTACCAGGTATCAGCGTCCCTTGAACAGCGGCGGACGTTTCTCGACGAAGGCGCGCGCCGCCTCCTGATGATCCTCGGTCCTGGCGGTCTGGATCTGGTGCAAGGCCTCGAGGTCCAGAAGTTCGGACAGGGAGCGCGTTTCGGCAGCATTGAAGTTTCGCTTCATCAGGCCGAGCGCAATGCCCGGTCCGTGGGCAAGGCGCTGAGCCAGCGCCGTGGTCGCGTCCAGGAGTTCGAACTCGGGCACCACCGCGTTGAGCAGGCCGAGCGCGAGCGCCTGCCCGGCATCCAGCGGTTCGCCGGTGTAATACAGTTCGCGCGCGTTTCCCGTCCCGATCAGCTTGGACAGGAAGTAACTGCCGCCGAAGTCGCCGGAGAAACCCACTTTGGCGAAGGCGGTGATGAAGCGCGCCGACTCCGACGCAATGCGCAGGTCGCAGGCGAGCGCCATCGCCAGTCCGGCTCCGGCAGCCGGCCCATTCACCATGGCGATGGTCGGTTTCGGAATCTCGTGCAGCAAGCGCGAGACCTCCATTCTGCCGCGCAGGCGCTGCACCGCGTCTTCCAAGCCCAGTTGGCTCGTGCCTTCGGCCATGCTCTTGACGTCGCCGCCGGCACAGAAGCCGCGGCCGGCGCCGGTCAATACCACCACCGCGATTTCCGCATCGGCCGCGAGCCGCGGCAGCGCCTCGAGCAGGCCGTCGATCATCGGCGAGGAGAGCGCGTTGAGCCGGTCGGGGCGATTCAGCGTAAGCGTTGCGACGCGATCGGTCACGCTCTCGAGCAATTCATGCGGCATGCAGGGGACTCCCCGGATATTGGAGAAAATCGGCCAAAGCGCTGTGCGCGGGCCTCGCGGCGGTATTGTAGTCGACCCAACGCGGCTGCGCCGCAGCGGCATGACGCGCATGGCGCATGGCATCAGCCGAGGCGGGCAAGCATCTCCCGCGTAACCAGCGTGACGCCTTTTTCGGTGCGTTCGAACCGCCTGGCGTCCTCGGCCGGATCCTCGCCGATCACCGTCCCCTCGGGGATGCTGCAGCCGTGGTCGATCACCACGCGCGTGAGGCGGGTGTGGCGGCCGACGGTGACTTCGGGCAGGAGCACGGCTTCGTACAGTTTGCAGTAGGAGTTGACGCGGCACTTGGAGAACAGCAGCGAGTTCTCGATCGAGGCGCCGGAGATGATGCAGCCCCCGGATACCAGGGAATTGAGCGCCATGCCGCGGCGGCCTTCCAGATTGAAAATGAATTTTGCCGGAGGCAATTGTTCCTGATAGGTCAGGATGGGCCAGGTCCGGTCGTATATGTCGAGCAGGGGTTCGACCGCCGTCAGGTCGATATTGGCTTCCCAATAGGCATCGATCGTGCCCACGTCGCGCCAGTAGGGCTCCTTGCCGGCGTCGCTGGTGACGCAGCTTTGGCCAAACGGGTGCGCCACCGCCTCGCCGTTGCGCACCGCCCGCGGAACGATGTCCCCGCCAAAATCGTGCCTGGAGTTGGGATCGGTGATGTCCTGCGCCAGCGCGTCATACAGATACTGGGCGTTGAACACGTAGACACCCATGCTGGCGAGCGCTCGGTCCGGTTTGTCTTGCATCGCGGGCGGGTTGGCCGGTTTTTCGACAAAATCGGTGATGCGGCGCGAGCGGTCGGCCGCCAGCACGCCGAAACCGGTCGCATCGGCGATGGGCACTTCGATGCACGCGACCGTGCACTGGGCGCCGCATGCGACGTGATCGGTGAGCAATAACGAATAGTCCATTTTGTAGATATGGTCACCCGCCAGTACCACGATGAGTTGCGGTCTGCTGCTGCGGATGATGTGCAGGTTCTGCAATACCGCGTCCGCCGTGCCGCGGTACCAGCTTGTCTCATCGACGCGCTGTTGCGCCGGCAACAGGTCGATGAATTCGTTCATCTCGGTCTTCAGAAACGACCAGCCCCTTTGCAGATGCCGCAGCAGGCTGTGCGACTGGTATTGGGTCGCGACGCCGATCTGCTTGATCCCGGAATTCAGGCAGTTGGACAGCGCAAAATCGATGATGCGGAACTTGCCGCCGAAATACACGGCGGGTTTCGCCCTGTGGTCGGTGAGCTGTTTCAGGCGCGTGCCGCGCCCGCCGGCGAGCACGACGGCGAACGCGCGTTTGGGGAGTTGCAGCCTGGCAAGCGTATCGGTAGGCATGGTCTTCCTCCTTTTTGCATTCCGATAGAGCGCGAGCAATGTGACTGCCCCTATAGTACTGCTATCGCGCGCATTGGGAAAAGGACGCAAGCTTGAACGCCAATCGCGAATGCCGGGCGTACGTCTGCAACAAAGCCTTTGCAGACGACACCTGTGCGGTACTTGGCGCAAGCGAGCATAATGGGCGCACAAATTGGAGGGAGGGGCAATGAACAATCGCCGCAAACTTCTGCTTGCGCTTGGCGCGCTCGCGCTCGCGCTCGCAATGCCGCTTGCGTCGTTTGCTCAGCAACAACCGGCAAGAATTCCTCGGATCGGATTCCTGGGGAACTCCACCGCTGCCCTTGAGGCCAATCTCGTCGGGCCGTTCCGCGAAGGATTGCGTGATCTCGGCTATGTCGAGGGACGCAACGTCTTGATCGAGTATCGGTGGGCGGAAGGAAAGTATGAACGCTTTCCCGCTCTCATCGCCGAGCTGATCGCGCTGAAGGTGGATGTGATCGTGACTGCCGGGACGCCCGCCACCCAGGCTGTCAAGACGGCGACGACGTTGGTCCCTCTCGTCATGGTGGCCGTCGGCGATCCCGTCGGCACGGGTATCGTCGCGAGCCTCGGGCGGCCCGGTGGCAACATCACAGGATTGACCTCGATCGCGCAGGAGCTGGACGGGAAACGGTTGGAGCTGCTCAGGGAGGTGATGCCTGGAGTCTCGCACGTCGCCGTGCTCTGGAATTCGGCTAGCCCGCTGCAAGTAATCCAGGAAAGAGCGACGCGGGCCGCAGCCCAGGTGTTGGGAATGAAGCTGCTGTCTCTGGGGGTTTGGAACGAGGAAGGCCTGGAGAAGGTATTGGCCGACGCCATGAGGGCGCGACCGGATGCGCTCCTCGTGCTCGCGGACCGCCTGTTCCTGCACCACCGTGCGCGGATCATGGACTTCGCCGCCCAACATCGCCTCCCCGGGGTGTACGCTTACCGTGAATTGGTCGAGGCAGGCGGCTTGATGTCCTTCGGGCCCAGCTACGCGGGCATGCACCGGCGGGCAGCCTACTTCGTCGACCGGATTCTGAAGGGTGCGAAGCCGGCTGACCTCCCGGTGGAGCAACCGGCAACTTTCGAGCTGGTGATCAACCTAAGGACTGCCAAGGCTCTCGGGCTGACGATCCCACAGTCGGTTCTTGCCCGGGCGACGGAGGTGATTCAGTGATGGACCGGCGCTCGTTCATCGCAAGCATGGTCGGCGCCGTCCTGGCAGCGCCGCTCGCCGCCAAGGCACAGCAGGCCAAGCGTATGCGGCGAATCGGATGGCTATCACCGGCCGCGGCCGCCGACGGCCTCGGCAGCCTTCGGACTGGATTGCGCGAGCTCGGTTACCTCGAAGGCCAGAACATCACCATCGAGGCCCGCTGGGCCGATGGGCGCAGCGAGCGCCTTCCCGATCTCGCCGCCGAGCTGGTTCGTCTCCCCGTGGACGTCCTTTGCACCGAGGGTACGCAAGCCTCCGCAGCGGCCAAACAGGCGACGTCCACGATCCCGATCGTGTTTGCGAATGTCGCTTTCCCCGATCGGTCGGGCCTGGTTGCGAGCTACGCGCAACCCGGGGGCAATATCACGGGGGTCGCGTTCATGGGCCCTGAATACGGGAAGCGGCTGGAATTGTTAAAGGAAGCCCAGCCCAAGATTTCCAGGGTCGCGCTGATTTACAATCCGGACAATCCCGCGAGCGTGCTGGCCCTCAAGGAGACGCAGCGGTGGGCAAGCCCTTTGGGCATCAGGCTCGAGCCGCAGGAGTTCCGGGGTCCGCGTGATTTCGAGCGCGTCTTCGGGACGATCGCCGGGAAGCGGCCCGACGCGCTGATGACGACCGCCGATCCGCTCATCGCCTCCTATCGCACACGCATCGTCGATTTCGCCGCAGTACAGCGTTTGCCCTCGATGTACCCGAGCCGGGAGTTCGTGGACGCCGGGGGCCTCATGTTCTATGGTGGCAGCATTCCGGAGATGTACCGGCGTGCTGCCGTGTACGTGGACCGGATCTTCAAGGGCGCCAGGCCTGGTGATCTCGCCATCGAGCAACCGACGAAGTTCGACATGGTGATCAACCTGAAGACCGCCAAAGCGCTCGGCGTCACGATCCCGCAGTCGATTCTTGTTCGTGCCGACAAGGTGATCGAGTAAGACCGCGAGTGTCCGGTCTTCGTTTTCGCGCGCAAGCGCACCTGCGGACTCGAAATCGAACCGGAGGACGTCAAACTGCCGTTTTTCATGGCTTGTCAGTCATGTTCGCGAGACAAGGCCGTTTGATTTCTGCTTGAATCTTTCGCGGCCGGCTCCAGGACAACGCTCACGCTGCGACCATCGCTTCGGTGCGCCGCACGATTTCCCCGCGCCCGTCGCTCGCGCGCAGCCGCGCCGCGGCAGCCTGTCGCGGACCTGCCGGCAGTTCCAGCGCCGCATGGATCGCGGCGGCGAGTCCGGCCGCGGTGATTTTCTCCATCGGCACCGGGCGCGGCGCGATGCCGGCGAGGTGCAGCCGGTGCGCATGGTGGAATTGATCGAGGATCAGCGGCAGCAGCACCTGTGGCACGCCCGCGCGCAGGGCTTGCGCGGTGGTGCCCGAGCCGCCGTGGTGGACCACGACCGCGGTGCGCGGGAACAAAAGCGCGTGCGGCGCCTCGCGCACCACGCGCCAGCCCGGCGGCAGCGCGCCCGCGCCGAGCCCGGCCCAGCCGGCGCCGACGATGCAGCGGCGGCCGGTGGCCGAGACCGCCTCGGCTATCATGCGTTCGACGCGGTCCGTGCCCTCGCCCGACATGCTGCCAAAGCCGACGAACACCGGCGCTTCGCCGTCGGCAAGCCATGCCTCGAGGTCGGGGTCCAGCGGCGCCGGATCGTCGAAAAAGATGAAATTCGCGTGCGGGTAGCGTCCCTGCCACAGGGGATCCGGCGGGAACAAGACCTCGTCCGCGGCGATGACCAGCGGCGTCTCCTCGCACAGGTGGCGTCTGAGGTCGTCCACCGGCGGCAGGCCGATGCCGGCGCGGGCCGTATTGAGGGTGCCGCGCACGAGCGAGTCCACGAGCAGGTGATCGGCGCGCCAAAGGAGATCGTTCAGCCAGTTGGGCAGACCGTGCCACGGCACCATCGCCGGCGGGTGTTGGCTGGAAGGGAGCACGCAGGTCGTATACAGGACGCAGAGCAAGGGCAGGCGCAAGTGTTCAGCTACCGAGGGCGCGGCGAAGGCCAGCCCGGCCGACATGATTGCGTCCGCACCGCGGCACGCCGGTGCGAGTTGTTCCACTTGGAGCGGAATCTGCTCGGCGAAGAAACGGCTCATCGCCTGGAGCATCTTCACCGGGTTGCCGGTCATCACGGCACCGTGCTCGGCGAGGAATACCTGTATGTCCGCGCCAAGCGGGGCGAAGTCGAAGCCGAGACCACGCACCCAGTGCTCGAAATTCGGTGGCGCGGCAATGAGGGGAACATGACCACGGCGGACGAGCGTCTGCGCGATGGCCAGCATCGGCTGCACGTCGCCGCGCGAGCCGACGGTGGCGAGCACCACGCGCAAGGAGCGATCCGGATTCATTGTTCTGCTCTTTTCACAGAATGGGTGTTGCTATCGGCGTGCATGTTCGCGTGTGGATTCCCGGCGAACATGAATTAGCAGGCGGCTAAAGCCAGCAGGCAAAACAAGGCCCGAACAAGAACGCGAAACATCAACTCATCGGGGAACATTGCAGCATGCCCTGTGCGCGGGCTGTGCCGCTTCGCGTCTGTTCATCCCTTCTCCTTGCGCTCCTACTTGAGCCCTGTCACGTTGAACGCGGGCACCGGCTTGTGAAATCCCTTCAGGCTGAGTTCGCCCGCCGGCTCGGCTGTCACCAGTTCCTCGACCAGGCCGAAAACCTTTTGCGACACCAGGATCTGGCCCGCTTTGGCATCGCCGCATAGCCGGCTGGCGAGGTTGCAGACCGAGCCGATGGCGCCGTAATCGCGGCGGCCTTCGAAACCTATCGTCCCCAGGGTGGCATACCCCTGGGCGATGCCGATGCCCATGTGCAGATCGTAGCCGCGCTTCTTCCAGGCTTGCGTAAGCCCGGCGAAATCGGCCTGCATCTGAATCGCCATGTTCACGGCTTCTCTTGCCGGGTGTTCGATCACCACCGGGTCGTTGAAGAAAATCATGATGCCGTCGCCGGCAAAATGCTCGATCGTGCCGTTGTGCGCCATGATCAGCCGGCCCATTTCGTTGTGGTATTCGTGCAGCACGCCCATCACTTCTTCGGGGTCGGCCGTTTCGGTGAAGGCGGTGAAGCCGCGCAGGTCCAGAAACACCACGGTGATTTCGCGCCGGTGGCTTTTCAGCGGATCGTCGGCGCTGCCGCTTAAGGTTCCGCTGACGATCAGGTCGGCGATCTGCGGCGAGAGGAAGCGCTTCAGGCGTCCCATCTGCTCGATCTCGCGCACACCGTCGGCGACGCGCTGCTCCAGCCTGCGGTTCCAGTCCGCCAGTTCGCGCGCCTGCGCCTGTACCTGGTCGTGAAATTCCTTGATGCGCAATAGCGAGCGCACCCGCGCCAGCAGCTCGGCCTGGTTGATCGGCTTGGACAGGAAATCGTCGGCGCCCGCCTCCAGCCCCTTGACGCGCTCCTGAGTTGGATCGAGTGCGGTCACCATCACCACCGGCAGGATGGCGGTTGCCGGGTTCGCGCGGATCGCGCGGCACACCGAGTAGCCGTCGAGGTCGGGCATCATCACGTCGAGCAGTACGATGTCGGGCTGTTCCGATTCGACCTTGGCCAGGCCTTCCTTGCCTCCACCCGCCGTGACCACCTGATAACCTTTGAACGTGAGGACGTCGGCGAGCATTTTCACGTTCATCGGCGTGTCGTCCACCACCAGTATTTTGGCGCTCACTTGGCCACCTTCCCGGTAAACACGTTCGCCACGCTCTGCACGAACTCCTTCACGTTGATCGGCTTGGTCTGAAAGCCGTCGAAGCCGGCTTCTTTCATTTTCTTCGCTTCCTCCGGCATGGCCGAGGCGGTGACCGCCACGATGGGAATATGCGCCGTCGCGGAATCGGCGCGGATGCGCCGAAATGCCTCGATGCCGTCGATGCCGGGCAAGTGGTAATCCATCAGGATCAGATCGGGCTTGTGCTCCATTGCTAGCGCCACCCCGACTTCGCCGGTTTCGGCATCGATGGTGCGATAGCCTTTGAACTGCAGCACGTCGCGTACCAGTTTGCGGTTCTTCTCGTTGTCCTCGACGATCAGGATGAGTTCGTTTGCCATGATGTGCAGGCCCTTGATTGGGTTTGTACTCAGACGGAAGTTGTGGCCGCGCGCGGCGCCGCGCTGTGCAACGGCAGCGTGAACGCGAAGGTTGAGCCCTTGCCTGGCTCGCTTTCCAGGCGCATCGCGCCGCCGTGCAATTCCACCAACCTGCGCGTCAGCGCGAGGCCGAGGCCGGTGCCCTCGGCCTTGCGCGTGTAGTCGGTGCCGACCTGCCTGAATTCCTCGAATACCGCCGCATGGTCCTTGGGTGCAATGCCGATGCCGGTATCCGTTACCGCAATTTCGACCAAGTCCCCGGTGAGGCGCGCGCCGACCGTGATCCGGCCGCCCTCTGGCGTGAATTTCACCGCGTTCGACAGCAGGTTGAGCAGGATCTGCTTCAGCTTCCTCTCATCCGCATTCAACTCGCCCAGCTGCGGGTCGATCTCGGCGGTGAGCGTGATGCTGTGGCGCAGGGCGCGCTCGCGAATCAGGGTCAGCGCATTGTCGATGGCGGTGGGCAGATGGAAGATGCTGAGATTGAGTTCCATGCGACCCGCCTCGACCTTGGCGAGGTCGAGGATGTCGTTGATCAGCGACAGCAGGTGCTGGCCCGAGGAGTGTATGTCCTTCAGGTAGTCCTCCTGCTTTTCGTTCATTTCCCCGAACATCTTTTCCAGCAGCACCTCGGAGAAGCCGATGATCGCGTTCAACGGTGTTCGCAACTCGTGCGACATGTTGGCGAGGAATTCTGACTTGTGCTTGCCCGCGATCTCGAGCTGCAGGTTCTTTTCCTGGATTTCGTTGAACAGACGGACATTCTCGATGGCAATAACTGCCTGGTCGGCGAAGGTTTTGAGCAGATCGATCTCATTATTGGAGAACCGCCCGGCCTCGGCGCGCGCCACCATGATGACGCCGATGGGTGTGCCCTCGCGCAGCATTGGCACGAAAAGGCCGCTGCGAAAGCCGATCGCGCGAGACAGATTTTGCGGGAACTCCGGATCGAGCGCGACGTCGGGTACGTGGATAACCGCGCGTTCGAGGATCGCCCGCCCCGTGCCGAGTTCCCGGGTCGGGCGCGCCGGGAATATGCGGTTCACCTCGCTGAGGGCTTCGGAGGTGAAGTTGTGCTGGGCGCCTTGATGGATCAGCTCTCCGTCGAACTGATAGAGCGCGCTGAAGAGTCCATCGCACAATTTCACCGCGCTTTTGACGATCGTGTCGAACACCGGCTGCACGTCGGTCTGCGAGCTGCTGATCACGCGCAGGATCTCGGCGGTTGCCGTCTGATAGGCCAGTGTCTCCCTCAGCTCCGCGGTGCGTTCCTCGACCTTGCGTTCCAGCCCGGCATAGCTTTCCTTGAGATGCGCGGCCATCTGGTTGAATTGCCCGGCCAGCGATTCGAGCTCGTCCCCGGTTGTCACCGTGATCTTCTGATCGAGATTTCCGGTTCCGATCTGCGCTGCGCCCTCCTGCAGGGCGCGGATCGGACGCACCATGAGGCGCGCGAGGAAAAAGCTCGCCAGCATCGACAGCACCAGACCCGCGAGCAAGAGCAGGCCCATGCGCTGGACCGACTCGTACACGGGCTTGAACGCCTCGGCCAGCGGCAGCTCGACGAACACCGTCCAGTTGAGCGTGGGGATGCGGGCGTGGGCGCTGAGGACTTCCACGCCCTTCACGTCGCGCGCGATCGAGGATGCGGTGCTGTCTTCCTCCGCGCCTTGCGCCAGGGAAGCAACCTGGGCGAGCCTGGTCAGATCGGTTTTCTGCAGTACCAGGCTGATGTCCGGATGTGCAATCAGCGTGCCCGAGGAGTCGATCACGAAGGCGAGCCCGGTCTGGCCGATTTTGATGCGCGACACCACATCCCAGACGAACTTGAGGTTGACTTCGGCGATGGTGACGCCGCTGCTGCCGGCGGGCCGCGAGATCGTCATGTACGGCTCGGTCTCCTTGCGGAAGTACACCGGGCTGTACCAGGTCTTGCCGGACTTGGCCTCAAGGAACCTGGGGTCTTTTGACCGATCGGTATCCGCGCCGCTCACGTCCATGGCCAGGCGCGAAACCTTCAGCTGCTCGCGGCCGCCCGCGTCGATCCATGCCACTTCGGTGATCGCCGGCGCCTGGCGAAGCAGCTTCAGATATTCGAAGCGGCGCTGATCGAGGGGGTTACCGCCCGCGCCCACCTGCGGCAGTGCGGTCCAGCCGAGTTCGTGCTCGATGGCACGAATGTACTGCTCGATGCGGGTGGCGGCGGCCTGCGCTTTCTCGCGCTGCAGCGCGACCAGGTGGTCCTGGTTCTCGCCGTAGGAAAAATACAGGCTGATGCCGCCGCTCGCGACGAGCATGCCGCCGACCAGGGCGATGATCAGCGTCGCGTACTTCGGGAATAGGCGCCAGCGCAGGGTCATCGGCCGCTCCGGGCGCGCGCCCTGGTCGAGATCCCGGAGAGCGCGCGCAGCCCCCTTGCCAGAGTACGCGTATCCTCGATCCCCAGAGCGGCGACGCAGCGCTTCATGTAATCAGTGCCAAGGGCGTCTTATTTCAGACATTGAGAACGCCATTGCCGAATATTTCGGCCAGGCGCGGGACAGCGCGCCGGTCCTGGGGCGTCCGCGTGGTGGCTTGGCGGGATTGGTCTTGGCTGCGACCTTCATCTGGAAATAGTCAGTTTAATATGTCGTTGTGTCAACATAAATAACCGGCGCCACCGGCTGGTCCTGGCCGTCAAGGAAGCGCCGATTCCCGCCAATTCGGGGCGAATTGGCCAAGGACCAAGAGAGCGGCAAACCATACAGGCAGCGCAGGAAAAGGATAAAATAGCGGGATATGAGAATGTCGGTCAATGCATCGGGGCACGGCGTTGGGTAAAGACCCTTCAAAAATCAAAGTGTGCCCGGAGTGCCGGCGCCTGGTTGAATCGGCGACCATGCGGCCGCTGTCGCGCAACCAGCTCGGCAGCGGCATCCGCTATGTCTGTCCGGACTGTTTCAAGCGCGTCCTCGCCTTGAGAAAAGTCGTGCGCGACGCGCGCGGCAAATAGTTTGCATCACCGTCCGGCGCGGACCCCCGACTTAGGGGGAGCATGAGGGGAGATATCCCCTCGTCTTGTAATCAGCTCCAAGCATCGGCTCATTTCACCGGAGAAAATTCATGCCCATATTCGAGTATCAGTGCGCCTCCTGCGGCAAGGAATTCGAAATCCTGGTGCGCAATTCATCGCCTGCACCCGGGTGTCCGGGCTGCAATGGCACCGAATTGCGCAAGAAGCTGTCGACTTTCGCCGCGATCACCGGCGCCGCCTCGGCCCAGGCGCAGCTGCCTGCATCCTGCCAAAGCTGCGGCAACCCGGGCGGTCCCGGCGCTTGCGGATTCAGTGCAGACCCGCAATGAGCGCAGGGGCAAGACTTGCGGGGACCCCCGATCCGATGCACTTCTGGACGGGTGTGGGTGGAATCAGGATAGCCGGGGATGCATGGGGCGACCCGAGCGGGCCGCTGGTATTGCTGCAGCACGGTGGCGGGCAGACCCGCCATGCATGGAAGGGGGCCGGTGAATTACTGGGGGCTGCGGGTTACTACGCCATCGCTTTCGACGCGCGCGGCCATGGGGATTCGGACTGGGCGCCGGACGGGCTCTACGGTCAGGATGTGATGGTCGAGGATCTCAGATGTGTGGTCTCCGCGCTAGGCGGCCGGCGCCCGGTTCTGGTTGGCGCGTCCATGGGCGGCGGGACCAGCCTGGTCGCCGTCGGCGAGGATCGCGTGGATGCGACCGCCCTGGTCATGGTCGATATCGCCCCGCGCATCGAGATGGAAGGCATCAACAAGATTCAGGCGTTCATGAGCCAGAAACCCGAGGGTTTCAGTTCCCTCGAAGAAGTGGCCGAGGCCATCGGCAACTACCAGCCCCATCGAAAGCGTCCGAGAAATCTGGATGGCCTGGCGAAGAACGTGCGCCTCGGCGCGGACGGCAAATATTGCTGGCACTGGGACCCCCGGTTTCGCCCCGCGAAACGGGATCTCGAAAAACGCCGTGAACGCCTCGAAGCCTGTTCGCGACGGCTGGCGCTGCCGACGCTGCTGGTGCGGGGCGGTCTCTCTGACGTGCTCAGCGAAGAGGGGGCGCAGGAGTTCCTGCGCTTGTGTCCTCATGCAGAATACGTCAATGTCACCGGCGCAGCGCACATGGTGGCCGGAGACCGCAACGACAGCTTCGGCAATGCCGTGATCGAGTTCCTCGCCCGGGCGGTCCCGGTAGGCGGCGAACCGGTGCAGCCGGCGCATGAGCCCCACCCGCATCATGAGGGTCCCGAAGGGGATATCGTCGACGTGCCCTGAGCCTGTTTGCAGAAAGGCTGGAGTAACTTCCCCGCTATTTTGGAATTCAGGCAGGCGGCTGGGCGATCACATCGTCGTATTTATGGCGCTTGGTAATCAGCCCCGAATATTCAAACACGTCCAGGGTCACCTCGAAGGCCGGGCGCGTGATTTCCACCTGCGGTGTCCAGTTGCCCAGCTTCTGATAGGTCGCAATGGTCTGAGTCAGCACCGCGCGATCAATATCGGGGAAGAAAGCGGCCTCGGCCTCGGCGACTTGTGCCGCCGGCGTGGCGATCAGCCAGGCGCGCGCCTTGCGATAGGCACGCGTGAAGCGCTTCGCTGCATCCGTGGCGAGCCACTCGCGCGTTGCCGCCAGGCTGGAGAACGCAAGCGGGCCGATCGCGTCTCCAAGGGAAGCGACCACGTGGCCGACACCGTCGTGTTCGAGTTGCTGCGGCGCCGGCCCCTGCTGGTGGATGTAGTCCCCGCTGCCGTTGCGGAATGCCTGGTCCATGGTGGCGATGCCGGCGTCCACGATGGACAGCGACTTCCAGTCCAGCCCCTTCCTGAAGCACGCGTACTTGAACATCGCGAGCGGCTGCACGCCGTGATCGACCAGTATCCTGCCGGAGTTGAGTTTGTCCCAGGTGAATCCCGGGTCGGGCTTTCGCGCGGTGATGAAAAAGCCGTCCTTTTCGTTGACCTGGGCGAAATGCAGCGCCGGCGGCCGCTCGCCTTTCTCCAGCGGCGTGAATCCCTGCGAGGGCGCCGACTGCGCCACCTGTACGCTGCCGTCGAGCAAGCCGGCGATCGCGGACTTGCCCACCGGCGCAATCGAGTGCCTCGGCTCCAAGCCTTCCTCCTTGAGGAAGCCGCCGGCAATGGTGGCGATGAGCGGCGAGTAAAAAGCAGAGAAGCGGGTGAATTGAATACTGATCGGCTGAGCCATGACTTGCTCCCTCAAAATAGGACGGCAATGCTTTTTGCGCCCCGTAGTGGAAAAGATTCCATGCCCAAGCGCGCTGTTGCGGGCAGGCGATGGAGCTGGCGGCGATTGGATCCGATCCGAAACCGCGCAAACGATTGATTGCGCAAATCGGATGGCGCAGCCCAATGCCAGTGCAGAGGATAACTGAATATTTCTGGTTGCACCGGGGATCGGATCAGCCTGTTCGAATCGCCTGGAATCACCACCGGTATCGATCTCGATGGGTTGATCGACAGCACCCGCTCTTACGGCAAGGTTCGGCCCAGGCATGAGGCCGATATGACCGCCCTGTGCATTGAACTGCGGCTGGTCGAACAGATGTACCATCGCATAGTTGCTGCCGGCGTGAGGGAGCATGAAGCTCGGTTTGGTGGGCTTGAAATGGCGCACCTGGTAGGACTGGTGGCAGTGGATAGCCAGCCGGTCGCGCTCGGGTTAGCGCACCTGGTGGATGTCGCGTCCCCGGCACAGGACGCGGCCAGCAGCGCCCGATTTATCCTTAACTGCAGGAGTAAGCCATGATCCGACACCTGAAAAACTCGAAGACGGCCGAAGGCAAGCTGGAAATCCAGGCCCAGGTACGCACGACAGTGGAAGCCATCCTGGCGGACATTCTGGCCCGCGGCGATGCCGCGGTGTTCGAATATTCAAAGAAATTCGATCACTGGTCGCCCGCCAGCTTCCGTCTGGGCGCCGCGGAGATCGAGGCATGCGTGCGCGCGTTGCCGTCGCGTGCAATCGAGGATATTCGTTTTGCGCAGGCGCAGATACGCAACTTCGCGCAGATCCAGAAGGACGCGCTGCGCGAGGTCGAAGTCGAGACGCTGCCGGGCGTAGTGCTCGGCCACAAGAACATTCCGGTCAACAGCGTAGGCTGCTACGTGCCCGGCGGGAAATATCCGATGGTCGCCTCGGCCCACATGAGCGTGGTGACGGCCAAGGTGGCCGGGGTCAAGCGGGTAATCGCGGCCGCACCGCCGTTCGAAGGACGTCCCTCGCCGGCCATCGTGGCGGCCATGCACCTGGGAGGCGCCGATGAAATCTATTGCCTCGGAGGCGTGCAGGCCGTGATGGCGATGGCCCTGGGCACCAAGCAGATCGCCCCGGTGGACATGATCGTCGGGCCGGGCAATGCCT
>MERK01000219.1:42199-42497 GCA_001770575.1 Betaproteobacteria bacterium RIFCSPLOWO2_12_FULL_64_23
CAATGCCTACGTGGCAGAAGCCAAGCGGCAGTTGTTCGGCCGTATCGGTATCGATCTGCTGGCCGGTCCGACCGAGACCCTGATCATCGCCGACGATACCTGCGACGCCGAGACGGCGGTCACCGACCTTCTGGGTCAGGCCGAACACGGGCCGAATTCACCCGCCATCCTGCTGACCACTTCGCAAGCGCTGGCGCAGGCGGTACCGAAGGAAATCGAACGTCAATTGGCCCTGCTGTCGACGGCTCCGGTCGCGCGGGTGGCCTGGCAGGACTATGGCGAAATCATCCTCTGCGAT
>MERK01000220.1:0-16895 GCA_001770575.1 Betaproteobacteria bacterium RIFCSPLOWO2_12_FULL_64_23
CAACCCGAAGGGACGGGGGATAATTTGGGACGCCGCGCGGCGTTGCTCGTCGCTTGTTTGGAATGACCAAACGGCACTCCTCGCGCCTTGTGCTGCATCCCAAATTACCCCCGTCGCGCTCATGTGCTGAATGTCAACAGGCCCTAGTACGACGAAACACTAATTTCGAAGCCTGTCGACCTCGCAGTTGTAGGAGCGAGCTTGCTCGCGAATCATCGAATTCGCGAGCAAGCTCGCTCCTACAAAGCCGCGTTTCGGAGAGGTCGGTTTCCCGCCAGATTGTTTCGAAACCAAGATGTCGTCGTACTAGTGCAGTCCGCCCGCTGCTAAATGTCGGACAAGGGGGTGGACCGCGCCTTGATGTCCTTGAACTTCATCAACCGGATGACTTCGCCGAGCTCGACATGAAGGGAGTCCAGCCGCGCCTGCGGAAGTTCGGCCAAGGCTTGCTGCAGAATTCCGACAAGCGGGCGCGGCGCGAGCCGCAGGATTTTCGCGCCTTCGGCGGTAAGCCGCAATTGAACCACCCGCTGGTCCTCGCCTATACGCGTCCTCTTGACCAGCGAGAGTTCCTCCAGACGCCGCAGCATGTTGCTTGTCGTCGACAGGTGGACCCCCAGTTGTCGTGCCAGATCGCTGACTTTGAGGCCGGGCGCGTCCGCGATTTCCGCCATCGCCCACAGTTGCGCTCCGCTCAGCCCGCACCTTTGCTCAACCCACTGGTAGTGCCGCTTGATCGAGCGCAATAACACCCGGAACTGTTTCAGCACTTCGAGCCGTTTATTCTGGCCGCGTGTTGTCGCCAAGGAAGGCGCAGGCGATTGCGCCTGGCTTTTGCCGGGATCACCTGCTGTGCGTTTTTTCATTTTTGCTGCGCTGCCGTGGGAGTTGTTTGCAATCGCCGGTATTTGAGCCAAAACAATACGTTGACCCGGATTATGGCCAGTCTCGGTGGCACCGCCTAGCCGGACCGGAATGACGACAATAGTATTGCGCCAAATCATTGTTTCAAATATCATCTTCCCAACGTGCATCCGATGAGTTCGGATTGGACGCTATTTCCATTGAGACCGAGGGTACGTCCAGTCGCTCGTTTTGGAGGGGGAGAAGACCGCCAGAAATCAGACCGGACTGCGTGAGTGACCGCGAGCGTCACGCGCATCGAGTCTTTGCGGTGAGCGTGGGCGGTCGTCGGTAGCAATACCGGCCGACCGTTCTTTATAGGCTATCGAACTGCGTTCGCTAGCCTATTTTTTTTGGGCCGCGGACCCCCGGGGCACGCTGAGGACACCGTTTGCTTGGCGCGACAGTGTTCAGTTTTCCATTCCGGCTACGGCTTCTGGATTGTCGGTGCGGCTGGTGAGCCAGATGCCTCCCAGGATCATCGCCATGCCGGCGACATGGAACAGGTGCAGGCGCTCGCCGAGGAAGGCAATCGCGAGCAGGCTCGCGAATACCGGCATCAGATGCATGAACATGCCGGCCTTGTTCGGGCCGACGCGCGCGACTGCGTTGTTCCAGAAGATGTACCCCACCACCGACGGGAACACGCCGACATAGGCGAGACCGGCCACCGCTCCCGCGGTCCAGGTGATATGCAGACCCTGGGCGAGCGACCACAGGTACACCGGCAGCATCGCCGCCACGCCGACGATCGCGTTCGCGCCCAGGAGAGCGAGCGGGTGCAGGTCCGGCGGCCGCCAGCGCAGGCACACCGTATACAGCGCCCACAGCAGCATCGACGCGAAAATCCACAGGTCGCCGACATTGAGCGAGAGCGACAGGATTACCATCGGGTCGCCGCGGCCGACGATGCTCAGCACTCCGGCGAGCGAGATGGCGACGCCCGCCCACTGCGAGGCGCGCAGCCGCTGTCCGAGGAAGGCCCAGGAGATGGCGATGATGATCACCGGCACGAAAGAATTGAGGATGGAGCCGCTGACGGCGGTGGTGTACTTGAGGCCGGTGTACGAGGCTAGATTGCAGAACGTGGTGCCGAGCACGCCGAGCGCGAGCATGATCCGCCACGATCGGCGCATCGCCGGCCAGCCGCGCACGAGGTGCGGCCAGGCAAACGGCAGCAACAGCAGGCTCGCGCTCACCCAGCGCCAGAAGGCGAGCGAGTACGAGGGCACGTCGTCGCGCAACGCGCGTCCGGTGATCCAGTTCAGCGCCCAAAACAGGATCGTGGCGGTGAGCAGCAGGTAGGGCGAAACGCGGGCAAGGGCGGCGGTCTGTGGCAAGCCAGGGGGCGGCGGGGAAGGAAAGCGCCATTATAGGGTAGGGTCCGCAGCCGGCCGGGCCCGTGTTGCCGCCATGCCTGGATCGCCATCCGCGCGGGTGCCAGCCTTATACATGCAGCGAGCGGCCAAGCGCCCGCATTGCGGATTCCATCACTGCTTCACCGAGTGTCGGGTGGGCGTGAATCGTGCCGGCGACGTCTTCCAGGCACGCGCCCATCTCGAGGGACTGGGAAAAAGCCGTGCTCAGTTCGGATACGCCGCGACCGACCGCCTGCCAGCCGACGATGAGGTGATTGTCGCGGCGGGCCACGACACGCACGAAACCGCCGGAGGATTCAAGCGTCAGTGAACGACCGTTGGCGGCGAAGGGAAACATCGCATGGATGCAATCAAGACCGGCCTGCAGCGCCTCCTGCGGGCCCAGGCCGACGACCACGATTTCGGGATCGGTAAAGCACACGGCGGGAACGGCGGCCGGCGCGAAACGGCGTCGCTTGCCGGCGACAATCTCGGCCACCATCTCGCCCTGTGCCATGGCGCGATGCGCCAGCATCGGCTCGCCGGTCAGATCGCCGATGGCCCAGACATGGTGCATCGAGGTACGGCATTGATCGTCGATGCGAACAGCGTGTCCGTTCATTTCGAGCGCCAGTGTTTCCAGGCCCCAGCCTTCGGTGCGCGCCCGCCGCCCGACTGCCACCAGCACGCGATCGGCGGCCAGTTCGAGATCCTCGCCCTCGGCGCTGCGGATGCGCACGGCGTCGCCCTTCGCCGTCAGTCCCTGTACCGTGCAGCCGAGGTGCGCGTATATCCCCAACAGCTTCAGTGACGCCGCCACCGGTCTGGTCAATTCTTCATCGTAGGCGGGCAGCACGCGCTCCTGTGCCTCGACTACGGCGACCTCGGCACCCAGCTTGCGATAGGTGATGCCCAGTTCCAGTCCGATGTAACCGGCGCCGACGACCAGCAGCCGTTTGGGCAGCGACGGCGGTGACAAAGCCTCGGTAGAGGAGATCACAGCTCCGCCGAACGGCAGCGCCGGCAGCTCGAGCGCTTGCGACCCCGACGCCAGCAGCAGGTGTTCGCACACGATGCGCAACGGTTCGGCAGTTGTCTGTGCCCGCACCTCGACCGTCCTGCCGTCGATGATGTTCGCCCATCCCGTCACGACCTGTACGCCGTTCTTTTTCAGCAAGCTCGAAACGCCCCCAGTGAGCCTGGCCACGACGCCATCCTTCCAGCGCACGGTTTGCGCCAGGTCGATCGACGGCGACTGCACTTGAATGCCCAGCGCCGATTTCCCGGCATAGTGTCCAAGCTTGTCGAACTCCCCGGCAGCGTGGATCAGCGCTTTGGACGGAATGCAGCCGACATTCAGACAGGTACCGCCGAGTTGCGCGCCTTCGACCAGGGTGGTGGCAATGCCCAGTTGGGCGGCGCGAATCGCGGCAACATAACCGCCGGGGCCGCCGCCGATCACCAGCAGCGTGGTTGCCTGTGTGTTCATCGCCTACTCCACGAAAAGCGCAGCCGGCGACTCGAGATAACCGCGCAGGGTTTGGACGAACTTGGCCGCATCCATGCCGTCGACGACGCGGTGGTCGAAGGACGAGGACAGATTCATCATCTGCCGCGCCGCCACCATGCCGCCGCGGATCATCGGCCGCTCGACCATGCGGTTGACACCGACGATGGCGACTTCGGGCTGATTGATGATCGGCGTGGTGACGATGCCGCCCAGCGCGCCGAGGCTGGTGATGGTGATCGTCGAGCCCGTCAGTTCCTCGCGCGTCGCTTTGCCTGTGCGCGCCGCTTCGGCAAGACGCGCAACTTCCGCCGCGCTGGACCACAGATCGCGCGCTTCGGCATGTTGCACCACGGGCACCATCAGACCGCCGTCGGTTTGCGTGGCGATGCCCAGATGGACCGCACCGAAACGGGTGAGCACGCCGGCCTCGTCGTCAAAACGCGCATTGATCTGCGGGAACTCGCGCAGCGCCAGAACCAGGGCACGCATCAGCAAGGGCAACAGGGTCAGGCGCCCGCGCTCGCTGCCGTACTTGACATTCAGGCGCAGGCGCAAGGCATCGAGCTCGGTCACATCGACTTCTTCCACATAGGTGAAGTGCGGGATGCGGCGCTTGGCGTCCTGCATTTTCTGCGCGATCAAGCGGCGCAAGCCCGTGACCGGCACGGATTCCTCCCCCTGCAACTGCGCATAACGAGCGTCGCGGCCGGGCGCTGGTTGCGGGCCAGACCGGCGTGCGGCATAGGCATCCACGTCCTCACGCAGGATGCGTCCGGCCGCAGCGCTGCCCCGTACGTACTGCAATTCGATGCCCAGGTCCCAGGCGAGCTTGCGCACGGCGGGCGAGGCTAGCGGCCTTTCTCCGCGCTGCCTTGGCGCGAACGCCGATGGCTGAGCAGGCGCCGGCGTTGCGCCGCGCGGCACGGGCACCGCCGCCGGCGTGATCTGCGCAGGAGGCGGCGCTACCGAAGCCGGGGGGGTCTTCGCCCGCAGCGCTGCCTGGGCCGCAGCCGCCGGTGTCTCGCGCACGCTGCCTTCGCCTTCGACTTCAATGCGAATCAGCTCGGCGCCAACCGGCATGATCGCTCCGGCCGCGCCGCCGAGTGCCAGCACCTTGCCCGCGACCGGAGAAGGGATTTCCACCGTGGCCTTGTCGGTCATCACATCGGCCAGCGACTGGTCCTCGACCACCAGGTCACCGGGCTTGACATTCCAGGCGACGAGCTCGACCTCGGCCACGCCCTCGCCGATATCCGGCATTTTGATCACATGGATGCCCATCATGCTTCCTTTGCGGAACAACCAACGGCAACGCCGCCGGCGCGAGAGTGGTTCATCTCAGGTCTCCAGCGCCCGCCTGTATGCCGCCGAAACCCTGTCCGGGCCGGGAAAGTAGGCCCATTCCTGCGCATGTGGGTAGGGCGTATCCCAGCCGGTCACGCGCTCGATCGGCGCTTCGAGGTGATAGAAGCAATGTTCCTGCACCAATGCCGCCAGTTCGGCGCCGAAGCCGCTGGTGCGGGTGGCCTCGTGCACAACCACGCAGCGACCGGTCTTCTTCACCGAGTTGACGATGGTTTCCAGATCGAGCGGCCAGAGACTACGCAAATCGATGATTTCGGCATCGATACCGCTCTCCCGCGCGGCCGCCTCCGATACGTACACCATCGTGCCGTAGGTGAGCACCGTTACTGCGGCGCCCGGGCGGTACACCGCAGCCGACTCCAGCGGCACCGTGTAGTAGCCCTCCGGCACCTCGGAGAAAGGATGCTTGGACCAAGGCACCATCGGCTTGTCGTGATGGCCGTCAAACGGGCCGTTGTAGATGCGCTTGGGTTCGAGAAAAATCACCGGGTCGTCATTCTCGATCGACGCAATCAGCAGGCCCTTGGCGTCGTAGGGGTTGGAGGGCATCACGGTGCGCAGCCCGCAAACATGCGTGAACAAGGCTTCCGGGCTCTGGCTGTGCGTTTGACCGCCGTAGATGCCGCCGCCGCAGGGCATGCGGATGGTGATCGGCGCGATGAACTCGCCAGCCGAACGATAGCGCAGGCGTGCCGCTTCGGAAACGATCTGGTCGGAGGCGGGATAGAAGTAGTCGGCAAACTGGATTTCGACCACCGGACGCAGCCCGTAAGCGCCCATGCCGACCGCGGCGCCGACGATCCCGCCTTCGGAGATCGGCGTATCAAACACGCGCGACTTGCCGTACTTCTGCTGCAAGCCCTCGGTACAGCGGAAGACACCGCCGAAATAGCCGACGTCCTCGCCGAATACCACGACGTTGGCGTCACGTTCCAGCATCACGTCCATGGCCGAACGCAACGCCTGGATCATGGTCATCGGCGTGGATCTTGAATTGCCGTTCTTGTCTGCGCCCATGATCAGACCCCGAGCTGCTGGCGCTGCCGGCGCAAGTGCTCTGGCATGTCCTTGTACACGTCTTCGAACATCGACGCCGCGCTATGCACGTGACCATCGGCGAGCGAGCCGTAGCTCTCCGCCTCCTTTTGCGCCGCTGCCAGCTCTGCCTCCAATTGTTTTTGCGTGTCTTCATGCTCTTTTTCGGACCAGGCACCAATGCCGATCAGATGCTGTTTGAGCCGCGCAATCGGGTCGCCCAGCGGAAAGTGCGCCCAGTCATCGGCCGGGCGGTATTTGGAGGGATCGTCCGAAGTCGAATGCGCTCCGGCGCGGTAGGTCACCCATTCGATCAGTGTCGGCCCCAGATTGCTGCGCGCGCGTTCGGCCGCCCAGCGCGAAGCGGCGTAGACGGCGAGAAAGTCGTTGCCATCGACGCGCAGGGAGGCGATGCCGGAGCCGACGCCGCGAGCCGCAAACGTCGTGCCCTCGCCCCCGGCGATGGCCTGAAAGGTCGAAATCGCCCACTGGTTGTTGACCACATTGATGATCACCGGCGCCTGATACACGTGGGCAAAGACCAGCGCGTTATGGAAGTCCGCTTCGGCAGTCGCTCCATCGCCGATCCAGCCCGATGCGATTTTCGTATCGCCCTTGATCGCTGAAGCCATGCCCCAGCCGACCGCCTGAATCACCTGCGTCGCCAGATTGCCCGAGATGCTGAAAAAGCCCGCCTTCCTCACCGAGTACATCACCGGCAACTGGCGCCCCTTGAGCGGGTCGCGTTCATTGGACAGAAGCTGGCAAATCAGATCGACCAGCGGCACCTCGCGCGCCATCAGCAGGCTTTCCTGCCGGTAGGTCGGAAAACACATGTCGCCTTCCTCGAGCGCCAGTGCGTGCGCAGTGCCGATGGCCTCTTCGCCGAGGCTGGTCATGTAGAATGATATTTTCTTTTGCCGCTGCGCGATCATCATGCGCGCGTCGAAAATGCGGGTTTTCATCATGGCGCGCATTCCGGCGCGCACCCGCTCCGGCGCGATCTGCGGAGCCCAGGGCCCGAGCGCGCGGCCGTCATCGTCGAGTACACGAATCAGGGCGAACGCCAGATCGCTGGTTTCAGCCGGCTGGCAGTCCACCGCCGGTCGTTGAACCTCGCCCGCGGGTGACAGGTGCAGGTAGGAAAAGTCGGTGTGCTGTCCCGGTCGTCCGGTGGGCTCCGGAATATGCAGCCGAAGAGGCTCGTCGTGGCTCATCTGCAGAACTCCGCGCTTGATCGTGTCTCGCGCCCGGTCGTTGCGACTGGTTCAGCAGACAGCGGGTAGCCGCTACTGACCAAGTGTTGCGGCATAAGGGAACTGTGGTTCCCGTCGCCGACGGACAGGCCTTTCAGCCTTGCCTTTCTCACTGGCGTTGCAACCGGGGCACGCCGTGGAAACAGTATAGCAGTAGTATCCGAACGTCATTCGAACAAGAGCAACCGACTTGGTGGGGCGTGGTGAACTCCGGCAAGACGTTTGCAGTAGCGTTTGGCCACGCCGTCAGCCCGCAGTGGAAGCGTCAAAGCCTTACTTTCTCCAGTACGCCCCCGCGCCGGGAATCAAAACGAGCTCCGCCGTTATACCCGCTTCCCTGCGAAAGTCATCGACCGCGTCGTTGCAGCTCTTGAGTCCGTTGTAATCGTCGATGATCACAAACCCACCCGGCGAAAGCTTGTCGTACAGGTTGACCAGGGCATCCATGGTGGATTCGTACAGGTCGCCGTCCAGCCGCATGACCGCCAATTTCTTTATTGGCGCCGATGGCAGGGTGTCCCGGAACCAGCCTTCGAGAAAACGCACCTGATCGTCAAGCAGACCATAGCGTTGGAAATTCTTCTTCACATCTTCCAGCGAAACGGCCAGATCCTGATGCAGATGGAACTCGATGTTGGTTTCTTTCGGATAGCGCATGCGATCTGCCTGCGGCAGACCTGCGAACGAATCCGCGACCCATACGCGCCGATCGGTGACGCCGTACGCCTTCAGGATTCCGCGCATGAATATCGTGGCGCCGCCGCGCCATACGCCGGTCTCGATGAGATCCCCCTGAATTCCACCCTTGAGCACTTCCTCCACGCACCACTGGAGATTCTCCAATCGCGGCATTCCGATCATTGTGTGGGCGCGCGATGGCCAGATTTCCCCCAGGTACTTGGCCTCGGGCAGGACCCGCATGCCCTCCGAAGAAGCGTACTTGCCCGTCTTCGAATCGATCACCCAGTTGCCCATGAGGTCAACATCGTCGTCATAAATGAAATTGCCCACGCACCGCTTCAACAGGTCCAGATAGAGCTTCACACCGTCGCCCGAAATGGAATCGGGAGACCGCGCTGCGTAGGTCTTCAGTTTCGCGAAAGTAAGATTGCTCGCGCACTGCTTCAAGAAATCGAGAAGCAGCATCACACGGCAATCCGATAGGGAATCGTCAAAGTCATACCTTCATTGTGTTGTCGACAATGTGTTTGATGCATATCAGCTTTCTCCTGTCCTCGGGCATAGGGCTGTAATTCACATAGCTATCCGATCCGAGGGTCAGGCCGTTATGCTGGATATGACGATATCGGTTGAATCAGTCTCGAACGGCAGCTTGTACGGATCCTCCAGGATCACGTCAACGCCTTTGCCGGAGACGAAATCAACGCCCACATACTCAAAGGCGGCCGGGCAGCTCTCGCGCAGGCTGCCATTCACGTCCTGGGAGCCGATTTCGATTACTTTGGTGCCCGGACGCTGGAATGCCCCGGCGCAGGTATCAAAGAAGTGATTGCAGTTGTGCCACGCAGTGGGGTGCATAAGAACTCCTGGTATGCGCGCCCCGATCCGGACGGTTCGCGGCAAAGTGCGTATTCTAGGACAGTGTAACGACAGGATAAAGCAATCCGGTGGAATTGGCTCCAACCGGGGTTCGAGCCCGGGCTTGCGAAATGGCGGCGCGCTGCTCGGTTCGAATTGCCGACGCAGAAGAATGCGAATCCTCGCAACGACATGCTGCGCCGGTACGACCCTCCCACCTCGAACAGCGCATTGGTGATCTGCCCGCGCGGCAGGTTACTTCTTCCTGTCCCTCGCGCCATAGTTACAAGTTATTGTATATTGCATTCATGACGATCAAGTCCGTCGAGTTCCTTGGTGACACGGTTGAGGTGCTGCGGGCGTTCCCCGACAAAGCCCGCCAGAATGCCGGGTTTCAACTTGACAAAGTGCAGCGCGGCGAAGAGCCCGACGACTCTAAATCCATGCCCAGCATTGGCGCAGGCGTCAGGGACAATTCGTATCTGGGATGAGGCGGGGACTTTCCGCGTGATTTATCTGGCGAAGTTCGCCGACGCTAATTATGTCCTGCACTGCTTCCAGAAGAAGACGCAGGAGACGGGCCGGAAAGATATCAAACTGGCGCGGAAACGATACAAGGAATTGATTAGGACTCAGCCATGAAAAAGCAAAGGCGATTCGCAAGTGTATGGGATGCCATCGAGGACACACCACAGCAGGCCGCCAGCATGCGCGCCCGCTCTGAGTTGATGACAGCTTTGCAAGGATGGGTGAAGACCAGCGGCAACACTCAAGCCAGGGCCGCCAAGCTCTTCGGCATCACGCAACCACGCATGTCCGACCTGGTGCGCGGCAAGATCAGCCTGTTCTCGCTCGAAGCACTGATCGACATGGCCACCGTTGCCGGCCTGGAGCCGCACGTCACGATCAAGAAACCGAAGTCGCCACGGAAGCGGCGCGATGAGGAATTAGCAACGACCAGTGCCTGATCGCGAGCCACCGCGTTCGCTTGGCAGGTTTCTTATTAGCTGAAGTTGTTAGACTGGTGTTAGAGGGCTCAAAGGACAAGGGCCTAGGTTTCCCTAAGCCCTTGTTTGAATGGCGCGCCTGGCAGGATTCGAACCCACGACCCCTTGGTTCGTAGCCAAGTACTCTATCCAACTGAGCTACAGGCGCGAGGTGCGAATTATAACAGAAGCTTGCGCCACGCCGCTAGCGCGGATCGGGCCGCCGCAGCGGCAGATCGCGCCATGGCGCTGGATGCGGCAGCCGGTTTCGATTACGCTTACGCTGTTACGCGCTCGCACCTGATCCGCCCCAAATCAATCCGATGAGTACGATACCCACAGACGCAGCGCCCATCGATGCCGGCGGCGCGCCCGCCGCGCGAGCGCGGCCCGCCGTCGCGGCCTGGCTTCTCCTATGCTGCGCGCTGGTGTTCGCGATCGTCGTGATCGGCGGGGTGACCCGGCTTACCCGCTCCGGGCTGTCGATCGTGGAGTGGCAGCCCATCCTCGGCACCCTGCCGCCCGTAAACGAGGCGCAGTGGCTCGAGACCTTCGACAAATACAAGCTCACCCCCGAGTACCGGAAGGTCAACCAGGGGATGAGTCTCGATGCGTTCAAGGGCATTTTCTGGTGGGAATATTTTCACCGCCTGCTCGGCCGCATGATCGGCGTGGTGTTCCTGCTGCCGCTCGTCTGGTTCTGGTGGCGCGGCCGCATCGACCGGCCGCTGGCGCTGAAGCTCGCCGGCATTTTCGTGCTCGGCGGCCTGCAGGGGGCGATGGGCTGGTACATGGTGAAATCGGGCCTGGTGGACGAACCGCGCGTGTCGCATTACCGGCTGACCGCGCATCTCGCCATCGCCTTTGCGATCTACGCCGCGATGCTGTGGACGGCACTGGGACTGCTTTACCCCGGCGCGGGAGCGGCCGGCGCGCGTCAGCTGCGCCGACTCGCCTGGATCATCACCGCCGTGGTCGCCTACCTGGCGGTGACCGGCGGCTTCGTCGCGGGCATCCGCGCCGGCTTTGCCTACAATACTTTCCCGCTGATGAACGGGCATGTGGTGCCGCCGGAGATGTTCATGCTCGATCCGTGGTACCTGAACTTCTTCAACAACATGGCCACGGTGCAGTTCAATCACCGGCTGGGCGCCTGGCTGCTCGCCGTGCTCGTGCCCTGGTTCTGGCTGCAAGCGCGGCGCGATGCGCTCGGCGCGCGCGCGACCCTCGCCCTCAACCTGCTCCTCGGCATGCTCGCGCTGCAGATCGCGCTCGGCATCGCCACGCTGCTGCTCGCGGTGCCGATTCCGCTGGCCGCGGCGCATCAGGGCGGCGCGGTGCTGCTGCTCGGCGCGGCCCTGCTCGCGAATCACGCGCTGCGCTGATACCTCAAGGGCATCTCTAATATAGTCATTCCGGGCAACGCGAGGAATCTGCTTTTCATAGGGAGCGAGAAGCAGATTCCTCGTCGCTGCGCTTCTCGGAACGACAATTCCTGGATGCCCCCTTAGCCCATCTTTAACACGATTTTCCGAAAAAGCCCGGGTAGCCGGGCGTAAGTGCCGGATTCGTTTACAGGTGATTCGGCAAATCGTGTTAAAGATGGGCTAAGGCATCACCTCGACGTATTCGTAGACCGCGCAGTCGGCGACCTCATTGCGCACCGACAAAGGCATGCGCTCGAACCAGGCATGCGGATCGTGCCGGTCCACTTCTTCGCCGAGGAATCTCACCAGATCGCAGATCGGTTCGACCACGTTTCTGCGGTATGCGGCGTCGCCTTTGACGTAGGCCAGATGCAGGTTCTTCATGCAGTTGCGGCGGCAGTAGGCGAAAGCGGCGCAGCCCTCGCAGGGCATGTCCGGATGGGGTTGCAGCGGGCTGCGCTTAAGCCAGTTCCCGGCCACGTCCCCCTGCAGCATTTCCGGCAGGTACATCAGGTCAGGACAGGGATAGATCTTGCCGTCGGGCATGACGTTCAACATATGCGTCGACGCGCGGCACTGCGTCAGTCCCGAGTACGGTTCCCGCGCCCGCGACGGCAGCACCTTGTTGCGCACCGTGCCCATGATCGGAATGAAAGGATAGAGCGTTTCTGCGGCGAAGAATCTTTGCACCAGCTGCGCCATCACGGCGCGCTTTTTCGCCATCGCTGCCGGTGCGTAAGCGCCGTCTCGCGCCACGAACTGGAAATAGACGTAGTCGAAATAGCGCCTCAGCTGGTCCAGTTCCTCGAAGCTCGTATCCTCGTCGCTCCAGGTCACGCGCGCGGTCAGCGTGCCGCCGACGCGCTCGCGCACTGCGCCGACGTTTTTCAGCACCCGCTGGTAGATCCCGCGCCCGCGGTAGCCGTCGGTGACCTGCTCGCCGCCGTCTATCGACACCAGGACATTCGACAGCCGCGCCAGTACCCAGTCCGGCAGGCCATCGAGCAGCGTGCCGTTGGTCTGCAGCTGGAAACGAAACCCGGGATGGCGCTGCATCACCTCGATCATGAGATCGGGGTTCAGCGTCGGCTCGCCGCCGTAGAACGTGACATAGATTTCATGCCCGTTCAGGTGCGTCGCGATGAAGGCATCGAGCGCGTCGAGGGAATAGGTGACGTTGCGCTGCGAGCCCAGCACATCGCCCACGCCGAGCGAACAATAGCTGCACTTGAGATTGCAGCGCAGCGTGGTGAGCAACTGCAGCTCCACCCGGTTGCCCAGAATAGCCGGACCGGCAGGATCGCGGGTCATCTCCATGGAGTTCGACTGTGCCGCTTTTTGGAATGGTTGCGCCAGTATAAGCCGCGGCTCGATGAACAAAAAGCCTAGGCCGGGTCCCGGTCCCGGCGTCTCAGCCGACCCAGGCGCGCGCATTGCGGAACATGCGCATCCAGGGACTGTCCTCTGCCCAGCCCGCGGGGTGCCAGGACTGCTGCACGCTGCGGAACACGCGCTCCGGATGCGGCATGAGTATGGTGAAACGGCCGTCGGCGGTGGTGAGGCCGGTGATGCCGGCGGGCGAACCATTGGGGTTGGCCGGGTAGGTCTCGGTCGCCGCGCCGCGGTTGTCGACGAATCTGAGCGCCACCAGCGCCTTTGCCTGCGCTTGCGCGTCGGCGAACACCGCCCTGCCCTCGCCGTGGGCGGTGGCCACCGCCATGCGGCTGCCGGCCATGCCGGTCAAAAATAGCGATGGACTTTCACTCACTTCGACCATGACGAAGCGCGCCTCGAACTGCTCCGACTTGTTCTTCAGGAACTTCGGCCAGTGCGCCGCGCCGGGAATGATCTGGTGCAGATTGCTCATCATCTGGCAGCCGTTGCACACGCCCAGGGCGAACACGTCGCCGCGGCCGAAGAAAGCCTCGAACTCCCCGCGCGCGCGCGCATTGAGCAGGATGGACTTGGCCCAGCCCTCGCCCGCGCCGAGCACGTCGCCGTAGGAGAAACCGCCGCCGGCGGCGAAGCCCTGGTAGCCCGCGAGCGAAACGCGCCCCGCAATGATGTCGCTCATGTGCACGTCGGTCGCGGCGAAGCCGGCGCGGTCGAAGGCCGCCGCCATTTCCACCTGCCCGTTCACGCCCTGCTCGCGCAGGATGGCGACCCTCGGCCTGGCGCTGTTGCCGACGTAAGGCGCCGCCACGTCCTCGCCCGGGTCGAAGCCGAGCTTCGCGTGCAAGCCGGGATCGTTCACATCGAGGATGCGGTCGTATTCCTCGCGCGCGCACTGCGGATGGTCGCGCAGCGCCTGCATGCGCCAGGTGGTCTCGGACCAGGCGCGCTGCAGGTCGATGCGCTTCTCGGCCAACAGCGGCGCGGCGCCGCGCACCAGGCGGATTTCGTCGCGCTCGTTGGGGCTGCCGATCGTCTGCGCCTGCAAGCCCTCCGCGACCAGGCGCGCGAGCACCGCGTCGCGGTCCTCGGCGCGCACCTGCAGCACCGCGCCCAGCTCCTCGGCAAACAGCGCGGCGAGCACGCGCTCCGCCTCGCCGCCCGCGCACAGCACATCGAGATCGACGGTCAGGCCGCAATGCGCGGCAAACGCCATTTCGCACACCGCCGCGAACAAGCCGCCGTCGGAGCGGTCGTGATAGGCGAGCAGCAGGCCGTCGCGATTGAGCGCCTGCACCGCGCCGAAAAAGCGCTTCAGCGCCGGCGCGTCGTCCACGTCCGGCGCCGCGTTGCCCATCTGCGCGTACACCTGGGCGAGGATCGAGCCGCCGAGACGGTTCCTGCCGCGTCCGAGGTCGACGAGGATCAGTTCGCTTGCACCCGCATCCAGGCGCAGCTGCGGCGTGAGCACGCGGCGCGCGTCGGCGCAGGGCGCAAACGCCGAGACGATGAGGGAGAGCGGCGCGATCACTTCCTTTTTTCGCCCGGCCTCTTCCCAGGTGGTCTTCATCGACAGCGAATCCTTGCCCACCGGAATGCCGATGCCCAGCGCCGGACACAATTCGAGTGCCACCGCGCGCACCGTGTCGTAGAGCGCCGCGTCCTCGCCCGCATGGCCCGCCGCCGCCATCCAGTTGGCCGAAAGCTTGACGCGCGCGATCTCCACCGGCGCCGCAGCCAGATTGGTGAGCGCCTCGCCCACGGCCATGCGCCCCGAGGCCGGCGCGTCGATCACGGCGAGCGGCGCGCGCTCGCCCATCGAATAGGCTTCGCCCGCGTTTTCTCCAAATCCGAGCAGCGTCACGGCGCAGTCGGCCACCGGCGTCTGCCACGGGCCGACGAAAGGGTCGCGCGCGCACAGGCCGCCCACGGTGCGATCGCCGATGCTGATGAGAAAAGTCTTGTCCGCCACCGTGGGATGGCGCAGCACGCGGTAGCAAGCCTCGTGCAACTCGATGCCCGCGGCGGAGAACGGCGGCAGCGCGCGCTTGCGCCGCGCGACCTCGCGCAGCATGCGCGGCGGCTTGCCGAGCAGCACGCCCAGGTCCATGTCCACCGGCTTGTTGGCATAGCGCTCATCGGCGAGCGTGAGCTGCGGCTCCAGCGTCGCCACGCCGAGCACCGCAAACGGGCAGCGCTCCCGCGCGCAGATGGCACGAAACTCCTCGATCCGCGCGGGCTCGATGGCGAGCACGTAGCGCTCTTGCGCCTCGTTGCACCAGATTTCGCGCGGCGACATGCCCGGCTCTTCGCTCGGCACGGCGCGCAGAGCGAGGCTTGCGCCGCGGCCGGCGCCGTGCGCCAGTTCGGGCAGCGCATTGGACAGGCCGCCCGCGCCTACGTCGTGGATCGACAGGATCGGATTGGCGTCGGCGAGCTGCCAGCAGCGGTCGATGACTTCCTGCGCGCGGCGCTGGATTTCGGCGTTGCCGCGCTGCACCGAATCGAAGTCCAGGTCCTCGGCGTTGGCGCCGGTGTCCATGCTGGAAGCGGCGCCGCCGCCCATGCCGATCAGCATGCCCGGGCCGCCGAGCTGGATCAGCAGCGAACCCTCGGGCAGCGCCAGCTTGAATGCATCGCGCGCGGCGATGTTGCCCACGCCGCCCGCGATCATGATCGGCTTGTGATAGCCGCGCAGCTCTCCGCCCGCCTCCATCTCGAAGCTGCGAAAGTAACCCGCGAGATTGGGGCGGCCGAACTCGTTGTTGAACGCCGCGGCGCCGATCGGCCCTTCGAGCATGATGGCCAGCGCAGAAGCGATTCGTCCCGGTTTTCCCACCCAAGTTTGCGCGAAGCGCTCGACGCTCCCCTCTCCCCCCGGGAGAGGGGCTGGGGGTGAGGGTGGGCTGAGGTAATCTTCCCACGGCTGCAGCCCGCCTGGTATGCGCAAATTCGACACCGAAAAACCGGCGAGACCGGCCTTGGGCTTGGCTCCGCGGCCGGTCGCCCCCTCGTCGCGGATCTCGCCGCCCGAGCCGGTGGCCGCGCCCGGAAAGGGCGAAATCGCGGTCGGATGATTGTGCGTCTCCACCTTCATCAGCGTGTGCGTGGCCTCGCGGTGATAGGCGTAGCGGCCGCCTGCGCCGGGGTAGAAGCGCTCGATCTCGCGCCCTTCCATGATGGCGGAGTTATCCGAATAGGCGAGCACCGTGCCCTGCGGATTCGCCTTCTCCGTCTCGCGGATCATGCCGAACAGCGTATGCGCCTCGGCGACGCCGTCGATCACCCAGGACGCGTTGAAAATCTTGTGGCGGCAGTGCTCGGAATTGGCCTGCGCGAACATGGTGAGTTCGGCGTCGGTCGGATTGCGCCCGATGGCGCGAAAGCTTTCGGCCAGATAGTCGATCTCGTCGGCAGACAGCGCGAGGCCCATGGCGCGATTGGCCTCTTCCAGCGCCGCGCCGCCGCGCGCGAGGACATCGATCGTGGCCAGCGGCCGCGGCTCGACATGGCGGAACAGCTGCTCCGCCTGATCCAGGCCGTCGAGCACGGTCTCGGTCATGCGGTCGTGCAGCAGCGCCGCGATCTCCCGCCTGTGTCCGGGCGCGCCTTCGGCGTAATAAGCGATGCCGCGCTCGATGCGCCGCACCGCAGGCAGGCCGCACTGGCGCGCGATGTCGGTGGCCTTGGACGACCAGGGCGAAATGGTGCCGATGCGCGGCACCACCAGAACCGGCTCGCCCGGGGGTGACGCCGCCCGCGCCGGCTCGCCGTAGACGAGCAACTGCTCGAGCACCGCGCGCCCGCGCGCATCGAGCGCCTGCGCGGTCTCGACGAAATGCCAGAATTCGGCGCCGGCGATGCGCGCGCCCGGCGCGATTTCGGCCAGGCGGGTGTGCAGTTTTTCCAGACGGAACGCGGACAGCGCGGGGCCGCCGCGCAGCCTGAGGATTTCAGCCATGAAAGCTAGGGCCTGTTTACATTCAGCACATGAGCGCGACGGGGGTAATTTGGGATGCAGCGCAAGGCGCGAGGAGCGCCGTTTGGTCATTCCAAACAAGCGACGAGCAACGCCGCGATGCGCCCAAATTATCCCCCGTCCCTTCGGGTTGCCTCCAAATGCG
>MERK01000220.1:16904-17490 GCA_001770575.1 Betaproteobacteria bacterium RIFCSPLOWO2_12_FULL_64_23
GGATGCCGGCCGCGGTTGATGATCGGGCAGGCGGAGTGCACAATGATCCCGAACTTGCCGCGAAATATTTGGGTGGGAGCGAGCTTGCTCGCGAATCGCGGAATTCGCGAGCAAGCTCGCTCCCACAACCCCTGAACAAAGTAGGACGAGCGGAGCACGAACACATGCCGTCGAACAAGACGCAACCGGACCCCGGCAAACTCGATCGGATCGTGGCCGAAGCCAGGCGCAATCGCGAACTGCGCGAGCAGGACTATCGCGAGCAGGCGCTCAAGATCTATCCCTGGGTCTGCGGACGCTGCGCACGCGAATTCACCCGCGCGAATGTGCAGCAGCTCACGGTGCACCATAAGGACCACAATCACGAGCGCAATCCGCCCGACGGCAGCAACTGGGAGCTGCTGTGCATCTACTGCCACGAAAACGAGCACGCGCGCTACCTGGATTCCGCCGGGCGCGGCGCGCCGGCCGGCGGCGGTGAGCCCGATGCGCCTTCCACCTACAAGGCGTTCGCCGACCTCAAGACCCGGCTGAAGGGAAAAGGGGACGTCTAAGCTTGCGAGCGGTGGGAGCGAGCTTGCTCGCG
>MERK01000221.1 GCA_001770575.1 Betaproteobacteria bacterium RIFCSPLOWO2_12_FULL_64_23
GTCGCCGTTGACGTGAAAAATCGGCGCTTCCACCATCTTGGCGACGTCGGTGCAATACAGCGTCGAGCGCGAATCGCGCGGGTCGGAGGTGGTAAAACCGATCTGATTGTTGATCACCACGTGCACCGTGCCGCCGGTGCCGTAACCACGGGTGTTCGACAGATTCAGGGTCTCCATCACCACACCCTGGCCGGCAAAGGCGGCATCGCCGTGCAGCAGGATCGATATGACCTGAGTTCCGTCCTTGTCCCCGCGGCGGCGCTGGCGCGCGCGCACCGAGCCTTCGACCACCGGATTGGCGATTTCCAGATGCGAAGGGTTGAACGCGAGGGACAGGTGCACCGGGCCGCCCGGCGTGGTCACATCGGAAGAAAAACCCTTGTGGTACTTGACGTCGCCCGAATGCAATTCGTCCGCGTGTATGCCTTCGAACTCGGCGAACAGGTCCTTGGGCATCTTGCCGAGCACGTTGACCAGCACATTGAGGCGCCCGCGGTGCGCCATGCCGATGACGATTTCCTGCACGCCCTGGCTGCCGCAGCGCTGGATCAACTCGTCCACGCAGGCAATGACGCTCTCCCCGCCTTCGAGCGAGAAACGCTTTTGCCCGACGTAACGCGTATGCAGGTACTTCTCCAGGGTCTCGGCCGCGGTGAGCCGCTCAAGCACGTGCTTCTTGGTTTCGGCCGAAAACGCGGGCACGGAGCGGATCGACTCGAAGCGCTGCTGCAGCCAACGCTTTTGCGCCGGGTCGCTGATGTACATGTACTCGATCCCGACCGAGCCGCAGTAGGTCTCGCGCAGGCCCTTGATGATCTCGCGCAACGTCATGCGCTCCCGGCCGAAGTACAGGCTGGCGGCGTCGAACTGCATGTCCATGTCGGTTTCGGTCAGATCATAGAACGCCGGCTCCAGTTCCGGAATCTGCGGACGCTCCTGACGCTTGAGCGGATCGAGCTGGGCCCAGCGCGAACCGAGCACGCGGTAAGCGGCGATCAACTGCTGCACGTAGACTTGCTTGCGCGCGACGGTCAAATCGGTGTGCGTCGCCGACGGGCGCAGCGTGCCTTGCTTGGCGCGCATGGCGAAGGATTCGATGATGGGCGCATGTGCCACGTCGCGGTCTTCGGCGCCCTTGCCCGCTCCGGCCACGAGCTGCATCTGATCGAAATACGTCCGCCACTGCTCCGGCACCGAGCCCGGATTGTCGAGGTAAGACTCGTACAGATCCTCGATATACGGCGCGTTTCCGCCGAACAGGTAGGAGTTGCTGCGGAATTGTTTCAGCATAAGAGCGGCTCGCGTCGCAGGTGGCAGGAATCGGGAAGCACAAACGACGCGAAGGCCGCGCTGGGAAGGCGCTGCCGCCCTCCCACCGTGCCCTTCGCGGCGGGGACCTATCTTCTCAGTGTTCTCAGCGTTTGTCGATAGGCTTGATGTCGCGCCTGGTGGGGCCGTTGTAGAGCTGGCGCGGCCGGCCGATTTTGTACTCCGGATCGGTGATCATTTCCTGCCACTGCGCGATCCAGCCCACCGTGCGCGCAAGCGAGAATATGCCGGTGAACATCGACACCGGGATGCCGAGCGCCCTTTGCACGATGCCGGAGTAGTAGTCGACGTTCGGGTAGAGCTTGCGCTTGACGAAATAATCGTCTTCGAGCGCCACTTTTTCCAGCGCCATGGCCAGCTTGAACAGGGGGTCGTTTTCCAGGCCCAGTTCGCCCAGCACTTCGTAGCAGGTTTCGCGCATGAGCTTGGCGCGCGGGTCGTAGTTCTTGTACACGCGGTGCCCGAAGCCCATGAGGCGCGCGCCGGAGTTCGGATCCTTCACCCTGGCGACGAATTCGCCGAGTTTGGCCACGCCGCCCTCCGCCTGGATTTCCTGCAGCATGTTCAGGCACGCCTCGTTCGCGCCGCCGTGCGCCGGGCCCCACAGGCAGGCAACGCCGGCCGCGATCGCGGCAAACGGATTCGTTCCCGACGAACCGCACAGCCGCACCGTCGAGGTCGAGGCGTTCTGCTCGTGGTCGGCGTGCAGGATGAAAATGCGGTCCAGCGCGCGCACCACAACGTCACTGGGTTTGTATTCCTCGCACGGCGTGCCGAACATCATGCGCAGGAAATTCGCCGTGTAAGACAGGTCGTTGCGCGGATAGATATACGGCTGCCCGAGGGAGTATTTGTACGACATCGCGACCAGCGTCGGCATCTTCGCGATCAGCCGCAGTGCCGAAATGTCGCGGTCTTTCGCATTGCTGATGTCGAGCGAGTCGTGATAGAAGGCCGACATGGCGCCCACCAGCCCGGTCAGCACCGCCATCGGGTGCGCGTCGCGGCGGAAGCCGCGCATGAAGTATTGCATTTGCTCGTTCACCATGGTGTGATGCGTCACCAAATCCACGAATTCCTCCTTCTGCGCCTTGTTCGGCAGCTCGCCGTACAGCAGCAGGTAGCAGGTTTCCAGGAAGTCGCACTGCCCCGCGATCTGTTCGATCGGGTAGCCGCGATACATCAGTTCGCCCTTGTCGCCGTCGATGTAGGTGATTTTCGAGCTGCACGCCGCCGTCGACATGAATCCGGTGTCGTAGGTGAACACGCCGGTCTTGCCGTAGAGCGTGCGGATATCGATGACATCGGGACCGACGCTGCCACCGAACACGGGAAATTCGATCGACTTGCCGTCGCCGTAAGTGAGCGTGGCTTTACCTTTGGGCTCCATCATCATCTCCTTCGTCTCAGTTGATCAAGCATAGCCTGAAGCGGCGCCAGCAGTTGCGCATCCATCCCACCACGTGCGCGAGTCGCGGATCGCGGCACTCGGCGCGCCCACGGATAGGATTCTACAGGTCGCCGTCAGACTAATCCAGATGAAGAAGCTTGAAACAGGCCTGGTGCTCGCCCTGCAGATGGTCGCCGTCGCTCTCGCTAAAACGCTCCGGCATCAGGTCCCATCTTCCGCGGACAGTCTCTGGCGTGCCAGCAGGTCGAGCGGGAACGGCTCGATTCCATGGAACTCCGGGGGAGCGGCGAAGAACTGGCGCGCGCTGGCCAGGTGAAGCGGGATCTGCGGGTCGAGTCCCGTCGCGATGAGCTTGCGGGCAATCCGGATGCACTCGTCGCGGACCATGCGCGTGAAGCGCTCGGGGCCACGGTCGGTTTCGGGCACACCCTTGAAATCGAAGTACTCCAGGATGCTCTGGGGCGGTTTGAGGATCACGATGGGCTGCTTCAGCTCGTCCTCCTCCAGGCGTCCGCGATGGGCCGCCTGGAAGTGCATGGGCGAGAGGTCCTCGTGCGAGATGTTCCAGTCGCGCTCGTAGGGCTTGAGCGTGAACATCTCGAGCCGGTCGTCCTCGGTGACGGCCATGGCGAAGATGCAGCCGGGGAACTGAGCCCTGGAATTCCGGTAGGCCTCGAACAGGAGCTTGCCGCACTGGCGCTTCTGGTCGAGGCCTGCCGTGGCCGGCGCCCCGTCCGAGCGCGCCTCTTCCGCCGGGGGCGGCGTCTTCGCTGCGGCATCGGCGATCATTGCGCTCGCCGAAGGTGCTTCCACCGGGTCGAGCTCCGACGGGAAGGACCGGTACTTCTGCGGCAGGCGGTACTTGTCCCGGCGCGACCTCTCCGGTGGCTCGGCGATCCTGCCCGGCAGGTAGGGCAGGAGCACGGTCATGGTTGTGCCCTTGTCCAAGGTGCTCTCGATTGACAGCTCGCCGCCGAACTGTGCGACCGTCTGGCGGACGAACACGAACCCGAGCGAGTGGAGCTCACCATCCAGCGTCTGGCGGTCGGCGAGGAGCCGTTGAATCTTCTCGGGGGACATGCCCACGCCGTCGTCGCGCACGCGCAGCGCCACACGGTCGCCCTCAATGGCAGCACTCACATTCAGCACGCCCACCTTGCGCCCGCTCAAGGCGTCGACGGAGTTCATAACCAGGTTGAAGTACATGCGGCGAAAACGCTGGCGGTCCCCGGCGATGACCGCCGGGTCCAGCCGGTCGAGCCGCAACTCCACACGGGCCTCGGACTTCTCGGCAACGTACCCCAGCACGACGTCGCGCGTGAAATTGCGGATGTCCTCGGCGATGTCGAATTCCTCGCGCACGCCCGGGTGATCCAGCTCGTCGAGGAAAGCCTCGATGCGCCGGTACACGCCGTAGAGCCAGCCGACGCAGTTGCGGTAGTGGCGCCGCGAGCGCACGGAGCGGGCATCGTCGGGCAGGAAGGACAGCACCTTGTCCGACCGGCCCCACAGGGGGTTGAGGATGAGCTCGCACGCCTCGCGGATGGAATCGACGTGCCGGCGGCCGAAGAGGAGGACCGTGCGGTCCGGCGAGAAGCTCTTCACCGCGTTGGAGTAGTCCTGGTAGCTCCGGCGCAGGGCGCCGAGCTTCGCCTTCAGCTCCTGGACGTCCGCGAGGTGCAGAACCTGCGCCTGCCCGATGTTGTAGATCTCGAGGTCGGTATTCAGGGTTACGTGGTAGTGAAGGATCTCGTTGACGAAGCGCTCGACACGAAGATCGTGGATGAGAAACTTGATCTCAGCGACTTCCTTCTTGATCCCTTGCGCGTAGTCCGGCATGGCTGGGGATGAAGCGCTCCGTGGATCTGTCACCACCGTTTTGACCCTAACACGATAAGCAATGCAATTTGCATCGGCATGGACGGCAACGGCCGCTCGATCGGCAATGTGTTCATCGAGCGGCTGCGGCGCGGCGTGCAGCACAACTAGTACGATGACACCTTAGTTGCGAAACAATGTGGCGAGTAACCGACACCTCCGGCGCGCCGCTATGTGGGAGCGAGCTTGCTCGCGAATCATCGAAACTAATGTGGCATCGTACTAGTATATCCGCAGGCCGAGGCCAGCGTTCGCGGCGCAATGCAACAGCCGGCGCGCCACTTCCTCTTCCGAAACACGCGATGCCCCCTTCTTTCCTGGGCCAGCATACATCGAAAACTTGCGTGCTTCACATTGCCTGCTTCAACAGCAAAACCATTGACCAGACAGCGTGATGCGAAGCTGCTTGTCCGCCGCGCCGTCCGCTGTCTGCCTCAAACGGACGTGCGGCGGCACCGGATAAGCAATTCTCCTCTTAAGAAACCACCACGCCTGTCCAGACAGCCAGTTCTACTTCCTGCCGCCTTCGGCAGCCCATTTCTCGAGCATGTCGGTGGTGACCGACTTGGGTCGCTCGAGGGCATAGCCCAAGGCGCGGTCCCAGGTGATATTGGCCATGCAGCCAAGGGCGCGGCCCACGCCGAAGAGCACAGTATAGAAGTCCCAGTTCTTGAGGCCGTAGTACCACTGGATGACACCAGACTGCGCGTCGACGTTTGGCCACGGGTTCTTGGTTTTGCCGTGCTCGCTAAGGACGCCCGGTGCAACTTCGAAGATCATGGAGACCAGCTTGAACAGCGGATCATCCTTGAGACCCGGCGTCCTGAGGCAGAATTCACGCTGCGACATATAGCGCGGATCGGTCTTCCGGAGGACGGCGTGACCGTAGCCCGGGACGACCTGGCCGGAGTTGAGCGTATCCCAAAGGGCCTTGGTGACCAGCTCCTTGGTGGGCTCGACGCCTTTGCAGTACTTTTCCTGGAACTTCATGGTCCAGCTGAGCACTTCCTGGTTCGCGAGGCCGTGGAGCGGGCCTGCCAGGCCGTTGAGGCCTGCAGAGTACGCATAGTAGGGGTCGGACATGGCCGAGGCCACAAGGTGGGTGGTGTGGGCCGAGACGTTGCCGGATTCGTGATCCGAGTGGAGAATGAAATACATGCGGGCCACGTCCTTGTACTCCTCGCTCTGGCCGATCATGTGGGCGAAATTGGCGCCCATGTCCAGATTGGGATCTATGGCGGTCTGCTTGTCGTCCCTGTACTTCAGGTTGTAAATGAAGGCCGCGATGACGGGGATGCGGGCCACGAGGTCGCTGGCATCCTCGTACACCTGTTCCCAGGCGTTCGTCTTGTTGAACTTGCCCGAATTGTAGTACGCGGCAAACTTGGAATCCTTCTGCATAACCAGGATGGCGCTGGAGAGCATTACCATCGGGTGACTGTCCCGCGGCAGCGCGCGGAGCACGTCAAACACGTACTGGGGAACGTCCTGACGCGTCTTCCACTGTGCAGCGACTTCGTCCACCTGGGCCTGGGTGGGAACGTCGCCGGTCAGGAGGAAGTACCAGAAGGACTCGACGGTCGGATAAGTGGAGCCGGGAGCCTTGGGGAGGGCCGCAAACGTTTCCGGGATCGTCTTGCCCCGGAAGCGTATCCCTTCCTGCGGATCGAGGTAGGAGACGTCGGTGACCAGGCACCTGATGTCGCGGGCTCCGCCAATACACTGCCCGATATCGACCTTGTCGATGACAACGTCTGCGTATTCCTTGGTGAGTTTGGCGGTGCGCGCACGGTGCGCCTGCACCTTTTCCGACAATTTCTCCTTTAACTGCGTCATAGGACTGATCTCCGACTGCTTGGGACTTTGGGATTGAACCTTTTCCGATAATTTGTCCAGCACCTGTGTCATGTGTCTGATCTCCTATTGCTTGCTACGTTTGAATTAAGTGACCTCATGGCAAATCCGGGATTTTTCGCGTTTGGCCGACCGCTGTGTCTTCGACATCGGAATGTGGCGCCAGGCACTCGCGCATCCATTGCACCACCTCGGCGAACCGCACGTCGCGGCACTCGGTGCGCGCGCGGATTAGATCCCATATCTCGTTGTCTGTATAAGTTAGAAGTGTCTGGAACGAACTCAGGCGTTCACCGTGCAGTCGGTTGCAGTGCTTCTCCAGAAAGCGCTCCAGCACCAGGTCCAGTTCCAGCAATCCGCGGCGGCATTGCCAGCGCAGTCGGTTCCATTCTTCCGTGTCCAATAGCGTATTCATCTCCACGGTTTGAACCAGCGAAATCAGTTCAGGCGAGCGAAGGATAGCGAGGAGCCGCTCGCACCTTGCGCCGTTCGCGATGAGTGATTTTGGCTCAACATGGGCTGCTGGTATTGATTTCCGTCAATACGGGCAGGAAAATCGTGGCGCCGCCGCAGGCGCCGATCGCGCCTGCCCGCGGATTTCGCGATCAGCCCCGACTAGCCGAGTTCATTGCGATAATAATACTTGTCGGTCCGGTAGTAGCCGCGGCGGAATTCCACCGGCTTTTCACCGTAACTGAAGGCGACCCGTTCGACGCACAGCAGCGGCGCGTCCGCCGCCACGCGCAACAGCTCCGCTGCCGTCGCGTCCGCTGCAACCGCGCGGATTTTCTCCTCTGCGCGGATCATGCGCGTGCCGAACTCGGTCTCGAACAGCTTGTACATCGAGCCCTTGTATTCGTTGAAAATCGCGGCGCTGAGATTCCTGAACAGGGCGCCGGGCAGGAAGATCTGCTCGAATACCGTGGGCTCATCGGCAAAACTGAGCACGCGCCGGATGACCACCACGCCGTCGCCGGCCCTCAGCTCGAGCAGGCGCGCGATCTCGGCGCTGGCGCGCGCACGCTTGCAGTCCAGCAGCCGGCTGACCGGCCATTCCTGCTCCCCCTCGTCGGGCATGAGCCGCAGGAAACGAAACTGCGCGCGCGCCTCGTCGTGGGTTGCGACGAAAGTGCCCTTGCCCTGACGGCGCAGAAGATGCTTCTCGGCGGCAAGCTCGTCGATCGCCTTGCGTACCGTGCCCTGGCTCACTTTGTAACGCGCGGCCAGTTCGATTTCGCTCGGGATCGCCTCGCCCGGCCGCCATTCCGCGGATTCCAGGCTTTGCATGATCAAGCGCTTGATCTGCAGGTACAGCGGGCTGAAAGTCGGTGCCGGGGTGCTCATGCCGGCATTTCAGCACAAAAACCGCGGATGCGTCTATCAGAGGTGATATATCTTATATCTTATAGCAATGCCCAAACGCTTTCGGTTGACACCCGCAGGGTTTGAAACTAGAATTTAAACCGTCGAGCGCGCGAATCCTGCGACGTTTGTGCAGCGCAACCTAGGCTTGCCACACAACTCCACCCGCCCCCACGCCAACCACTTTCCGCTTGCCGCCCGCCACTTTCCGTTAACCATTTTTTTCGGGAGTCCTCACATGTCCAAATCACCGCTACGGGTCACAGTTACCGGCGCCGCCGGCCAGATTGGTTATAGTATTCTGTTTCGCATCGCCGCCGGCGAGATGCTGGGCAAAGACCAGCCGGTCATTCTGCAGATGCTGGAAATCCCGGACGAAAAGGCGCAAAAGGCGTTAGCCGGGGTGATGATGGAACTCAACGACTGCGCTTTTCCGCTGCTTGCCGGCATGATGCCGAGCTCCGATCCGATGGCGGCGTTCAAGGATGCCGATTACGCCATCCTGGTCGGCGCCCGCCCGCGCACCGCCGGAATGGAGCGCAAGGACCTGCTGGAAGCGAACGGCGCGATTTTCGTGCCGCAGGGCAAGGCGCTCGATGCGGTTGCGAGCCGCAAGGTAAAAGTGCTGGTCGTCGGCAACCCGGCCAACACCAATGCGCTGATCGCGATGAAAAACGCCCCCAGCCTGTCGCCGCGGCAGTTTACCGGCATGATGCGCCTGGACCATAACCGCTCGCTGTCGCAAATCGCCGCGAAAATCGGCAAGCCGGTCACCAGCCTGCGCAAGATGACCGTGTGGGGCAACCATTCCGCCACCCAGTATCCCGACCTGTTCCAGGCCGAGGCCGACGGCAAGAAAGTCTGGCCGATGATCAACGACCAGGCCTGGCTGGAAACCAATTTCATCCCGACGGTGCAAAAGCGCGGCGCCGCCATCATCGCGGCGCGCGGCCTGTCCTCGGCCGCCAGCGCGGCCAGCGCGGCCATCGATCATATGCGCGACTGGGTAACGGGAACCCCCGAGGGCGACTGGATTTCCATGGGGGTTGCCTCCGATGGCGGCTACGGCATCGCCGAAGGCGTAATCTACGGCCAGCCGGTGACCTGCAAGAACGGCGAATTCCAGGTCGTCAAAGGCATCGACATCAGCGATTTCGCGCGCGCGCGCATGGACGCCACGCTGAAGGAATTGCATGAAGAGCGCGACGGTGTGAAACACCTGCTGGGCTGAGAGCGCGTCGATAGCGCAACCCTGATCCGAAAATTGCATGGCTTGTTTCCGGATCAGATCGCTCCGATTCCGCCGACAGTGCGGTCCATGCATTGCGTCGATCCTAAGGAGGCGGCGCGCATGAGCCTAGGAGCAGGGGCCCCGCGAAGCGGGGATGCGACCCGGGCGAAGGCGGCAGGACGCCGACAGCGCGGTCCATGCATTGCGTCGATCCTAAGGAGGCGGCGCGCATGAGCGCGCCGGTGCATCCGGGCGTGGCGCTGTTCAAGGGGGAGAAGCCTTTCCCCGTCATCCCGTCCTGCGACCATTACGCCGGCAGCGAAAAGCTGATGCTGAGGGCGCTCGCGCTGCAGGACAGCATCGGTCCCGTGTTCGATCTCACCTGCGACTGCGAGGACGGGGCACAGGCGGGACGCGAAAAAGAGCATGCCGAGATGATCGTGCGCGTGCTCAACGGCCCCGCCAACAAACGAAAAATGGCCGGCGTGCGCGTTCACGATCCTGCCCATGCGCATTGGAAGCAGGACCTGGACATCCTGGTGGGCGGCGCCGGCGATGTGCTCTCCCACATTACCCTGCCCAAGGCGCACGGCGCGAAACAGGTGGCCGAAGCGATCAGCTACCTGCAGCAGGTGGCCGCGCGCAGCGGCATAAGGCGCCGAATTCCGATCCACGTGATCATCGAGACCCATGGTGCGCTGCGTCAGGCCTGGGACATCGCCGCCCTGCCCTGGATGCAGTCGCTCGCCTTCGGACTGATGGATTTCGTTTCCGACCACCATGGTGCGCTCGGCGCCGCCGCCATGCGCAGCCCCGGCCAGTTCGAGCACAAACTGATCGTGCGCGCCAAGGCGGAGATCGTCGCGGCGGCGCTCGCCAACGGCATCGTGCCCGCGCACAACGTGACCCCCGAGTTGAAGGACGCCGCCGTGGTTCACGCCGATGCCCGGCGCGCGCGCAACGAGTTCGGCTTTCTGCGCATGTGGTCCATCTACCCGGCGCAGATCCAGCCCATCGTCGACGCGATGAAACCCGACCACTCCGAGGTGGAGAACGGCGCCGCCATCCTGCTCGCGGCGCAAAAAACCGACTGGGGCCCGATCCAGTATGCCGGTGAATTGCACGACCGCGCCACCTACCGCTACTACTGGGAAATGCTGCAGAAAGCCAGGGTCACCGGCGTCGCGATTCCGGCCGAGGCGGAGCGGGCATTTTTTGGCTAGTACGATGACACCTTAGTTGCGAAACAATGTGGCGAGTAACCGACACCTCCGGCGCGCCGCTATGTGGGAGCGAGCTTGCTCGAGAATCATCGAATTCGCGAGCAAGCTCGCTCCTACGACTACAAGGCAGGCATGCTTCGAAATTAATGTGGCATCGTACTAGTGCCCGGTCTTGGCACTCTGTCGCCCCGGCGACAGCGGCCATGCCGGATAAGGCGCTAGCATTTGACCTGCGTTAAAGTGCCCGATTGGCGATGGTCGTAAGATTTCCCACCTGAGTTTCTTGAGGGTCGATATGGCAGATGGAATGTCAGCAGGCGCGAAGTTCCGCGCCGCAATGCAGGAAGAACGGCCGCTGCAGGTCATCGGCGCCATCAACGCCTACCACGCACGCCTGGCCGAGCGCAGCGGCTACAAGGCGATCTATCTGTCCGGTGGCGGCGTGGCGGCGGGCTCCCTCGGCCTGCCCGACCTCGGCATCAGCAATCTGGACGACGTGCTCACCGATGTGCGCCGCATCACCGATGTCTGCTCGCTGCCGCTCCTGGTCGACGTCGATACCGGCTTCGGCGCCAGTGCCTTCAACGTGGCGCGCACGGTGAAATCGCTGATCAAGTTCGGCGCCGGCGCCATGCACATCGAGGACCAGGTCGGCGCCAAGCGCTGCGGTCACCGCCCGGGCAAGGAATTGGTATCCAAACAGGAGATGGCCGACCGCATCAAGGCCGCGGTCGACGCCAGGACCGACCCGGACTTTTTCATTATGGCGCGCACCGACGCGCTTGCGGTCGAGGGACTGGAGCGCGCGATCGAGCGCGCCGTGGCCTGCGTCGAAGCCGGCGCCGACGCGATCTTTCCCGAGGCCATGACCGAGCTTTCGATGTACCGCAGGTTCGCCGCGGCGGTTGGCGTTCCGATACTCGCCAATATCACCGAGTTCGGGGCCACGCCCCTGTTCACGGTCGACGAACTGCGCTCGGCCGATGTCGCCATCGCGCTCTATCCGCTGTCGGCGTTCCGCGCGATGAACAAGGCCGCGCTCGAGGTCTACCAGGCGGTGCGGCGCGACGGCACGCAGAAAAACGTGGTGGCCGGCATGCAGACCCGCAACGAGTTGTACGATTATCTTGATTATCACGCGTACGAAACCAAGCTGGATCAACTGTTCGCAAAGGAGAAAACATGAACCAGGACAAAACGGCGGACGCGACTGCGGTCGCGCCCAAGGTGAAGAAATCGGTCGCGCTCTCCGGTGTGGTTGCCGGCAACACCGCGCTGTGCACCGTCGGCCGCAGCGGCAACGACCTGCACTATCGCGGCTACGACATCCTCGACGTCGCCGACGCCTGCGAATTCGAGGAAATCGCTTATCTGCTGGTGCACGGCAAACTCCCCAACCAGGCGGAACTGGACGGCTACAAGCTCGAGCTCAAAGCCCTGCGCAGTCTGCCGGCCAACGTCAAGGCGGCGCTCGAATGCGTGCCGGCCTCGGCCCATGCCATGGACGTGATGCGCACCGGCGTGTCGGTGCTGGGAGCGGTGCTGCCGGAAAAGGACGACCACAACCATCCCGGCGCGCGCGACATCGCCGACCGGCTGATGGCCTGCCTCGGCTCGATGCTGCTCTACTGGTATCACTACAGCCACAACGGGCGGCGCATCGAGGTCGAGACCGACGACGACTCCATCGGCGGGCATTTCCTGCATCTGCTCCACGGCAAAGCACCCTCCGACCTGTGGATCAGGTCCATGCATACTTCGCTGATCCTCTATGCCGAGCACGAATACAACGCCTCCACTTTCGCTGCCCGCGTGATTGCCGGCACCGGTTCCGACATGTACAGCGCCATCTGCGGCGGCATCGGCGCCCTGCGCGGCCCCAAGCACGGCGGCGCCAACGAAGTCGCATTCGAAGTGCAGAAGCGCTATGAGAACGCCGACGACGCCGAAAAAGACATCGTCCAGCGGGTGGCCAACAAGGAAGTGGTCATCGGCTTCGGCCATCCGGTCTACACCATCGGCGACCCGCGCAACCAGGTGATCAAGGAAGTGGCGAGGAAACTGTCCAAGGCGCGCAGCGACATGAAAATGTTCGACATCGCGGCGCGACTGGAGAGCGTGATGTGGCGCGAGAAAAAGATGTTCCCCAACCTGGACTGGTTCTCCGCCGTGAGCTACCACATGATGGGCGTGCCCACCTCCATGTTCACCCCGCTTTTCGTGATTTCGCGCACCAGCGGCTGGGCGGCGCACGTGATAGAGCAGCGCATCGACGGCAAGATCATCCGCCCCACCGCCAACTACACCGGGCCCGAAGATCTCAAATTCGTGCCCATCGAAAAGCGCAAGTGACAATCTGCAGCGGCGATTTTCTTCCGCGCAGGTTTTCCAAAAACCTGCGCGCTGCGCCGCGAAGCAAGTCCTCTTGGGGGGCGCGCGCCAACCGTGTTTTTTGCACGGATGAAAAGCACATCCGAGCAAGAAAACACGGTTATGGTTAACACCAAACAGGACTTGAGGGTTTTAGACAAGATCGCCGATTGCGCGCGGATGTGCTTTTCATCCGTGCGCAATCGACGATCCGCGCGGACGGTTTTTCGTCCGCGCAAGGTTTTGCCAAAACCTGCGCGCTGCGCGCGCCAACCGTATTTTCCGCACGGATGAAAAGCACATCCGCGCAGAAAATACGGTTATGATAAAAGCTAGGAAAGTGCAGGGGTTTTATACAGGAATCGCAGCGCTGCGACAACGGAGGCGCGATTCAAATCGCCAGGTATAGATCAAACGACAAACCGAATTTTCAGATCCCAAAGGAACAGCATGTCGTCTCACAGTTCCAACGTGCGCCCGAAACCGGACCAGGTCCTGGTGGACATCGCCGATTACGCCTCCAAGTTCAACATCAAGAGCGCCGAGGCCTACGACACCGCGCGGCTGTGCCTGATGGACACGCTCGGCTGCGGCCTGGAGGCGCTCGCCTACCCGGCCTGCACCAAGCTCCTGGGCCCCATCGTTCCCGGCACCGTCGTGCCCAACGGCGCCAAGGTCCCCGGCACGCAGTTCCAGCTCGATCCGGTGCAGGCTGCGTTCAACATCGGCGCGATGATTCGCTGGCTCGACTTCAACGACACCTGGCTTGCGGCCGAGTGGGGCCATCCGTCGGACAACCTGGGCGGCATACTCGCCGGCGCGGACTGGCTGTCGCGCCAGGCGGTCGCCGCCGGCAAACCGCCGCTGGCGATGCGCGAGGTGCTCACCGGCATGATCAAGGCGCACGAAATCCAGGGCGTGATCGCGCTGGAGAACAGCTTCAACCGCGTCGGTCTGGATCACGTGCTGCTGGTCAAGGTCGCCACCACTGCGGTGGTGGCCAATATGCTCGGCCTCACGCGCGAGGAGATCATCAACGCGCTGTCGCTCGCCTGGGTCGACGGCCAGTCGCTGCGTACCTACCGCCATTCCCCCAATACCGGCTCGCGCAAGTCCTGGGCGGCGGGCGACGCCACCAGCCGCGGCGTGCGCCTGGCGCTGATGGCGGCCAAAGGCGAGATGGGCTATCCCTCTGTGCTCTCCGCGCCGACCTGGGGTTTCTACGACGTGCTGTTCAAGGGCAAGGAATTCAAATTCCAGCGCGCCTACGGCTCCTACGTGATGGAGCACGTGCTGTTCAAGATCGCCTTCCCGGCCGAGTTCCATGCGCAGACGGCGGCCGAGTGCGCGATGGCGCTGCATCCCCAGTTGAAGGACAGACTGGGCGAGATCAAGAAAATCACCATCCGCACGCATCAGTCGGCGATCCGCATCATCGACAAGAAGGGGCCGCTCGGCAACCCGGCCGACCGCGACCACTGCATCCAGTACATGGTGGCGGTGCCGCTGATTTTCGGCAGGCTGACCGCGCTCGACTACGAAGACGCGGTCGCCGCCGATGCGCGCATCGACGCCCTGCGCGAGAAAATCGTGTGCGTCGAGGACAAGGGTTTCAGCCGCGATTACCACGACCCGGACAAGCGCTCCATCGCCAACGCGATCACGGTGGAATTCAGGGACGGCAAAAAGACCGGGGAAGTCGTCGTGGAATATCCGCTCGGACATCGCCGCCGGCGCAAGGAAGGCATCCCGCTGCTGCTGGAAAAATTCAAGACCAATCTGGCGCGCCGCTTTCCGGACAAACAACGCCATGCGATTCTGGCGCTGTGCCAGGACCAGAAGCGGCTGGAAGCGGCGCCGGTCCACGAGTTCGTCGATTTGTTCGTGATTTGATTTTTTGCCGCGGTCGGCGCAGAGGTGAATCAGCTTTATATTCGACGTCATAAATGCCGTCGCATGCCAAGAGCGACCATTGCGCGCTCCGCGCGCCAACCGTATTTTCTGTACAGATGAAAAGCGTATCCGTCCAGAAAATACGGTTATGGATAGAAGCAAGCGCGGCTTGGGGCGGTTTTTCTCCAAGATCGTCGATTGTGCGCGGATGTGCTTTTCATCCGCGCACAATCGGCGATCCGCGCGGACGGGACGCCGGCCGCGCAAAGCATCGCAACGCTGCAACAACCGCAGGCGCGGTTTAAATCGCCACGTATGATTTGTTCTTTGGAGAAACCATGCCACACAATCTGCACAACACCCTGCAACAATTCAAACTCGCTTCGGGCAGGACCGGCAAGTTCTATTCCCTGCCCGCCCTGGAGAAAGCCGGCCTCGGCAGGATTTCGCGCCTGCCGGTCTCCATCCGCATCGTGCTCGAATCGGTGCTGCGGAATTGTGACGGCAAGAAAGTCACCGAGGAACACGTAAGGCAGCTTGCCGGCTGGAAACCGAATGCCGCGCGCACCCACGAGATCCCGTTCGTGCTCTCGCGCATCGTGCTGCAGGATTTCACCGGTGTGCCTTTGCTCGCGGACCTCGCGGCCATGCGCGGCGTCGCCCACAGGATGGGCAAGAACCCGAAAGTGATCGAGCCGCTGGTGCCGGTGGACCTGGTGGTGGACCACTCGGTGCAAATCGACCACTACGGCAACAGGAATGCGCTCGACCTGAACATGAAGCTGGAGTTCCAGCGCAACCAGGAGCGCTACCAGTTCATGAAATGGGGCATGCAGGCCTTC
>MERK01000222.1 GCA_001770575.1 Betaproteobacteria bacterium RIFCSPLOWO2_12_FULL_64_23
AGCGCGTAACCCTCACGGGTGGACAGTTTCAGTACCGGTTTCTCGCCGGTGCGAAAGAATCCGGCCGATTCGGTGGCGTAGGCTTTGCCGTCGACGACGGCGGAGAATGCCGAGCCGACAAGTTCGCGCACTTGCCTCGGGCCGGCCCCGGTCAATATCCATGTGTCGGCGGTGACACAGGGATTCGTGGCCTCGATGGTCTCGCAGTAATTGAGGTTGTTGTCGCGGTTCATGCGGTCGAGGAACAGGATGCCCGGCTCGGCGTGATCGTAGGTCGAGCGCATGATCTGATCCCACAGCTCGCGCGCGCGCAGCTTGCGGTATACCCACAGCCCGTCCTCGCGCTGATACGCGCCGCTGTCCATCAGCTCCTGGTGCGGGCGCGCCTTGTGCGCGAGCTCCGCGTCGAGGTCGTTCTCCACCGCCTGCATGAAGGCGTCGGTGACGCCGACTGAAATGTTGAAATTGGACAGGTCGCCGCGGTCCTTGGCATGGATGAACTCCTCCACATCGGGATGGTCGCAGCGCAGCACGCCCATCTGCGCGCCGCGGCGCGCGCCCGCCGATTCCACCGTCTCGCACGAGCGGTCGAACACCCGCATGTAGGACACCGGCCCGCTCGCGCGCGAGTGCGTGCCCTTCACTTCCGAGCCCTTGGGTCGGATGGAAGAAAAGTCGTAGCCGACGCCGCCGCCGCGGCGCATGGTTTCCGCCGCCTGCTGTAGCGCGGTGTAGATGCCGGGCTTGTTGTCGACGATTTCGGAGATCGAGTCGCCCACCGGTTGCACGAAACAATTGATCAGTGTCGCCTGCATCTGGATGCCGGCGGCCGACATGATGCGGCCGGCGGGGATGAAGCCGGCCTCCATCGCCTGCATGAAGCGTTTTTCCCACAGCGCGCGCTTGTCCTCAGGCTCGACTGCGGCGAGCGCGTGGGCGATGCGCGCGCGCACATCATCGATGCTGGTCTCGGCACCTTTGGCGTATTTCTCCAGCAGTACTTCGCGGCTGATTATTTGCTCGGGGAGGGGGGCGACAACGATGCTGGACGCTTTGATTTCTTTTTTTGTAATGTCCATATTATCAATACCTTATAATGTAATCTTGTGGTAATGTGTGACCAGCATACTACAAATTTGTACGTTTTGCAGGCCTGCGCAACTATTTTTTTTCTGGTATGGAAAATGCGCCAAAACCCGCCCGCGCAGCCATCGGCCGCGGGCCAGGAGTCCAGCTGGGCAGGAGCACCGGCCCGGCGTGGCTACCTCGCTGTTTCAACGAGGATTCCTTGATATTGATCAATCGGCCCCAGGCCTCCGGCGGCATCATGTCGATAGCGCGCAACCGCCGCAGGCAGGTACGGGCGGTTCGCCGCAAGGTCCTATGGGCACAAAACAGGAAATCATCGGCTCGCTGGGCGAAAAGCAGTTGCTCCTGCCGGGCCTGGTGCAAAGCGGCCTCGCGGCAAATGACCGGGTCAAGTATTTCTTTACCCTGCTGCAGCTGGCCAGAGAACAGTGCGAGCAGCCGGCGCCGAATCCGCCCGACTTGCAGCGCGAGCGCGAAGCGAGCGGCGTCGCCGATGCCGAGCTCGACGGCGTGATCGCGGCGAGCCGCGGCCTGCCCGGGGGCCGCTGCCGCATACCGGGCGCGGCGGCGCTGCTCGCGCGCGTCCTGGGCTGCCTGAAGGAGATGCTGGCGCCGGTCGAATTGGCGCAGGCGCTCGGCCTGGAGGGCGGTGCGGACGGCTATAAGAAGCGGCTCGCGGCGGTGGCGAAACTCGCGCGCGGCGCGCGCAAGGATCTGCTGCCGGCGGCGCTGATTGCCGACCTGACTTCGGGCGAACGCAAGCGCGGCGACAGCGCGCACCTGCTGGTGATGGACCTGCACAAGGCCTTGAACCGGCTGCAGGGGGAGTTGTCGCGCGAGAGCGTGGAGGGGGCGCGCGTCTACGGCCTGCGCGCCCCGGAAAAGGAACTGGTGCGCGCCTTCATGCGCGGCCTCAATTCGACCCAGGCGCTCAAGCTCGACCATCCGGGACTGGGCACCACGGCCACCCTGAGCGGCAGGCAGCTGGTGCTGCAGAACGACATCGGCACCACCGATGCGCATGTGCTGGTGGTGCATATAGAGGGTCTGGTCGCCACCGTCACTTATTCCGACGTGCACCTTGAGCGGCTGTTGTTCTTCCAGAGCCTGTTCGAAAAATTCGCGGTCGAATGGGAGGAAACGCGCTCGCGCCGCGACAGCGGACTCAACGAGGGCGGCATCTACCATCTGTGCGTCGGCGCCTACAAGGCGCGCGATCGCGAGCAGCTCGCACAATACCTGGCGCACCTCGGTTCGCGCCTGGTCTTCCTGATCGACTGGAACCGCGCGCGCAAGCGCCTGCGGGCGTTCGTGCGCAAGCGCGACGGGATTGCGGTGCTCAAGTGGGCCGCGGACAACGGCTGGGGCCACATGGCCTTCCTCAAAGTCGGCGGCGACACGCTGATCTACGACGCGATGCAGTTCGCGATCAAGGGCGCGCCGCGCTTCGGCGAGGATTTGCGCGACATGCTCGGCCGCGAGCGCGCGCTGGCGTTCGTGAAGTTTGTCGTGCGCACCTGTACCGAAGGCGTGCTCACGGCCAAGCCCGATTCGCTGATCCGCGACGAGGTGCGCGCCGAGCTGGCGAACTACTTCCACAGCGCCGAGCGCGACCTGTTCGAGCTTGCCTGCGAGCACGCTGCGCTGCTGGTCGAGCTGGCCTCGGGCGTGCGCGATGGCGTGCTGCAGCTGCAGCTCGCCGGCGCCAACGGCGCGCTCGGGCGCATCGCCGAGCGCGCCAAAGCCTGGGAATCGGCAGCCGACGGTCTGCTGAATCAGGTGCGCGCCGCGGTCGACCATTCTGCCGGAGCGGTGTTTTTCAAGGTGCTGCTCGAGGCGGCGGACGACGTCGCCGACAGTCTGGAAGAAGCGGCATTCCATTTCACCCTGTTTCCGCCGCGCACGGCGCCCGAGGACGCGCATAGGCGCCTGCGCGCGCTCGCCGACCTGCTGGTGGACGGCGCGCAGGAATACCTGAAGGCGCTGACCACCGCGCGCTACGTGCGCCGTGGCGGTGACCGTGACGACATGCGCGATTTTCTCGAGGCGGTGCACCGCATCACCACGGTCGAGCACGAAAGCGACCAGGCGCAGCGCTCGATCAAATCGGCGCTGCTCGCCGCCCAGAGCGATGCGCGCGGCCTGTTCGTGGTGGCCGAGGTCGCGCGCAACCTGGAAGAAGCGGCCGATGCCCTGATGCACAGCGGCCTGGTGCTGCGCGACCACGTCATGGGCACGGTGGCAGCGAGCTAGTCATGGGCGCAAAAAAGCGGCGCGGCGGCAAGGGTGGCGATCGGCGCGTCTACCTGATCGGCGCGGGCGCCACGCTTGCCGCCGGCGCCACGCCCGGGGAAATGGGCTTCAAGGCCTACAACCTCGCGCGCATGGCGAGCATCGGCATGCCGGTGCCGGCCGCATTCGTCCTGTCCACGGCTTTCTGTCGCGACTACTACGCGGCCAAGGGCGCGCTGCCCGAGGGTTTCCGCGCTTTGCTGCGCGGCAATCTAGGGGAACTGGAGCGCCTGTCGGGCCTCTCCTTCGGTGGCGAGCGCCGGCCGCTGCTGGTGTCGGTGCGCTCGGGCGCGGCGGTGTCGATGCCGGGGATGCTGGATACGGTGCTCAACGTCGGCTTGAATGACGCCACCGTGGCCGGCATGGTGCGCATGACCGGCAATCCGCGCCTGGCCTGGGATTCCTACCGCAGACTGATTCAGTCATTTGCCGAAGTCGTGCATGGCGCCAAGCCGGATGCGTTCGACGCGGCGCGCGTGCGGCGCCTCAAGGCGGCGCGCCTGGCCAATGCCAGCGAGCTCGATTTCATGGCGCTGCGCGAACTCGCCACCGAGTACCTGGAAATTTACCGCGAGCTTACCGGCGAAAGTTTTCCGCAGACGCCGCTGGACCAGCTGGCGGCGGCGGCCGAGGCGGTTTTCCGCTCCTGGTCCGGCAAGAAAGCGCTCGATTATCGCCGCCTCCATCATCTGCAAGGCGTGGCCGGCACCGCGGTGTGCGTGCAGACCATGGTGTATGGCAACAGCGGCGGCACCTCCGGCTCCGGGGTTGCCTTCAGCCGCGATCCGGCAACCGGCGAGAACGCGCTGTACATGGATTTCCTGTTCAATGCCCAGGGCGACGACGTGGTGTCGGGCCGGCATGAGGTCGGCGAGCGCGCGCAAATCGGCGCGCTGCTGCCCGAGGTGACGCAGCAAATCGAAGCGCTGGGCAAGCGTCTGGAAGCCGAGTTCGGCGACCTGCAGGAGTTCGAGTTCACGCTGCAGAATGCGCAGCTGTTCATGCTGCAGACGCGCAGCGGCCAGCGCACGCCGCTCGCGGCGCTGCGCATGGCGGTTGAAATGGTCGCCGAAGGTCTGCTCGAGCCTGGGGCGGCGCTCAAGCGGCTGGAGGGCTACAAGCTGCAGGCGATTCAGACCGAGTCGATCCGCGTCAAGGACGGACAAGCGCCGCTGGCGCGCGCTGTTTCCGCCGGCGTTGGCGTCGCCGTGGGCGAAATCGCGCTCGACGCCGAGACGGCGCGCCGGCGCGCCGCAGCCGGAAAAGTGGTCATCCTGGTGCGCGAGGACACTTCTACCGATGACGTCGCCGGCATCGCCGCTGCCGCCGGCATACTCACCGCGCGCGGCGGCCGCACGGCGCATGCGGCGGTGGTCGCGCGGCAGCTGGGCAAGGTGTGCCTGGTCGGTTGCCGCGAGCTCGCGATCGATCCTGCCAAGCGCAGCTGCAGCATCGGCGGCAAGCTGCTGCGCGAGGGCCAGGTGATATCGCTCGACGGCGGCAGCGGCGGCGTCTACTCCGGCGCGGTCGACATCGAGCGCGCAACGCCCGAGCGCGAACTCGCGGCGGTCGCCTCCTGGCGCGGCGAGGTACGCGCGAAGCGGGTGCGCCGGGCCGCCTGAGCGAGACGCAGCAAGCATTGCCGCCCGCTAACGATGCAGGTATCCTTGCGCCTACGGAATTCGAGTATCGCCGGAGGCGGGATGCAAAAGAAAATTGCGGTGCTGGTGCGCGATGGACAAGGCGAGGCGCTCAGGATGTCCTTGGGCCTGATCCTCGTGGACGACCTGGTGGACGTCTATGTGCTCGACAGAAAGCTGCAGGCGACGGAGGAAACGGCCTTGCACCTCGAGACGCTGAAGGAAATGGAGATGCAGATCCGGACGAACTGCCGCGATAACGAAGGCATGGAATATCTGCCTAACGAAGAAATCGCCCGGAAGTTGCCCCAGTACGACCATATTCTCGCGTATTAGCGCGACCGATTCGAAAGGAGACGGCAGTGAAACTCGGCATGCTGGTCAATACGGCGAAGCACGCGGACCAAGTGGTCGGGATTTGCCGCGCCGCTCTGGCGAAGAAGCATGAGGTGATCATTTTTGCCATGGACGAAGGCACGCGGCTGCTGGAAAACGACGCCTTCGTCTCGCTCGCCGCGCTCGAGGGTGTGTCGATGACCCTGTGCGATCACAGCGCCAAGATCATCGGCGCAAAGACCGAGGGCCTGCCGCCGAAAATCGCCTGTGCCAGCCAGCTGAACAACGCGATGATGAATCACAACGCCGACCGGGTAATCGTGCTTTAGTCGCCAATCAATCGCGCACAAGGGGGAAGGGATGGACAAGATGCTGTTCCTGTTGAACGACGGGCCGGATGCGTCCTCCGGCGCGTGGATCGAGGCTCTGTCACGCAATTGCGAGGTCGAGGTGATCGACCTCGCGCGCAAGGAAGTGCCCTACGATGCGCTGGTGGACAAAATCTTCGCCTGCGACAAGCTGATCTCCTGGTGAGCGCCTAGGGCGGCGCATTACTTCACTGTGCAGGGGCCGACGGGGAGAGAACGAAGCGCGCATGGCTTGACGCAGCCCGTGTTTTCGACGGCCCATGTGGCGGCGGACCGGCAGTGGTTATTGCTTGCGCATACCGCGGTTGCGCTCCTGTCCCTGGCCGCTTTTCTCACGCTTTTCCTGTTTCGCGCGCAGGATGACAACCGGCTGACCAGCTGGCGCTGGGTATTCGCCGACGCCGATGTGTTCTGGATCACGCCCGTTCTGGCGGCCGGTCTTCTCCTTGCTGCAATCCTGCAAAGGGCGCCGTTTCCCGGGCGCTGGCCTGCGGGCGTGCTGTTTCTTTGTTCGTTTGCCGTGACTGCGGTCTCCTGGGGCGAGCCCGAGGTCATCGTCGACGCCTCCAGGTATTTCACCCAAGCCAAGCATATCGAGTTGTACGGCCTGGAATATTTCCTGCGCGAGTGGGGCGGGCAGATCGCGGTATGGACCGATCTGCCGCTGATCCCCGTGCTCTACGGCCTGATCTTCAGCCTGGCGGGCGAGAACAGGATTTACATCCAGGTTTTTACCACGCTGCTGTTCTCGGCGAGCGTGGTCCTGACCTTCCTGATTGGCAGGACGCTGTGGGACGAAGCCACCGGTTTCAACGCCGGGGCGCTGCTGCTCGGGATGCCGTACTTGCTCACCCAGGTGCCGCTGATGCTGGTCGATGTGCCGACGATGTTCTTTGTCGCGTTGGCGGTCTTTACCACGCTGAGGGCGCTTGAGCGCGGGGGGGCCGGCCAACTGGCGCTGGCGGCGGCAGCGGTGGTGCTCGCGTTCTGGACCAAGTATTCCGCCTGGCTGTTTCTGAGCGTACTCGCGGTGGTTCTGCTGGTCCGGATCAAACAGGGACCGCGGCCCGTGTTCTTGCGTGCTCTCGTGCTGATCGTGATTTCGCTGGCCCTGATCGGCGCCACGCTGCCGCCGATGTCCGATGTCGTGGGCCGGCAGCTCGATTTTTTGCGCAGTTATCAATTGCCCGGGCTCGCGCGCTGGGAAGAGAGCCCGGTCTCGACCTTCCTGTTCCAGCTGCATCCTTTCATTGCGGCTTTCGCCCTGTTTTCCGTCTATGCGGCATTCAAGAACAAGGATGCACGCTACGCAATCGTCCTGTGGCTGCCCGCGCTGGTGATGGTGCTGGGAATCAACCGGATCCGCTATATCCTGCCGGTATTTCCGATGCTGGCGCTGATGGCCGCCTACGGCCTGAGGGAAATCCGGCGCGGGGCAATACAAGAATACATCGTTCTGTGCATAGTCGTGTCGTCGCTGGCGCTTGCGCTACTCGGCTTTCGACCCTTTCTGCAACAAATGAGCGCCGTGAATTTGAAGCAGGCCGGGGAATACCTCGATTCCCTGGATGCCGCTGAGGTGGAAGTCATTGCGCTGCAGCAACGGCATGTTGCGGTCAATCCGGCGGTATCGGTGCCCCTGCTGGATCTGCATACCGCGAAGCGTCTGATCTTTCGTTCGGACGGGCTTGCCCCCGCTGGGCAAGACGTGGAAACGTCTGCCCTGCGTTTCACCTGGGAATATAGGAACCCGATATACTACGACGCCGCCGGCCAGCCTAGGGCGGAGGCGGTGGTGATCATTGCCGACGATCACGCCCAGCCCTTGCCGGATCGCATCAAACAACGGCTCATCGGTTACCGATTGTCGCGCCAGTTTATCGCCTCAGAAAATGTTTTTGGGTACCGGACCATTGTTAAAGTGTACTTGGCAGGGCATTATCCGGGACGGGGATAGGGTTATTAGGGGGGGGGACAATGGAAGCTGTAGCAAAAATGGAAGGTGTCGCCGCAAGCAATCAAGAAGGCGTCGCCAAAAGCAATCAGGTCTGGGCCTACGCCATCGTCGGTTTTCTCACGCTGCTGACCATGGCAACCTACGCGGTGAACGAGTACTACATCTACCTCGCGGCCTATCTCTGGTTCGGTTTCGTCTACGGCATGTGTCTGCAATACGGCCGCTTCTGCTTCTCCTCGGCATTTCGCGATTTGTTCGCGGTCGGTGTGCCGCGCATGGCCGTGGGCATCATGATCGCCATGGTGCTGTTCGGCTCCGTCTCGGCCTTCGTCACGGCGACCGGCAACAGCACCTTTCATGCCGCGCCCTACGGGATCCATTCAGTGATCGCGGGTTTCATTTTCGGCGTGGGCATGGTGCTCACCGGCGGCTGCGCCTCGGGTTCGCTGTACAAGGCGGGCGAGGGCAACGCCACGGCGATGCTGGTGATCCTTTCGATCAGCGTCTCGCAGGCAATCTTCGCCAGCGTCGGCGGATGGACCAACCAGCTGGTGCCCTACGCCTGGCATCAGTCCGCGGTGGCGAAAGGGCTGCCCGCGTCGATCAACGCCGGGGACGGCTGGGTGGATCAGTATCTTGCCGGCCACGTATGGGACCAGCCGGTGACGCGGTTCAGCAAGGTGCTGGGGTTGAGCAACCCGTTTGCCGCGTCCTTCGTCGGCGATGTGCTGGTCGGGATCGTGCTGCCGGCGGCGGTGCTGCTGATCGGGGTCTACTTGATCTGGTACCGCAAAGGGTATATGCGCAGGCGCGCGGGGGAGCGCCTGCCCACCGCCGGACTGGGCGTGAATCTCACCGGCTACTGGAGCATGATCATGGCGTCGAAACGCACGGCGATCGCGGGCCTGGCTCTGGGCATCGCCGCCGGGCTCCACATGTATGTGATGAAGGGGCTGATGCTGAAGTTCGGCGTGAGCAATTTCGGGCAGTTGATGAAGGAAATGGGCATCACCTCCGGACTCTCCGCCAAGGGCACGGTATTCGACCCGGGCTACTGGTATGTCACGACGCAGGAAGCCCAGTGGGTCGGATGGGTTTTCAACAAGCTGGGCGCGGAAAACATGGACAACATCTATTTCGGCCTCGAGAACGGCCTTCCCAATCCGCTGATCAACCCGGCGGACTGGATGTCGCTCGCCCTGATCGGCGGTGCGGCCGTGATGGCGCTGCTGAGCAACGAGTTCAAGTGGAAGGGGACGACGCGCGAGCTCGCCATGTGGGCCATCGTCGGCGGCACTCTGATGGGCATCGGCTCGCGCCTCGGCCTGGGGTGCAATGTCGGCGCGTTCTTCGTCCGCGTGTCCCAGGGGGATGTGTCGGGATGGATGTTCGGCGGCGGGATGTTCGTCGGCGCCTACGTCGGCGTAAGATTTTTCAATTGGTGGACCGAGCGGAAAATGGCGAAGGAGATGGCCGGTTTCGATCTATAGCGCCGGCATAACAGGAGGAAGTGAGCGATGAAATTCGAAAAGAAGACTGAAGGCTTGTATGCGCTGGATGTGTGCGGCTATGTTTGCCCGCACCCCCAGCTCTATACCAAGAAAGCGCTGGAAAAGATGAAGGGCGGAGAGCTGCTGGAGCTGGTATTCGACAACGCTTCTTCGGGGGAATCCATTTCCGCCATGTGCGAGTCCATTGGGAACGAGGTCGTCGAGAAAAATACCAACAGCGGAAAGTACACCTGGAAGATCAGGAAGATAGCAGCCTGAGGAAAAGATCCCATGAACAAAAGCAGCCTTTGGATCGTGATTGTAGTCGCAGCGAGCTGGGTCGGGTTTCTGATGGGTTACTCCATGTCGTCGCATACCGGCGGTGCCAAGACCGTGACCGCGGCCGAAGCGGAGAAAGCGCCGGTAAGCGCCGGAGCGGGCGGGTACGGACGCTGATGAGTTCCAAAATGATGGACATCTCCCTTCATGCTCTCCTGGATCGGCCCGCTGTATGTTTGATTTGGCAGCCGGTTTGAACTGAGTCAAGGAGAAGGGAAAAAATGAAACGCGTACTTGTTGCCGTGGATGGGTCCAAAGGGAGCCATGCCTGCATTGAGACCTGCGCTCGCTTGTTTGCCGGCCGGCCGCCGCCGACCGTGATCCTGGTGCATGTGTTGGGCTTCGGCGGACCGAGTGCCGTGGACGGCATGAGCAACGATGCGGAGCTGGCCGAGTTGCGCGAAGCGATCGAAGGATCGCCGCAGCTGGAGGAGCGCAAAGCCAAGGCCGAAGCGATATTCGCCGCCCCGCGCGCCTTTTTCAAGGAGCACGGTTTCGGCGACGTGCACACCGTGATCAAGAGCGGGCGCGCCGCGGAGGAGATCGTCAATACGGCTGCGGAACACGGGGCGGAACTCATCGTTGTCGGCAACACGCGTAGCCTGATCAACAGGCTCATGCTCGGCGATGTGGCGCATCAGGTCGCGAAGGGGGCCACCGTTCCGGTATTGCTCGCGCGCTGACGCGGCCCGCGACGGGCCATGGACATTGAAACCCTGATTCTTGGCGGCGGGCTTGCCGGTCTGGCGGCCGGCTGGGCGCTCACGCAAGCCGGCCGTCGCGTGCAAGTGCTCGAGGGCGCAGATGAAGTCGGCGGGCTGGCGCGCACCATTGTGCGCGACGGTTTCCGCTTCGATCTCGGCGGCCATCGCTTTTTGACCAGCGACGCGCGCGTCGAGCGGCTAGTGCGCGAGCTGCTTGGACCGGAGCTCGTCACGGTGCCGCGCGCCAGCCGCATTTATCTGCGCGGCAAGTGGATCGAGTATCCGCTCAAGCCCCGAAGCGCGTTGTTCGGGCTCGGCCTGCGCGCCAGCGCGGCGATACTGCTTGGGTAT
>MERK01000223.1:0-16728 GCA_001770575.1 Betaproteobacteria bacterium RIFCSPLOWO2_12_FULL_64_23
AAGAAATGGCACGCTACAAACACATCGACACCAGTCCGAGGTTTCTTGCCGTTGATCTGGAACGACAGCTTCTCCCGGGCACCTTTGAGCACGCGCTGAACTACCTCATTGATCACGAGATCGATCTCAAGGGGTTTGACGCGCGCTACTGCAACGACCTCACCGGTGCTGCCGCGTATCCCCCAGCCATGCTGCTCAAAGTCGTGCTATTTGCCTACTCCCGCGGCATGGTGAGTTCTCGCGCCATCGAGCGCGCCTGCCGCGAACACGTGACCTTCATTGCGCTGTCAGGCGACAGCGCTCCGCACTTCACCACACTGGCTGCTTTTGTTAGCACCCTGAGCGACGAGATTGCACCGCTGTTCGGTGAAGTGCTCCTCCTTTGCGACCGCCAAGGGCTCATCGGTCGGGAGATGTTCGCCATCGACGGCGTCAAGTTGCCCAGCAATGCGAGCAAAGCCAAGAGCGGTACCCGGGCCGAGTTCAGGGAGCGGGCGACCAAGCTCGAAGCCGCTGCCCAAGCCATGCTCGCGCGCCACCGCGAGAATGATGCTCTGCCCATTGAGCCCGACCTGGCAGACAAAGCAGCCCGCCACATCAAACGCCTGAGGATGGATGCCGCCCAAATGCGCCAGTGGCTCAGTGCCAATCCCGACGACCGCAAGGGTGCAAAGGGCAAGATCGTCAAGAGCAACCGCAGCGACAACGAGTCGGCCAAGATGGCCACCAGCAAGGGCGTCATTCAGGGCTACGTCGGTGTTGCCGCCGTCGATGCCCAACACCAGATCATTGTCGAAGCGCAAGCCCATGGCACCGGCTCCGAGCAGGCACTGCTCATGCCGGTGGTTGACGCCACCGCCTCGCTGCGGACCGAGCAAACCCTGATCACTGCCGACGCCGGCTATCACTCCGATGCTAACGTCACGGCGCTGGCCGAAGGCAACATCCCTGCGCTCATCGCCGACAACGGCATGCGCCAGCGTGATGAACGCTTCAAGGATCAGAGCAAGCACAAGGCCAAACCCGATCCGCTCTACAATAAGGAAGGCATGAAACCGAAGAAAGCCGGCCTCTATCGCCCTGAAGATTTCGACTACGACCGGCAAGCGGGCACCTGTATCTGTCCGGCGGGCAAAGTGCTTTACCAGAACGGCGCGAACTGTATTCACAACGGCTACATAGCGGTGAAGTTCCAGGGCGCGCAGCGGGATTGCATCCCCTGCACGGAACGAGACAAATGTCTGCGCACACCGGAGAAGACCAAGACCCGGCAGGTGTGTTTCTTCCGCGGCAAGGCAGATCCGAGGGCAGAGAACTACAGCGACATCATGAAGCGAGCGATCGATAGTCCCGAGGGCAAAGCGCTTTACGGCAGGCGCTTTGCGACGGTGGAACCGGTGTTCGGCAACATTCGCTATAACAAGGGGCTGGATCGATTCACACTACGCGGACAGAGGAAGGTCGATACACAGTGGAAGCTCTTCTGTCTGGTGCACAACATCGAGAAGCTGGCGCATCACGGGTATGCGCAGTAGCGAAGAACAAAAAAAGCACCTGGCAGAGCGCTAAGCGCGCGCCTTCGCCGCAAACAATCCAAAGATTTATTTCCTCGCGTGCCTTGCGATCGCGCCAGCGCGATCTCGCGCGCTCGCGAACAAAGCAAAAAGGGGTTTTTCTACAGCCTCAACGTCGCCATTGAACGGCGCCGATAGGCGTCCGTTCCGATGGCTTGTTAGCCGCGGCCTTCATCCGACCTTCGGCACAATAGTGCCACTTTGCACCGCGTCCAATGTTGAAAGCCTATTCCGCAATTCTTCCTCGCTTAGTACGCCTGCGCGGTAGCGGTTTCTGAGGAAATGTGGCGCGGCAATCGAGCCCTTGGCTTTATTGCAGTTGTGGCACGAGGCCACCACGTTCTTATACGAATTGTCCAGCTTCTCAACCTGCGGAACGAGATGATCAAGTTCGCACGTTTCAATGGTGAGCGCGCGGAGGCAGTAGAAACAAGCGTGGTTTTCGCGCACGAGGAGTGACGATACATACTGTCGGCCAGAGAAGAAATCCAACGTAGCAATGTCAACCGCAGAGGGTGCAGGTTGCGGACGCGATAAACCCGCGACCTCACCGGGGAGCAGGACAGAGATGAGATGTCCATTGCGAGAGCGATCTTCGATCTTCAGACAGCCTTTGGCATGAAGCGAACGAAGCACTTCTCGGACCTTGAAGTCACTTTGCGACAAAGCCTTCGAAAGCGGCCCAACGGCAAATAGCCCTGACGGAACTCCTTTCAGCCTCGTATGACGCAGAAGGTGGTAATACAGCGTGCGTTCCCAGGAGTCGAGCTGAAGTTGCGGGGCCAGCAGGTCCTCAACGTCAGCGTAGATCTGGTCCCATGCTAATTCCACGAGGTGCGTCCTTTAGCGGCTAACTAGTAATAGTCGTCATGCTGACCATGCTAAATCCATATAGCGGCATACGCAACCATACATCGGTATAGAGTCCGATATGCCGCTATATATCGGCCGCTGAACTCCTCGTGGTCATTCGCCGACTACCCGGTGACCGATTCCCAGGGTGCGAACCGCCTCCCGAGTCATCTCCCATAGCTTTTGCCGCGGCCGCCAGATACCGCCGGCCTCTTTGACCGCGATGCGCAGGTCGGTTTCGTCCCAGGCGATGCGAACGGCGACGAGATCGTGATCCTGGCGGCGTGGTTTGCGGGAACGACCGTGCCAGGGCGCTTCTTCGATGACCAGTTCCACCGTCTTCAGGCGCCGGCCGCGCGTTTGGTCATACAGGTATCGAACGCACACAAGCCGCTGCCCGTAACGGGCAGCGAGTTTCTTGGTGCCCGGCATGCCGGGGCGTAATGTCAGGCGGGTTTCCATCGCAGTTCCGGTGCTAACGCACGAGGCCGGATAGGCGGGTACAGCATCGCGCAAGCGCCATGCGGTCTGCCTGCGGCAGGCGTCCCTCGGCCCCTCTGCAATCGCAGGCAGAATGCCGGAGAGCGGCAGCCAGAGCGGACCTTGGAGCGGGGTGTGTTCTTTCCAGCTGGAAAAGATAACTGCCCGGACCCTATCAACTCATCTTTGCTTGTCGGGCGGCCTTTACTCTGCCGAAACGCATTCAAGAAAATCCGCGATCAAATCAACGTGTGATCTGCGCCAGTGCCTCGAAATATTCCGGAAAAGTTTTGTTGACGCATTGTGGGTCGTTGATGCGCACGGTCACGCCGCCCAGCGCGGCAAGCGAAAAACACATCGCCATGCGGTGATCGTCGTAGGTGTCGATGGTGGCCGGGCGCAGCTTCGCCGGTGGAGTCACGCGCAACCAGTCCTTGCCCTCCTCCGCCGTTGCGCCGAGTTTTCTCAGTTCGGTCGCCATGGCGGCGATGCGATCGGTTTCCTTGACGCGCCAGCTGCCGATGTTGCGCAGCACGCTGGTGCCGTCGGCGAACAGCGCCGCCACGGCGATGGTCATGGCCGCGTCGGGAATGTGATTGAAGTCGGCATCGATGGCCCGCAGTTTCTTCTTGCTCTTGTCGCCAGGCGCGCTGGCCTCGATCCAATTATCGCCCATGGCGATGCGTGCGCCCATTTGCTCCAGGGCTTCGGCGAAGCCCACGTCCCCCTGGATACTGCCCCGTCCCACCCCCTCGACCCGCACCGGCCCGCCGCCGATGGCACCCGCCGCGAGGAAGTAGGATGCCGACGAAGCGTCGCCCTCCACCCAGAGCTCGCCCGGACTGCGGTAATGCGCGCCCGCGGGAATGGTGAACGCGGCCCAGCCGTCGCGCCCGACCTCGACGCCGAAGCGGCGCATCGTGTTCAGCGTGATTTCCACATAGGGCTTGGAAATCAGCTCGCCCTCGACGGCAACGGTGGCCTGCCGGCCCGTGAGCGGCAAAGCCATCAGCAGCGCGCTCAGGAACTGACTCGATACGTCTGCGCGCACGCTCACCTTTCCCGCATTGATCGGTGCAGGCTTTATGTGCAGCGGCGGATAGCCTGGCGCGCCAAGGTAGTCGATGCTTGCCCCAACGGCGCGCAAGGCATCGACCAGGTCGCCGATCGGGCGCTCGTGCATGCGCGCCGTGCCCGACAGGCGATAGTCTCCGCCGCTGAGCGCCAGCACCGCCGTAAGCGGCCGGAACGCGGTGCCGGCATTGCCGAGAAACAGTTCCGCGGCCTTGACCGGAAACGCGCCACCGGCGCCGGTCACGACGGTCGCACCGCCTTCCCGCCTCACGGCAATGCCGAGCTTGCGCAAGGCGTCCTGCATGACGCGCGTGTCGTCGGAATCGAGCAGGTCGTGCAGGCGCGTCTCGCCCGAGGCCAGGGCCGCGAGCAGCAGCACGCGATTGGAAATGCTTTTCGACCCCGGCAGCTTGACCGAACCCACGACGCTGAGTATGGGTGCGAGATCGAGAAATTTCACGGTTGGCACCGGGGCAATCAGGCGGAAAGCCGCGTCATTGCTGCTTCTTCAGCCATTTGTTGCGCGCTGCGCGCGCCCGCGTGAATATTTTTTCCAGTCCCGCCGCATCGCCCTTCTGCAGCAATTGTTTTACCTCGGCCAGCTCGCGCTGATAGCCGCTGAGTTCCAGCAACAGGGCCTTGCGGTTGGCGACACAAACGTCGCGCCACATTTCCGGATGGCTGGAGGCGATACGGGTGAAATCGCGAAACCCCCCGGCCGCATAGTCGAACAACTGCTTGGCGTTCGGATGGCGCGCGACCTGGTCCACCAGCGCGTAGGACAAGAGGTGCGGCAGATGACTCACCGCGGCGAACACCCGGTCGTGCTCGGCCGGACGCATGCTAAGCAGCCGGGCGCCGCAAAGGCGCCAGGCAGCGCGCACCCTGCGGATGCTGCGCTCGCTGTTCTCGGGCAGCGGAGTCAGCACCACCTTGCGCTGGTGGTACAGATCGGCACGGGCCGCCGCCACGCCGCTGTGCTCCGCACCCGCGATCGGATGGCCGGGCACGAACTGCGCCGCGCGGCTCTTGAGCTCGCGGTAGGCGAGCGCCACCACGTCCTGCTTGGTGCTGCCGCCATCGGTCACGACCGTGCCCGCCGCGAGATGCGGCGCGATGGCGCGCAGGACCGCGCCCATCTGGCCGACCGGCGCGGCAATGAGAACGAGATCGGCGCCCGCGACAATGGCCGGATCGGCGTACGCTTCGTCGATCACGCCGAGCGCCAACGCGCGCTGGAGATTGGCCGGATTCCGGCCGAGGCCGATGACGCGCTTCACAGCGCCTGCCGCCTTGAGGCCGAGCGCGAACGAGCCGCCGATCAGGCCGACACCGAAGATGACTACCGTATCGAGGCGGTACCCGGCCACGCGCTTTAGTCCTTGAGCACCGCTTGCAGCGCCTCGAGAAAACGCGCGTTCTCGCGCGCCAGACCGATGGTCACGCGCAAGTGGTCGGGCATGCCGTAATTGGCCAATGGCCGCACGATCACGCCTTGGCGCAACAGTTTCTGGAACACCGCGCCTGCCTGGCTCTGGTTGTCCGCGCGCGGGATTTCAATGGTGACGAAGTTGCCGTACGAGGCAATCCAGGCGAGGCCCAGCCGCCTGCATCCGTCGAGCAGTTGCGCCATGCCGGCGACATTGAGCGCGTAGCTCTCGCGCACGAAGTCCTGGTCCGCGAACGCGGCGACGGCAGCGGCGATGGCGAGATTGTTGACATTGAACGGCTGGCGCACGCGGTTGAGCAGCGCGGCCACCTCCGGCCGGCACACGGCGTAGCCGACGCGCAGGCCGGCGAGCCCGTAGACCTTGGAGAAGGTGCGCGTCACGATCAGGTTGGGAAAGCGTTCGACCCAGGCGATGCTGGGGCAGCGCAAGTCCGGCGCCAGATACTCGTTATAGGCTTCGTCCACCACGACCACCACGTTCTTCGGCGCGCGCTCGAGGAAGGACTCGAGCTCCGCCGCCGTGAGCAGGGTGCCGGTCGGATTGTTCGGGTTGGCGATGAACACCACATGCGTATCGGACCGGATCGCCGCCAGCATCGCCTCCAGGTCGTGGCCGAAATGCTTCGCCGGTACGACGATGCTGTGCGCGCCGCGTGCCTGCGTCGCCAGCGGATAGACGGCGAATGCGTGCTGCGAATAGACCGCCGAGCAGCCCGGCGCCAGAAACGCCATGCCCGCCAGCTCGAGCACGTCGTTCGAGCCGTTGCCGAGGACAATCTGCTGCATCGCCACGCCCAGCCGCTGCGACAGCGCCTGCGTAAGCTCGAATCCATCGGGGTAGCGCGCCAGTTCCGGCAGCGCCGCTTGTATCGCGGCAAGCGCCCTCGGCGACAGCCCGCGCGGGTTTTCGTTCGACGCAAGTTTCACGATCGAACGCTCATCGAGCCCGAACTCGCGCGCGAGTTCGGTGATCGGCTTGCCCGGCTGATACGGCGCGATGGCGCGCACGTAGGCGGGAGAAAGTTCGCAAAGGTCCAGGATGTCCGACATGAGTTTGCGGGCGCCAGCGTCCTGAGGCTAGAGCACCGCCGCAGGATAAGAACCGAGAATTTTCAGGAAGGGCGCGAGTTTTTCCAGCTCGGCCAGCGCCTTCGCCACCTTGGGATCCTGTCGATGGCCCAGCACATCGACATAGAACATGTATTCCCAGCGTCCGGTGCGCGCCGGGCGCGACTCGAACCGGCTCATGCTGACGCCGTGCCTGGCGATCGGCGTCAACAGCGCGTGCACCGCGCCGGGCCGGTTGGGCGCCGACATGACGAGCGAGGTCAGGTCCTTGCCCGAAGGTGCCGCATCGTGATCGCCCAGCACCAGGAAGCGCGTGGTGTTGTTGGGATCGTCCTCGATATTGCGCGCCGCCAGTTTGAGGCGGTGACGCTGGAGTGCGACATCGCCGGCGATGGCCGCCGCGCCGGCGTCTTGCGCAGCCAGGCGCGCCGCCTCGGAATTGCTTGCCACCGGCAGGCGTTCGGCGTCGGGCAGCTTGCGGCTCAACCACTGATTGCACTGCGCCAGCGATTGCGGATGGGAATAAACGCGCACGATTTTTTTCAGCGAACCCGACTTGGACATCAGGTTCTGGCGCACGCGCAGCACCGTCTCGGCGCAGATCTTGAGCGGCGTGCCGAGCAGCAGGTCGTGCGTCCTGCCGATCGCCCCTTCGCTCGAATTCTCCACCGGCACCACGCCGTAATTGGCGCTGCCGGTCTCGGCTTGGCGGAACACCTCGTCGATGGAAGCGCAAGGTTGCGCGCTCACGCCGCTGCCGAATAGCTTCAGCACCGCCATCTCGCTGAAGGTGCCGGCGGGTCCGAGATAGGACACTGCGAGCGGCTGCTCCAGCGCGCGGCAGGCGGAGATGATTTCCGCATACACCCGGGCGAGCGCTTCCTTGCCCAGCGGGCCGGCGCTTCTTGCAAGTATCCGGCGCAGCACCTGGGCTTCGCGCTCCGGCCGGTACACCTTGATCCCCTGTTTCAGCTTGCCCACCGCATGTGCCAGCCGGGCGCGCTCGTTCAACGCCGTCAGCAGGCGCTCGTCGAGCGCATCGATTTGCGCGCGCAGCTTGGCCAGGTCCTTGTTCATCGCGACCTCAGTCACGCAGCGGCAGATAGCGCACAGCCAGCACGCCGTCGATCTTGGAGAGCTGCGCCACCAGGTCGCGCGTCGCCGCGCTGTCCACGTCAACCAGGGTATAGGCCACCTCGCCCTTGGACTTGTTCAACATGTTGTGGATGTTCAAGCCCGCCTTGCCGATGGCGGCGGATATCTGCGCCACCATATTGGGCACGTTGGCGTTGGCGATGGCAATGCGGTAGGGCGATTCGCGCGGCATGGTCATGTCCGGAAAATTGACCGCATTGGACACATTGCCGTGCTCGAGGTATTCGCGCACCTGGTCCACCACCATCACGGCGCAGTTGTCCTCGGCTTCGCGCGTGGAGGCCCCGAGGTGCGGCAGCGCGATCACGCCGGGCACGCCGGCAAGCCGGCTGTCCGGAAAATCAGTCACGTAATACTTCAGCTGGTGCGCGGCGAGCGCCTGCACCACGGCTGCGCTGTCGACGATGCCTTCGCGCGAGAAATTGAGCAGGATCGTGCCCGCGCGCACCAGATCCAGGTTCTTTGCGTTCACCAGGTTGCGCGTCTGCGGCAGGAGCGGAACGTGCAGCGTGACAAAGTGGCTCACCTTCAGCACCTCGTCGATGGAATGCGCCTTCTTCACCTGTGCCGGCAGGCTCCAGGCCGCGTCCACGGTGATCTCCGGATCAAAGCCGAGCACGTTCATGCCCAGGTTGATCGCGGCGTCGGCCACGAGGCTGCCGATTTTTCCCAGGCCGATGACCCCGAGCGTATGCTGCGGCAGCTCGATGCCGGCGAACTGCTTCTTGCCGTCCTCGACGCGCTTCGCCAGCGCCGCGTCCTCGCCTTTGATGGCGCGCACGAATTCCAGCGCCGGAGCGAGGTTGCGCGCTGCGATCAGCATGCCCGCGAGCACCAGTTCCTTCACTGCGTTGGCGTTGGCGCCGGGCGCGTTGAACACCGGCACGCCGCGCTCGCTCATCGCCTTCACCGGGATGTTGTTGGTGCCGGCGCCGGCGCGGCCGATGGCCTTCACGGAAGGCGCGATTTTCATCTCGTGCAGATCCTGCGAACGCAGCAGGATGGCATCGGGGTGCGCCGCCTCCTTGTCGATGTGATACCTCTCGGCAGGAAAGCGCTTCAGCCCGACCTGCGCGACGTTGTTCAGTACCAGGATTTCAAACGCTTTGCGCTCAGGCATGATCGGCCTCGAACTCGCGCAGGTACGCAACCAGTTGCCGCACCCCTTCGATGGGCATGGCGTTGTAGATCGAGGCGCGCATGCCGCCGACCGAGCGGTGGCCCTTCAATTGCACCATGCCGTGCGCCTTCGCCCCCTTGAGGAACGCCTCGTCCAGCGCCTCGTTCCCGAGCTTGAACGGCACGTTCATGCGCGAGCGGTCGCGCGGCTCGACCGGGCTGACGAAGAATTTGCTCTGGTCGAGGTAGTCGTACAACAGCGCTGCCTTGGCGATGTTGCGCCGTTCGATCTCGGCGAGCCCGCCTTGTTCTTTCAGCCACTTGAACACCAGCCCGGCGATATAGATGGCATAGGTCGGCGGCGTATTCAACATGGAGTCGGCCTCGGCCTGCTGCTTATAGTCGAAAGCCGAGGGCGTGAACGCCGCCGCCTGGCCGATGAGGTCGTCGCGCACGATCACCAGCGTCAGTCCGGCCGGCCCGATGTTTTTCTGCGCGCCGCCGTAGATCAATCCGTATTTCGCGACATCCACCGGACGCGACAGAATGTGCGAGGACATGTCCGCCACCAGCGGCACGGCGCCGGTGTCGGGCACCCAGTGGTACTCCAGGCCGCCGATGGTTTCGTTGGAACAGATATGGACGTAGCCCGCCTCCTTTGACAACTTCCAGCCTTGCTGCGGCGGGATATAGCTGAAGTTCCTGTCCTCGCTCGAGGCGGCGACATTCACGCTGCAGTATTTCTTCGCTTCCTTGATCGACTTTTTCGACCATTCGCCGGTGTTGACGTAATCGGCCACGCCGCGGCCGCGCAGCAGGTTCATCGGCACGATGGCGTTCTCGGCGATCGCGCCCCCCTGCAGGAACAACACCTTGTAATTCGCCGGCACCGCCAGCAGTTCGCGCAGGTCCTTTTCCGCCTCGGCGTGTATCGAAATGAATTCCTTGCCGCGGTGGCTCATTTCCATCACCGACATGCCGCTGCCGTGCCAGTCGAGCATCTCCGCCGCAGCCTGCTGCAGCACCGCCTCCGGCAGTACCGCCGGACCCGCGCTGAAATTGAATATTCGTGCCACGATCTTCCCCCTAACCCGGACAAGCCGGAACCGAACAGCTCAACTCGCTTTGCCTTCCTCCATCCTCCGCCATTGCGCGGACGAAAAACCGTCCGCGCGGATCGTCGATTGCGCACGGATGAAAACCCATCCATGCGCAATCGGCGATCTTGTATGAAAACAACCCCAAGCCGTCCTGGTTTCTTGACCATAACCGTGTATTTGGTACGGATGGTTCTTATCCGTACCAAATACACGGTTGGCGCGCGCGAGCGCGCAATTTCGCACGTCACTCACCTTCAGTAATGCCTTTCCCCTCACCATTGCCGTTGCCATTGCCGGTTTCTTCGTCCGACTCCAGCACCTTTTCGATGCCGGCGAGGTGCGTGCCGGCGTCGAGGTTGATCAGCGTCACGCCCTGAGTCGAACGTCCCTGTTCGCGGATCTGCGCCACCCTGGTGCGGATGACCACGCCGCCGGTGGAAACCAGCATCACCTGGTCCTTCTCCTCCACCAGCACCGCGCCGACCAGATTGCCGTTGCGCTCGCCCGTGTGGATCGCGATCATGCCCTTGGTGCCGCGGCCGTGCCGAGTGTACTCGGAAATCGGCGTGCGCTTGCCGAAGCCGTTCTCGGTAGCGGTGAGCACGGTCTGGCTCTCGTTCTCGGCCACCAGCATGGAGATCACGCGCTGCCCCTGGTCCAGCATCATGCCGCGCACGCCGCGCGTCACGCGTCCGGTGGGCCGCACATCGTCCTCCTCGAAGCGCACCGCCTTGCCCGCGTCGGAGAACAGCATGACGTCGTACCTGCCGTCGGTGATGGCGACGCCGATGAGGAAATCGCCCTCGTCCAGCTCCACCGCGATAATGCCCTTGCCGCGCGGATTGGCAAAAGCCGACAGCGGCGTCTTTTTCACCGTTCCCTGCGCCGTGGCCATGAAGATGAAATGCCCGTCGTCGAACTGCTTCACCGGCAGAATGGCGGTGATTTTCTCGCCCTCCATCAGCGGGAACATGTTGACGACGGGCTTGCCGCGGCTTGAGCGGCTGCCCTGCGGCACCTGGTAGACCTTGACCCAGTACACGCGGCCGCGGCTGGAGAAGCAGAGGATGTAATCGTGGGTGTTCGCGATGAACAGCCGTTCGATGAAATCGTCCTCCTTGGTCGCGGTCGCCTGCCTGCCGCGTCCGCCGCGGCGCTGCGCGCTGTAGTCGGCGAGCGGCTGCGACTTGATGTAGCCCGTGTGCGACAGGGTCACCACCATGTCGGTCGGGGTGATCAGGTCCTCATCGTCGAGGTCCTGCGGATTTTGCTCGATCTCGCTCTTCCTCGTGTCGCCGTACTGCTCTTTGATCGCGTTCATTTCGTCGACGATGATCGCGGTGATGCGCGCCGGCTTGGCGAGGATGTCGAGATAATCGGCGATCTGCACCATCACCTCTTTATATTCGGACACGATCTTGTCCTGCTCCAGGCCGGTGAGGCGCTGCAGGCGCATCTCCAGAATCGCCTGCGCCTGGGCGTCGGACAAATGGTAGCCGCCCTCGACCAGGCCGAAATTCGCCGCCAGGCCGTCAGGACGCGAGGCGTCTGCAGCGGCGCGCGCGAGCATCTCCGCCACCAGCTGCGAGCGCCAGGCCCGCGCCATCAGCGCCGTCTTGGCTTCGGGCGGCGTCTGCGACTGCTTGATCAGGGCGATGATCTCGTCGACGTTCGACAGCGCCACCGCCAGGCCTTCGAGGATATGGCCGCGCTCGCGCGCCTTGCGCAATTCGAACACGGTGCGCCGCGTCACCACCTCGCGCCGGTGCGCGAGGAACGCGTCGAGCATCTGCTTCAGGTTCAACAGGCGCGGCTGGCCGTCGACCAGGGCCACCATATTGATGCCGAAGCTGTCCTGCAGCTGGGTCTGCTTGTACAGGTTGTTGAGCACCACTTCGGGCAGCTCGCCACGCTTCAATTCGAACACCATGCGCATGCCCGACTTGTCCGACTCGTCGCGGATTTCGCTGATGCCCTCCAGTTTCTTTTCGTTCACCAGCTCGGCGATGCGCTCGAGCAGGCTCTTCTTGTTGACCTGGTAGGGCAGCTCGTCGACGATGATGGACTGGCGATTGCCCTTCTCCATGTCCTCGAAATGGGTGCGCGCGCGCATGATCACGCGGCCGCGGCCGGTGCGGTAGCCCTGGTGCACCCCGGCCAGGCCGTAAATGATCCCGGCCGTGGGGAAATCCGGCGCCGGCATGATTTCGATCAGCTCGTCGATGCTGATGGCGGGATTGGCGAGCAGCGCCAGACCCGCATCCACCACCTCGGTCAGGTTGTGCGGCGGGATATTGGTCGCCATCCCCACCGCGATGCCCGACGAGCCGTTGATGAGCAGGTTGGGTATGCGCGTCGGCAGCGCCGTCGGCTCCCGTTCCTTGCCGTCGTAATTGGGGACGAAATCGACCGTTTCCTTGTCGATGTCGGCCAGCAGTTCCGAGGAAATGCGCTCCAGCCGGCACTCCGTGTAGCGGTAGGCCGCGGCCGAATCGCCGTCGATGGAGCCGAAGTTGCCCTGGCCGTCGATCAGCGTGTAGCGCATGGAGAAGTCCTGCGCCATGCGCACCAGCGCCTCGTACGTGGCGGAATCGCCGTGCGGGTGATACTTGCCCAGCACCTCGCCCACGATGCGCGCGCATTTCACGTAAGACCGGTTCCACACGTTGTTCGATTCGTGCATCGCGAACAGCACGCGCCGGTGCACCGGCTTCAGGCCGTCGCGCACGTCCGGCAGGGCCCGCCCCACGATCACGCTCATGGCGTAATCGAGATAGGAGCGCCGCATTTCTTCTTCAAGGCTTACCGGCAGGGTTTCTTTGGCGAACTGTTCCATGACCAGCGAATTGTCTAATAGTCTGTAACAAAATCGGGGCGTCTAGAGGGGTGGCCCCTGGTCGTTACGGCCCCAAAAAAAGTGCCGCAAATCGCGGCTGAAAAGAGCATTGAAGTTTAACACGGGCAACCGCCCTCTGACCATCTAAACCGCCGGGCTCGACCCTGGCGGAACTCCGCGCTTTGCCCCAGTCTCCGGTTATGTTGTAGTATGATGACCGAGGCTCAAAGGAAAAGTCGCTGTCACCTGTTCATCCGGTAAATGGAGGGGAATAATATGAAAACGCTTAAGATCCTGGGCACTTCGATACTGGCGTTGTCCGCCACCGTCTCCGTACCTGTCATGGCCGAAAGCGCTGACGGCTATGTGAAGAGCGTCGGCGGCGTCGTCAAGAACTCCACCGGGCAGTGCTGGCGCACCGGTTATTGGACGCCGGCAATGGCAACAAAGGAGTGCGATCCGGACCTGGTGCCCAAACCTGCGGCCCCGGCCCCCGTTGCGCCGCCGCCTGCCCCGCGCGCTGCTCCGGCACCCGCGCCTGCGCCTGCACCCGCCCCGGTGGCCGCAGCCAAGCCCAAGCGCTGTGACGCCACCGTAACGTTCAGCTCGGACGAAGTGTTCGTATTCAACAAGGCGGTGTTGACGCCGGCGGCCATGGCCAAGCTGGACCAGGGTGTTGTGGCCAAGCTGCCGCAATGCGCCAAAATCGACCTGATCCTGGTTTCGGGCTACACCGACCGCTTGGGCTCGCCGCAATACAACCAGAAACTGTCGGAGAAGCGCGCCGATGCGGTGAAAGCTTACCTGGTGAAGAAGGGCGTCGACGCTTCCCTGATCGACACCATAGGCATGGGCAAGACGCTGCAGATCAAGTCGTGCCCGGACGGCAAGGACCGCAAAGCCCTGATTTCGTGCCTCGCGCCGAACCGCCGCGCAGTGGTGGAAATCAAGGGACCGGCAAAATAGGCAAGGTGCCTAGGTCTAAAAAAGCCCCGCCTGTTACGCGGGGCTTTTTTTATGACGCCCCGCTGCCCTCACCCCCGGCCCCTCTCCCGCGTTGCGGGACAGGGGCGCATCGTGTCAGCGCGTATGCGCGCACTGAACCGTAACGTGGGCGGGGCTTTTTTTCATGAGTCCTGAGGTGGAATCGAATCCCGAACCGATAGACCTGCTGATCGACGCGCGCTGGGTTATCCCGGTCAACCCGGCCGGGCTTGTGCTCAAACACCATAGCCTTGCCGTGCGCGACGGGCGCATTCTCGCCGTGCTGCCGGCGGCCGAGGCGCATGCCGCCTACGTCGCGGCCGAGCGCGTGGCGCTGCCCAGGCACGCACTCATTCCGGGCTTGGTCAATCTGCATACCCATGCCTCGATGGCGCTGATGCGCGGGCTCGCCGACGACATGGCGCTGATGCAATGGCTGCAGGATCGCATCTGGCCGGCAGAGACCAGGCATGTGTCGCCGCAGTTCGTCTACGACGGCACCCTGCTCGCCTGCGCCGAGATGCTGGGCGGCGGCATCACCTGCTTTAACGAAATGTATTTCTATCCCGGCGATGCCGCGCGCGCCGCACTCGACATGGGCATGCGCGCGGCGCTGGGCCTGATCGTCATCGATTTTCCGAGCGCCTACGCCGCCGACGCCGACGATTACGTGGCCAAGGGCCTGGCGCTGCGCGATGTGCTGCGCGAGCACCCGCTGCTGTCGTTCTGCATGGCGCCGCACGCTCCCTATACCGTCAGCGACAGAACCTTTTCCCGGCTGGTCACCCTGGCCGAGGAACTCGATCTGCCGGTGCATATGCATGTGCACGAAACCCAGAACGAGATCGGGCAGAGCATGGCGCAGCACGGGGTGCGGCCGCTGGAACGGCTGCGCCGTCTCGGCCTGGTCGGCCCGAATCTGATCGCGGTGCATGCGATCCACCTGACGCAGGAGGAAATCGCGCTGCTGGTGCAAAACGGCAGTTCGGTCGCGCATTGCCCTTCCTCCAATCTCAAATTCGCCAACGGTTTTGCGCCGGTGGCGCGCATGCTGGCAGAGGGCGTGAACATCGGCCTGGGAACGGACGGATCAGCCAGCAACAACCGCCTCGACCTGTTCCAGGAAATGCGCCAGGCGGCGCTGCTCGCCAAAGCAGTGAGCGGCGACGCGAGCGCGCTGCCCGCCCACCGGGCGCTCGGCATGGCGACGCTCGATGGCGCACGCGCGCTGCGCCTGGACCACGCGATCGGGTCGATCGAACCCGGCAAATTCGCCGACCTGACAGCGGTAGAATTCACCGCGCCCGACATGCTGCCTTGCTACGATCCCATCTCGCATATCGTCTATGCCGCCGGCCGCGAAAATGTCAGCCACGTCTGGGTCGCGGGCCGCCTGCTGCTCGAGAACCGGGTGCTGAAGACGCCGCCGAAAAATGATCTGGAAAACCTCGCCATTTTGTGGCAAAATAGGCTGTCAATGGAAACAAAGGCTTAAGCAGAGCCCGCAACTAAGTTTCCGCTGCGCAGTGCGATCGAACTTTATCGAGGGGAAAACATGAACAACACAGCAAAACAATTCGGGTTGGTCCTTGCCGCCGCGCTTGCGCTTGGTATCGGTGCGACCGGCGCCTTGGCCGCCGATCAAGGCTATGTCATGGCTCCGGGTTCCGGTAATGTCGTGGTCAAGAATTCGACCGGCCAGTGCTGGCGCACGGGCTACTGGACCCCCGCCATGGCGACTACGGAATGCGATCCGGACCTGGTGCCGAAACCACCCGCGCCCGCGCCCGCACCGGTCGTTGCGCCCCCTCCTCCCGCGCCCAAGCCCGCGCCGCCTGCGCCGCCTGCCGCGCCCAAGCCGGTCAAGGAAAAGGTGACCATGGCCGCCGACACGCACTTCGACTTCGACAAGTCCGCGCTCAAGCCCGAAGGCAAGGCGAAACTCGACGACCTGGTGGGCAAACTAAAAGCGGTGAACCTCGAAGTCGTCATTGCCATCGGCCATACCGATAGCATCGGCAGCAAGGCGTACAACCAGAAGCTGTCGGTGCGCCGCGCCAACTCGGTCAAGAATTACCTGGTAAGCAAAGGCATCGAAGCCAACCGCATCTATACCGAGGGCAAGGGTGAAACGCAGCCGGTCTCCAGCAACAAGACCAAGGACGGCCGCGCCAAGAACCGCCGCGTCGAAATCGAGGTAGTGGGAACCCGTCAAAGGTAGGTTTCCGCAACCCTTTCAAAAGCCCTGCGCGAGCGGGGCTTTTTTATTTGGACTGCAAGAGACCATGAATGCCGACCCGCAGGAACTGGCCAAATTCAGCGAACTGGCCCACCGCTGGTGGGACCCGAGCGGCGATTTCAAGCCGCTGCACGAAATCAATCCCCTGCGCCTGGGCTGGATCGACGGCATCGCCGGATTGAGGGCCAAATCGGTGCTGGACGTCGGCTGCGGCGGCGGCATCCTGGCCGAAGCAATGGCGGCGCTGGGCGCTCGCGTCAAAGGCATCGATCTGTCCGAAAAGGCGCTGAAAGTGGCCATGCTGCACTTGCTCGAGTCGCGCCTCGAGGTGAACTACGAAGAAATCAGCGCCGAGGCGCTGGCGCAACGCGAGGCCGGACATTACGACGCCCTCACCTGCATGGAACTGCTGGAGCACGTGCCCGATCCGGCCAGCACGGTCAGCGCCTGCGCGCAACTGGTCAAGCCGGGCGGGCACGTATTTTTCTCCACCATCAACCGCAATCCCAAGTCCTATCTGCTTGCGGTGATCGGCGCCGAATACATTCTGCGCCTGCTGCCCCGCGGCACGCATGAGTACGCGAAATTCCTCAAACCGTCGGAGCTCGCGCGCCATTGCCGCGCCGCCGGCCTCACGCTGAAATCGGTGATCGGCATGAGCTACAACCCGCTGACGAAGATCTATTCGCTCAACGACGACGCCAGCGTCAATTACCTGATGCACTGCGTGCGTGATGCCTAGAGCCGGTGCGCGGGCGGTGCTGTTCGATCTGGACGGCACGCTCGCCGACACTGCG
>MERK01000223.1:16763-17514 GCA_001770575.1 Betaproteobacteria bacterium RIFCSPLOWO2_12_FULL_64_23
CGCCAACGGCCTGGCGCCGATGCCGCTGGAGATCACCCGGCCCTACACATCCAGCGGCGCGCGCGGCCTGCTTAAAATCGGGTTCGACCTGGATCCGGGGGACGAGCGCTACGACGCGCTCAGAGCGCAGTTTCTCGATTTTTATGCCGCCGAGATCTGCGTCGATACCCGGCTGTTCGACGGCATGGCCGAACTGCTCGATCAACTCGACCAGGAACGGATCCCTTGGGGCGTGGTGACCAACAAGGCGGAGCGCTTCACCTTGCCCCTGCTGCAGCACCTGCGCCTGGGCGAGCGCGCCGCCTGCGTCGTCGGCGGCGACACTTCGGCGCGCTTGAAGCCGCACCCGGATTCGCTGCTGCATGCGGCTGCCGCGCTGCAATTGCCGGCGTCCGCCTGCGTGTATGTAGGCGACGACCTGCGCGACGTGCAGGCCGCACGCGCCGCCGGCATGCGCGTACTGGCGGCGAAGTACGGCTACTTGGGCGACGGCGGCTCGATCGAGTCCTGGCAGGCCGATGCGATCATCGAGCATCCGCGCCAAGTGCTCGATTACCTTCGGGCCTGTTGATTTCCACCTGATTTCACCCCATATGAGATAATGCAGTTGCAGTTCGGGATTGGCAGGCGCGGGGCGGGGGGATTTCCCTCGCTTCCCAGCCTCCACTCCCCACCGGATACCGGGGGCGACCTGGTTTCGACGTGGGTTACAAAGCAGCGCAGTGCATACCGAGGCCCAGCCACCTCGTAA
>MERK01000224.1:0-575 GCA_001770575.1 Betaproteobacteria bacterium RIFCSPLOWO2_12_FULL_64_23
GCGCCGCGCAAATCGTGTTCGCCAGCGCCCTCGCGCTGGTCGGCGTTTCGCTGCTGCCTGTTTTCTTCGGGGCGGGCTTGATCTATTTCGCCGGCGCCCTCGCCGGCGGCGCCCATTTCATTCGCAAAGCTTGGCAATTGGCGCGCGCGCCCAGCCGCAAGACCGCGACGAGTTCGTTCCACGCGTCGCTGGTGCAACTAAGCCTGTTGCTTTTGGCAGCGATGGCCGACGCGCTGCTATTCTGAGCGGGAACCGCTTGCGCCCGGTTGCCGCGGCCGAGCCCGGAACGGATTTGATTCGTCAATCTATGCAGCCAACCCGCGCGCAATGTTTCGTCGCTTGCACCGGCCTCGCGGCTCGCGACCGGTGGCGCCGCATTTATGCCGGCGCAATGCTGGCGATATTCTGTTGCGTGGCCCTCGCTGCAGAGGCGTTAGAAGACACTGCGCCGGCCGCCGCCGTCGCGCCGGGATCCTTCCCCGCCCTGGACCAGACTGCCGCCTTGCGCGCCAGTCAGGCCGCAATGGGGCGCACTATCGGCGACTACCTCCTGCGGGATCGCGAGGGGCGAGCCG
>MERK01000224.1:624-806 GCA_001770575.1 Betaproteobacteria bacterium RIFCSPLOWO2_12_FULL_64_23
CGGCCGACTCGCCGCAGGCGCTCAAGTCTTTCGCCGCCCAGTACGGCATCAACTCGCCCAACTGGGAATTTCTCAGTCCGAGCGCTGCCATCGTGCCGGTTCTGGCACGCGATTTCGGCTTCGAGTTCGTCGCCACCGCTGCGGGTTTCGACCACCTGCTGCAGGTCAGTGTGGTTGACGCC
>MERK01000224.1:965-13536 GCA_001770575.1 Betaproteobacteria bacterium RIFCSPLOWO2_12_FULL_64_23
CGCACCGGCAAGTATCGCGTAAGCTACGCAATCGTCCTCGAGATCGCCGGCGGCGCGACCTTCCTGCTTTGGATCCTCTGGTTTTTCCTCAACGAATGGTGGACGCGCAGGCGCGCGGCGAGGCGCGCCAACGCATGATGCGCGGGGCATTGATCGCCTACCGTCGCATCGAGCACGGATTCGATCCGGTATTCGGCGCCGCGCTCAACCCCTGGCGCCATCTGGGCTCGCTCGGTTTCCTGTTCTTCTGGATTATCGCCGTCACCGGACTGTATCTTTACGCCGTGCTCGACACCTCGGTCGACGGCGTTTATCGCTCCGTCAACTGGCTCTCGCGCGAGCAGTGGTACCTCGGCGGCGTGCTGCGCAGCCTGCACCGCTACGCCGCCGACGCCTTTCTCCTGGTCACGCTGCTGCATTTGCTGCGCGAATTCCTGCTCGGGCGCTACACCGGTTTTCGCTACTTTTCCTGGCTCACCGGCGTACCGCTGCTGTGGTTCATCTATATCTCGGGCGTGGTCGGCATCTGGCTGAGATGGGACCAGCTAGCGCAGTTCTCCGCGGCCACCACCGCCGAGTGGCTCGATTGGCTGCCCGTCTTCGCCACGCCGCTGATACGCAACTATCTGAGCGCAAACGCCGTCAGCGACCGGTTGTTCTCGCTGTTCGTATTCGTTCATATCGGGGTGCCGCTGTTGCTGATCTTCGGCCTGTGGTTCCACATCCAGCGCATCAGCCGCGCCGAGGTCTTTCCGCCTCCTGCGCTTGCCGCGGGCTCGCTGCTTTCCCTGTTGGCATTGTCACTGGCGCTGCCGATCGCGAACCAGGCCGCAGCCGACCTTTCCCTGGTTCCGGGTCCGCTCGCACTCGACTGGTTCTACCTGTTCTGGCAGCCGCTGATGTACGCCACCTCGGCCGGCGCCGTGTGGGCGCTCGCGACCGGCGCGACCTTGCTCCTGTTCGTCCTGCCGGTCCTGCCGCATGCTGCTGCCGCACCGGTCGCAGAGGTGCACCCGGACAGCTGCAACGGCTGTCGCCGTTGTTTCGAGGATTGCCCCTACGCCGCCATCGTCATGGTGCCTCATCCAAGTGAAATCCAGGGCCGGGAGCTCGCCCAGGTGATTCCCGATCTCTGCGCAAGCTGCGGCATTTGCGCCGGCTCCTGCCCGTCGTCCACCCCTTTTCGCAGCGCGGCCGAACTGGTTACCGGGATCGACATGCCGCAAATGCCGATCGGCGGGCTGAGACGGGCACTGGAGCAAGGATTGGCCCGGCTCACGGGCAGGAACGGGATCGTGGTGTTCGGCTGCGATCAGGGCGCCAATGTGACCAGCCTGGCCGGCAAAGACCTGGCAAGCTTCACCCTAATCTGCACCGGCATGCTGCCGCCCTCCTTAGTCGAGTACGCGCTGCGCGGCGGAGCCGCCGGCGTGCTGGTGACCGGCTGCCGCGCGGGCGGCTGCGACTTCCGCCTGGGCAATCGCTGGACCGAGGAGCGTCTCGCCGGAATGCGTGAGCCGCACTTGCGCGCCCGCCCGCCGGGCAAGGCGCTGCGCATCGCCTGGGCCGACCGCGGCGAGGAGGCCGAGCTTGCCGTCGTGCTCGACGATATGCGGCAGGCGCTGGCGGCAGAACGGTTGCACCCAATCGCGGATCCAATCGCGGACCCGATCGTTGCATCGACAGGGATGACGGCGCATGGCTAAACCGATTTCCTGGATAGGCCAGGCGCTGCTCTACGGGCTGTTCGCGCTGATCATCGGCTATTTCTCCAACTCGCCGCCTTACAGGCACTTGCCGGCCGACCAGGCGCTGATCAAGCTGAGTTTCAGCCATGAAGGAAAACTGGTCTCGGCCTGTCGCCAGCGCACTGCGGAAGAACTCGCGAAACTGGCGCCGAACATGCGCGCACCCATGGACTGCCCGCGCGAGCGCTCGCCAGTCACCGTCGAAATCGAACTGGACGGCGCCCCGGCCTACCGGCATGTGGCCAGACCCTCGGGACTGTCCAAAGATGGCGCCTCGACCGTTTATCACCGAATTCCCGTGCAAGCGGGCGAACATCGCCTCGCAATCCGCCTGAACGACGACGCGCGCGCCACCGGTTTCAACTACCGCCGCGAGGAACTGGTGACGCTGAAACCCGGCAAGGTGCTGGTAATCGACTTCAACCAGGAAGCCGGCGGGATCACGCTGCAATGAATGCGTCGAAAACACCCTTGCCCGAGTACGTGCTGCAACAGCCGGACAGCGCCCGGCAAGCGCTGGCGCGCGCCTGGTTGTGGCTGGGCCTGCTTTCGCTGATCGGGTCGGGCGTGTTCTCGGTGTTGCTGGTGCTATCGCGCACCCCGGTGTTGCAGAACTTTTTTCCCGTCGCGGATTTTTTCCACGTCGCGCTGGTGGCCCACGTCGACCTGTCGGTGCTGGTGTGGTTCGTCGCCATTGCCGGCATGCTGTGGAGCATCAACAGCTCTACCCATGCCATGAGCTGGGGCTGGCTTGCCCTGTGGGGCTGTGCACTCGGCGTGGTGCTGATGTCGCTCGCGCCGTTCATTGGCGGCGGCGAACCGATCATGGCGAATTACATTCCGGTCCTCGGCGACCCGATCTTTATCTCCGGGCTCCTCGTGTTCGGCGCCGGTTTCGCCGCGCTGGTGCTGCGCAGCCTGGTGCTTGCCCCGGTCCTGGGAATTAGTTTCAACGGTGGCGGCGCCCTGCGCTTCGGCCTGAATGCGGCTGCCGTTTCCGCCGCCGTGGCAATAATGGCGTTCGCCTGGTCCTATGCAGTGGTCCCGGCATCGCTCGCCGGCAAGGCGTATTACGAAATCCTGTTCTGGGGCGGCGGCCACGCGCTGCAATTCACCTGGACCCTGCTGATGCTGGTGGCGTGGATCTGGCTCATCAGCGCCTGCGGCGCGCGCGTGCCGCTGAGTCCGCGCGTGGCGCTGCTGATGTTCCTGCTGGCCCTGGTCTGCGTCTTCGTTACCCCCTACGCCTATCTGGCGTATGGCGTCGCCTCGGTCGAACACCGCAATCTGTTGACCTGGGCCATGCGTTTTGGCGGCGGGCTGGCGATCCTGCCGATGAGCCTGGCGGTGCTGGTGGCACTGCGCCCGGCCTCGGAGTTGCGCGAGGACGCAAGGCCGCTGCGCGCGGCACTCCTGTCCTCGGTAGCGTTGTTTGCAGTCGGCGGCGTAATCGGCATTTTCATCAGCGGCAACAACGTCAAGATTCCCGCCCATTACCACGGTTCCATCGTCGGCGTGACGCTCGCGCTGATGGGGCTGGTCTTCCACCTGCTGCCGCAACTGGGCTATGCCGCGCCCGCCGGCAAGCTGGCCACCTGGCAGCCGATCCTCTACGGCGCGGGCCAGCTGATGCACATCACCGGCCTGGTATGGTCCGGCGGCTACGGCGTGCAGCGCAAGGTGGCCGGCGCCGAGCAGGTGCTCAGGCGCGGCGGCGAAATCGCGGGGATGGGCCTGATGGGATTGGGCGGACTCATCGCCATCATTGGTGGCCTGCTGTTCGTGGTCGTGGTGATCCGCGCCGTGCGCGAAGGCAAGAGAGTGGCCGGGCAATGATCAAGCGCTTGCAGCGCGCTATGCAGTGGCTGTTTATGCGCGTCGAGGCGCTGTTCAATGCCGCCTTCGGCAACCGGCTCAATCCGCTGTATCACCTCGGCGCCATCAGCTTCTTTCTGTTCTGGATCGTCGCCATCAGCGGGCTTTACCTTTACGTTTTCTTCAAGACGGGCGTCGCCGACGCCTTTGCATCGGTTCAGGCCCTGACCGAGGACCAATGGTATGCCGGCGGCATCATGCGCAGCGTCCATCGCTACGCCTCCGACGCCATGGTGCTGACCATGCTCGTGCACATGCTGCGCCACTTTGCGTTCGACCGGTTTCGCGGCTTTCGCTGGTTCTCATGGATGACCGGCGTGCTGCTCATCTGGCTCGTCTATGTTTCCGCAATCAACGGCTATATGCTTCCCTGGGACAAGTTGGCGCAATTCGTGGTCGTCGCCAGCTTCGAATGGCTCGACTGGCTGCCGATATTCGACGGCGCCCTGATCCGCAACTTCATCTATCAGTCGAGCGTCAACGACCGCTTTTTCTCGCTGCTTTCCTTTATGCACATCGGCCTGCCCCTGCTGGTGCTGCTGCTGATGTGGATCCATGTGCAACGCGTGCCCAAGGCGAGCACCAATCCGCCGCGGACTATCATGGTCTGCCTGCTGCTGACCCTGATTGCCCTGGCGCTGGTCGAGCCCGCGCTGAGTCAGGGCGGCGCGGCGGATTTCGGCGTGGTACCAAGCCGGCTTGCGTTCGACTGGTTCTATCTGACGCTGTTTCCGCTGCTGTACCTCTGGCCGCTGGGGCAGGTCTGGCTGCTGCTCCTTGCAACGACCGCATTCTTCGCCGTCCTGCCCTGGCTGCCGCCGAAATTCGGCCACGGCGCAAAGCGCGAGTTCCAGATGCGCGTGCACCCCGACAACCGCAATGTCGCCATACGCGCGGGCGAGACCGTGCTCGAGGCAGGCCTGCGCGCCGGGATCGGCCTGCCGTTCGAATGCCGCAACGGCGCCTGCGGCAAGTGCAAATGCACCCTCCTACACGGCAGCGTCGACCATGGGGCCTATCAGGCGAGCGCGCTGAGCGAGGCCGAGAAAGTGCTGGGCACGGCGCTCATGTGCTGCGCCGTTCCGCGATCCGACCTGGAGATCGAATACGCAGCCGGCGATACGACCGCGGCTGCGACCGTGCAGACTTATATCGGGCGCGTGCACGGCATGGAGCGCCTGTCCGACGAGGTCATACGGCTCATGGTCTCGTTGCCGGCAGGCGAGAGCATTCCCTTCGTCGCCGGCCAGTATATCAACATCCTGCTCGCGGACGGACAGCGGCGTGCATTTTCGTTCGCCAATCCGCCGCATCAAAGCGAGTACATCGAATTGCATGTACGCCTGATCGCCGGGGGCCGGTTCACGACGCAGGTGTTCACGCAAATGAAAGTCGGCGTCGATTTGCGCTTCGAAGGACCGCTGGGCTCGTTCTGCCTGCGCGAGAGCACGCGGCCGATCATTTTCGTCGCCGGCGCAACCGGCTTCGCGCCGATCAAGAGCATCGTCGAGGACGCGTTTCTTCGAGACCTGCGCCGGCCGATGCTGCTGTACTGGGGGGTGCGGCGGCCCAAGGACCTCTACATGATGGAGCTCGCCCGGCGCTGGCAGCAGGAACACGACAACTTCAAGTTCGTGCCGGTGCTGTCGGAGCCCAAAGCGGAGGATCGATGGCAGGGCCGCAGCGGCCTCGTGCATGCGGCCATTCTGAATGACTTTACGGACCTTGACGGCTACGAGGTCTATGTCTGCGGCTCGGCGAAAATGGTGGATACCGCCTTCCCCGCCTTCCTCGCACAGGGGCTCTCGGAAGAGTATTGCTTTTCCGACGCCTTCCTGCCATCAGGTGGCTGATCCATGCGAATTGCGACAATCATGCCCGGCATGCCGATCACGCGCCGCGCCATGAGAAACCGCTACAAGGAGATCCCTTCGAAATGAAACCCGGACCGATGCGCATGGTCGTGCTTGTCGCCTTTCTGCTGGTGCTGGTCATCATCACGACCAGCGCCTATATCCGTTTGTCGCAGGCCGGATTGGGCTGCGCCGACTGGCCTGCCTGCTACGGCCGCGCCGTGCAACTGCCCGAAGCGGGACAATTGTTACCCGGGGCCACGCCCCTGTTCTGGGCGCGCGCGCTGCACCGACTCTCCGCGAGCGCGGTGGGCGTGCTGCTGATTCTGATTGTTGTTCTTGGCCGGGAAGAATTGCAGGGGACGGGCGCACGCGTGGCCGCCTGGATGGCGTTGACGCTGGCGGTCTTGCTCGCAGGGCTCGGACTTGTGACGCCTTCCAACCTGCCGGCAGTGACGCTGGGCAACCTGCTGGGCGGAATTACAATCGCCGCCCTGCTCTGGGGGCTGCACCAACGGGGCGGCGGCGAGTCCGGTGGCGCGGGCCGGATGCTGCTCTGGCTCGCGCTTGCCGCGCTGGCGCTGCAGATTGCGCTCGGAGGCATGATCGGCGCGCGCCACGCGGCGCTTGCCTGTTTAACGCTGCCGGGATGCGGCAGCGGCTGGTGGCCCGAGTCGACCGACTGGCGCCTGTTCAATCCGTTCTTCGGCTTGCCAACATCGGACCAGGTCGCCGCTGCGCTCGAGCCGCTGCCCATCGCGCACCGCTACGGCGCGCTGCTGGTGGCGGTAATCTTGTGCACACTGGGGATTGGAGCGGTTCGCCGCGGGGCCCGCGCGGCAGTCCTCGGCTGGGTGCTACTCGGTATGCTGGGCTTGCAGCTGCTGCTCGGAGCCGCGATGGTGCTTGCGGATCTTCCCTTGTCACTGGCGCTGATGCACAACCTCGGCGCGGCACTGCTGCTTGGTGCAACCACTAGTCTGCTTTGGCAGGATTCGCCCGCTAAGGAGAACACGTGAAAATTATCGACGCCCGCAATCTCCACTCACCCGAGCCGTTCGAACGCGTCGTGGAAGCCTTGAGCGAGCTCGCCCTTGGCGATCAGCTAAAACTGATCATCCACCTGGAACCGCGCCCGCTTTATCGTTTCCTGGAGCGCAATCGCTATGCCTACAAGACCGAGAGTTTCACCGACGGGCATTTCGAGATTCTGATCTGGGAACTGTCTGCCGATTAATCCGAGCAGGCGCGCAGCTTGGCGACATCGGGAATGTAGATCGAACGCCCGTGCACTTCGATCAGGCGGCGGGCAGAAAGGTCGTGGAGAATGCGCGAGAAATGCTCCTGCGTCAGGCTCAGGCGCGACGCGATCACTCCCTTGTTCGCAGACAAAGTCACTTCGAGCGCGTTTTTTGATTCCGGATTGTCGTCGCTGTCGCGCAGGAGATAACCGATGATGCGTTGTGTGCCGGAGCGCAGCGAGTCGCTCTCGAGATCGCTCATCAAGCCGTGCAGCCGGCTCGACAGGCCGGCGATCATGCGGCGCACGAAGCGCGGATCGCGCTCCAGTTCTTCGAATACGATTTCCCTGGCAATGTACAACAACAGCGAATCGGAAAGCGCCTGCGCGGTCACCACATGCGGGCGTTCCATGAACATGACCGCCTCGCCGAAGCTTTGCCCCGGACCGATCAGGTCCACCACTTTTTCGTCGCCGCGCGGCGACGAAAAAGCAAGTTTTACCTGGCCGAAGACGATAATGTGAAAACCGAGCGCGGGGTCGCCGCGGCGAAACAGGACTTCCGCGCGCGCGGCACGCACCTCGACTATCTTCGCAGCGATGCGATCCAACTCGTCGCTGGCCAGTTCCTTGAACAAAGACACGTTGCCCAGGAACGACTGTACCTTGATCGGAACTTGGAGCAAGACGGTACCCTTTGCGGGATGTTTTAATGGGCGCGATTTCCAGGTGCACGCCGATTCTCCCGCTATTTGGCTCCTGTGGCAATGTCGGCTGACCAGGAGACCGGGGGTGAGGTATGCGTTTTCAATGTCCTAAGCGCCAACGCCGCGATCAGAGTCCATACGGCGCTGCGCAGCGTCATTGCCCATGCCGTGCGCGCTTCGAACACGCCGCCAGCAGCCACGTGGATGCCGAATGCGGCGAATACCAGCACGGTTGCCGCGGCGATCGCGAGGGCCAGCTGCGCCGACCAGCGGCGCCGCAGCCACAGTCCGATGCCAGCCACCACATAAGCAAAGCCGGCGAGGAAATTGAACCAGAGCACGAAGCCGATAATGTTGCCCGCGGCCTGAGCGTCGTCGCCGAAGAGGACGCTGCCGCCGGCGCGAATCGTCGCCGCGCCGAACACGATCGCCACGATCGCTGCCGTCCGCATGAGCCAGATGGAGCAATTTTCCGATGTCACCATGGTTGTTTCCTTGTCAGCAATTCAAAGATCTGGTCTTCTTGTTTGGCCGCGTACCACCGCAGCGACGGTGCCGAGGACAAAGGCGAGCAAAGCGATGCCGTTGAGCGCGCCGCCCCAGGCGCGCCACTGCGGCAACATGATCCAGTCGCCCGCCACGCGTACAAGCAGGGACAGATGCAACAGCGCGAGCGGCAGGTAGAAATAAGGCGTGTAGGGAACCGCCACGCGCAGCACCGCCGGCAGGATGATGGGCGCGTGGCCGAACACCATCGAGAACACGAATCCCAGCAGCACCGCGTGCAGCGCCGCGTCATAGGAGGCGCCGCCATAGCCCAGCCCGCCCGAAACCAATATGGCGAGTCCGGACAGCGCGAGCCAGGCGTATCCTGTGAGCAGGCACACAGCGATGAAGCGCGGCAGTCCCCTGCCCTTCACCGTGCGCCGGGCGACATCCTGGCGCATCAGCCATAGAGCAAGAATGAGCAGCCCCGCGCCCAGCAGCAGCGTCCCCGCGGTCCAGGCGAACGCCGATAGGGCGATCCCGCCCAGCAGCACGAGGATAGCCGCGACGAATATACGCCGCGCGACCGCAGAAGGCGGCAGGACGCGCGATAGCTCCAGGCGCTCCCCGGCGATGGTGAGCACCAGAAAGCCGATCCAGAACGGAACGGCGAGGTAAATGGGGCGCCCCACCAGCCAAAGCAGATTGCCGAGCATCCAGCAGGCGGCCCCGAGCGCGAGCGTCAGCGTAAACAGTTCTCGCTGCCGACGGTAGAACACGACCGAGGCAGCCAGCAGCACTGCACTGCCCATTGCGACCAGGAGGGGAGCGATTGCGAATGGCGCGCCGAGGATGCCCGCCGCCGCGCCCAGAGCGGTCAGCAGTGGTCCGAAGTAACCCCATCGCTGTGACAGCGCCACGGCGCGCTCCAGGCTGATCACGGTGCCAAAGAATCCGGAGGCCATGAGCGGCCCATGCAGCGCTGCCAGTTCCACGACCGGGGCCGGGAACAGCCAGCCCAGTCGCGCCAGGCCCGCCGCCATGCCCACGAACAGCGATGCAAACGCGAGCACCAGCAAGGGCGCTCGACCTGCAACCGGAACGTCGGTGCTCATTGCCTCACCGCCTCGGCGCTCGCCGACTGGATCTCAGAGGGACTTGGCGATGCGCACTTTCCACACTTCCGGGCCGTTCTCCAGATAGTCCCAGGCGAATGCTTCGCCGAGTTCGGCCTTGAAATGGTAGTAGAGCGGTTTCGGATCGTGGTCATTCACCAGCAAGAAGGCATCCCCCGGAGCGAGCTTGCCGAAAGTGCTGAAAATGAGGGGATGGCGTTCGCGCGGAGCGATGGTACGCACGTCGATGGTGGTGGTCACAGTGGCAGTCATGTTTTCGGTCTCCATTGGTCAGTCAAAAAAATCGGCGTTTGTTGTTGCCGCAGCCTCAGCGTGGCCAGCCGAATGTCTGCCTTGCGCTCTCGGACATCCTGTCGGGCGTCCACGGGGGGTCCCATACCAGCAGGACATCGACGGCCACGTCTTGCGGCAACGCCGCGCCGACGGCCCGGCGCGCGTTGTCGGTGATGAGGTCCCCCATCGGGCAGGCGGGCGAGGTCATGGTCAATTCGACGCGGACACGCTCCGGCGCGATGTCGATACGGTAAACCAGCCCGAGATCGACGATGTTCATGCCGACCTCGGGATCGTCCACGGTGCATAGCGCCTCACGCACCCTCTCCTCGGTTGGCATTGCGGCTTGCGCTTCCATGTCGGTTCCTTAAAGCGGTATTGGATATGCAGCTTTACTATAGTACACATTTCAGGCATAATCAATACTAAATATACATGTTTTAATTCAACCCTGGCCCGGACCATGCGTCTCACCACTTTTTCCGACTACACGCTGCGGGTGCTGATCTACCTTGGCGTCCACGACGACGAGATAACGACGGTGGGGCAGATCGCCCAGGCCTACGGCATCTCGGCCAATCATCTGACGAAAGTGGTGCATTACCTGGCGCAGGGTGGATATATCGAGACCGCGCGCGGCAAAGGCGGGGGCATGCGCCTGGGGTTGGCGCCGGGACAGATCAATCTCGGCGAACTGATGCGCGGCACCGAAGACAATCGCAAACTCGTCGAATGCTTCGACCGGAATTCCTCCGACTGCCGCATCGAATCGGCGTGCGTGCTTCGCGGCGTGCTGGTCGAAGCGCTCGACGCCTTCTTCCGCTCCCTGGACGCCTACACCCTTGCCGATCTGATCGCGCCGAAGCCCAGGCTTGCGAAAATGCTGGAATTCACGCCCAAGCGAGCGAACTGACATGAGTCGCCCTTACCCTGCTGGAGGCCTCTGATGTGCGCTGCCAAAATCTCTTTCCCCGGATTCGACGCGCCGGCGGCCGGCTTCGAGGCGCCGCTGGAGATGCTTTCGGCCTGCCATGGCCGCGTCGAGCGCCAGTGCCAGACGCTGCTGCGGCTGCCGGCGCATCTGGCCGCCAACGGGCCGGACCAGGCGGCGCGCGAGGCGGCGCAAAACATCATGCGCTATTTCGACACTTCGGCCCGGCACCATCATGCCGACGAAGAGGAGGATCTGTTCCCGGCGCTGCTGCAGTCGGCACCGGACGCCGAACTGGCGCATTTGCGCGAACTCACCGATGCGCTGCAGGCGCAGCACCGCGAACTGGAACAGGCCTGGGTCGAATTGCGCTGGAAGCTCGAAGGAATCTGGCTCGGAACCAAGCCTGATCTGGATGCGGATGAAGTCGGGCGCCTGGTAGAGCGCTACCGGCGGCACATCGCGCGCGAAGAAGAGGAACTGTTGCCTCTTGCGGCGCGCTTGCTGGGGGCCGTGCAATTGGACCGCGTCGGCCGCGCAATGCGGGCGAGGCGCGGAATCAGGGATATCTAGGCATGTCCCCTCAGATTGTCGAATTCACCACCGACAAGCGCTTCGTGCGCCGTGCGCGCGAGTTGAAAACCATCGAAGCGATGGTGCGCCTGTATTGCCGCGGGCACGATCATTCCGGCGGCCCCCCGCTTTGCACCGACTGCGCAGCGCTCCTCGACTACGCCGCGCGCCGGCTCGAGCGCTGCGTGTTCGGCGACGCCAAGCCGACCTGCACCAACTGCACCGTCCACTGCTACAGCGCGGACATGCGCGAGCAAATCCGGATCGTAATGCAATGGGCCGGCCCGCGCATGGCGCTGCACCACCCGATCCTTAGTATCTTCCACATGTTCGACGGGCGCCGGCCGGCGCCCATGCTGCCGGTGAAGCAGGAGCAGCACCCCGAGTAATCCGTTGTTGTGCGCTCATCCGACTTTCCTGATGTCCCCTTCCGCGGTCACCACGCCGAAGACGGATTTCCTCAGTTGGGTAAGCTGGTCGCGCGCCTGCGCGGCTTTTTCGAATTCCAGGTTGCGCGCGTGGTCGAGCATCTGCTTCTCCAGGCGCTTGATCTCGCGCGCGAGCTGCTTCTCGCTCATGGCCTCGTAGCGCGCCTGGTCCTGCGCCGCCTTCAGGTCAAACTGCGCCTGGTCGCGGTCGTAGAAGCCCTCGATGATGTCCTTGATGCGCTTGGAGATGCCCACGGGCGTGATGCCGCGCTCCTCGTTGTAGGCGATCTGCCTGGCGCGACGGCGCTCGGTTTCGCCGATCGCCCGCCGCATCGAATCGGTGATGCGGTCGGCGTAGAGGATGGCCGCACCGTTGATGTGGCGCGCGGCGCGGCCTATGGTCTGGATCAGCGAGCGCTCGGAGCGCAGGAAACCTTCCTTGTCGGCGTCGAGAATGGCCACCAACGACACTTCGGGCAAGTCCAGCCCCTCGCGCAGCAGGTTGATGCCCACCAGCACGTCGAACTTGCCCAGGCGCAGGTCGCGGATGATCTCCACCCGCTCCACCGTTTCCACTTCCGAGTGCAGGTAGCGCACCTTGATGCCGTGCTCGGCCAGGTATTCGGTCAGGTCTTCGGCCATCTTCTTGGTGAGCGTGGTCACCAGCACGCGCTCCTTCTGCGCCACCCGCAGGCTGATCTCGGACAAGAGATCGTCCACCTGGGTCGAGGCCGGGCGCACTTCCAGCAGCGGATCGACCAGACCCGTAGGGCGCACCAGCTGCTCCACCACCTGGCCCGAGTGCGTGCGCTCGTATTCGGCCGGCGTCGCCGAGCAGAAGAAAGTCTGCTTCATCATGCGCTCGAACTCGTCGAAGCGCAGCGGCCGGTTGTCCAGCGCCGAGGGCAGGCGAAATCCGTAATCGACCAGGTTCTCCTTGCGCGAGCGGTCGCCCTTGTACATGCCGCCGATCTGCCCGACGGTGACGTGGCTCTCGTCGATGATCATCAGGGCGTCGTGCGGCAGGTAATCGATCAGCGTCGGCGGCGGCTCGCCCGCCTTGCGCCCGGACAGGTGGCGCGAATAGTTTTCGATGCCCTTGCAGAACCCCATCTCGTTGAGCATCTCCAGGTCGAAGCGGGTGCGCTGCTCGATGCGCTGCGCCTCGACCAGCTTGTTCGCCTTGACGAAAAAATCGATGCGCTCGCGCAGCTCGAGCTTGATTGCCTCGACTGCGCGCAGCGTGGTCTCGCGCGGCGTGACGTAATGGCTGGAAGGATAGACGGTGAAGCGCGGCACGCGCTGGTGCACGCGGCCGGTG
>MERK01000224.1:13618-13760 GCA_001770575.1 Betaproteobacteria bacterium RIFCSPLOWO2_12_FULL_64_23
ACACATCGAGCACGTCGCCGCGCACGCGGAAGGTGCCGCGGGCGAACTCGAACTTGTTCCTCTGATACTGCATCGCCGTCAGGCGCGCGATGATGTCGCGCTGCGACAGTCTTTCGCGCTCGCGCAGATGCAGGATCATGCC
>MERK01000225.1 GCA_001770575.1 Betaproteobacteria bacterium RIFCSPLOWO2_12_FULL_64_23
GATCGAGCCCTCTGGGGCCTGGGTGCCGTGCTGGCTGAAAAACGTCACCGCCCGCTCCTCGAACGCGATGGCGATGCGAAACAGGTTGGCGGGGTCCTCGGGCTTGCGTTCCACGCCGGCGAAGATGGCGGCATGATCGATCTGGAGGTCTTCGGCCGGCGCGGGCAGGTCCGCGTGGTAACGCTTGGACAAGGTTGCCATGTGTTCCTGCTCCATCGCGGCGAAACGGCCGAACAGTTCGCGCAGGGCCGGGTCCTTTGAGTCGTTCGCCGCGCGCTGGTAGAACGCATGGCCGCCGAGTTCGATCTCGAATGCCGCACGGATGGCGTCCAGGCCTTTCGCGTCGTCGATCGGCCCGCGCTCGAGCATCTCCAGCTTGCCGTTGCAATGCGGGCACATGCCATAGGGAAAGGCGAAGCCCTCGCTCACCTTGCCGCACGCGCTGCACCTCCACCTGAGCTCGAGGTTGGCGCAACAGATGTAGACTTCCTCGCCTTCGATCGGGCGGTGGCACTTGGGACAGGAGATCATGGTTGGCTCTCGCTCTGCGGGGATGTTGGTGAAGCGCCGGCTGCCGCGGCCGCGCCGAGCGCAACCGGCGGCACGAAGGCGTCGGCCTCTTCCTGGGTGACGGGCCATTTCTGCTTGCCGCCCTGCAGATAGGCGCCGATGGACCTGGCCGCGCGGCGGCCGGCGCCCATGGCAAGGATGACGGTTGCCGCGCCGGTGACGATGTCGCCGCCCGCGAACACTCCGGGCAGGGCGGTCGCCTGCGTCGCCGGGTCGGCGACGATGTAGCCCCATTTGTTGAGGCCCAGCCCCGGTGTGGATTGCGTGACGATGGGGTTGGCCTTGGTGCCGAGCGCGTAGATCACGGTATCGCATTCAAGCTCGACGAATTCGTCCAGCGGCACGGGCCTGCGCCGGCCCTTCTCGTCGGGTTCGCCCAGCATCATCTTCTGCACCTTCATCCCGTGCACACTGCCGTCGTCGTCGGTGAAAATCTCAACCGGCGTATGCAGGAAAAAGAACTCGATGCCTTCCTCCTTCGCATGGCGGATCTCCTCGACGCGGGCCGGGGCCTCGGCCTCGGAGCGGCGATAGACGCAGCGCACAGTCGGCGCACCCAGGCGCTTGGCCACGCGCAGACAGTCCATGGCCGTGTTGCCGGCGCCGATCACGACTACGCTTTTGCCCAGGGTGATCGGCGTATCGAGATAGGGAAATCTGTCCCCGCCCATCAGGTTGACGCGGGTCAGGAATTCGTTCGCCGAATAGACCTGGCCGGCGAACTCGCCCGGGATGCCGAGGAAGGAGGGCGCGCCGGCACCGGCGCCGACGAACACGGCGTCGTAACCCATGTCGCCCATCAGTGTCGGGATGGAGAAGGTTTTGCCGATCACCTTGTTGGTCTCGAACTTGACGCCCATATTCTTCAGGGTTTCGACCTCGCGACTGATGATGTCGCGCGGCAGGCGGAACGACGGGATTCCGTATTGGAGCACGCCGCCGATCACGTGCAGTGCCTCGAATACCGTGACCTCGCAGCCGTAGCGCGCCAGATCGGCTGCGACCGCGAGTCCCGAGGGGCCGGAACCGACGATGGCGACCCGTCCCAGCGTGCGCTCGAAGCGCGGCGCCTCGGCACGGGGCGCACGCGCGTTGTCGCCGACGAAGCGCTCGAGCCGGCCGATCGCCACCGGCTCCATCTCGATCTTCTTGTTCTTGCCGATGACACACTGGGCCTCGCATTGCGATTCCTGCGGGCAGACGCGGCCGCACACCGACGGAAACAGGTTGGATTCGTTGATCACGCCGAGCGCGCCATCCACGTCGCGCACGAGCAGGTGGCGAATGAAGCGCGGGATGTCGATCGACACAGGGCATCCGGCGATGCAAACCGGCTTGGTGCACATGATGCAGCGTTCGGCCTCCTCCAGCGCATCGTGCATGCTGTAGCCCAGATTCACTTCCTTGAAGTTGCGCGAGCGTTCGAGCGCATCGCGCTCCGGCATCTTCACGGCGTGCGGCGAGAGGTCCTTGAACTTCTTGTAATTGCGCTTGTTCTGCTCGAACAGCACCTTCTCCACGTTGCAGATATGGGCGTAATCCTCGCTCGCCTTCGATTCCTGCCCCTTGAAGCGGCGCTGCCGCAGGACCAGTTCCTTGAAGTCGACCTGATGGCCATCGAAGTCCGGACCGTCGACGCAGGCGAACTTGACCTCGCCGCCGACGCTGACGCGGCACGAGCCGCACATGCCGGTGCCGTCTACCATGATGGCGTTGAGCGACACCATGGTCTTGACGCCAAAGGGCCGCGTCGTTTCGACGCATGCGTTCATCATCGGCAGCGGCCCGATGGCGATGACCAGATCCGGCTTGTCGCGCTCGAGCACCTCCTTCAGCGCGGCGGTAACGAAACCCGGCGTGCCGTAGCTGCCGTCGTCGGTGCAGACGATCAGGTCGTTGCAGAACTCGCTGAAGCGGTCTTCCCAAAACACCAGGTCCTTGTTGCGAAAACCGATGATGCCCGTGGTGCGATTGCCGGCGTTCTTGAATGCGCGCAGCTGTGGATACACCGGCGCGACACCGAGCCCGCCACCGACCAGTACCACGTGCCCCACCTGGCTCACATGCTGCGGCATGCCGAGCGGGCCGACGAAATCGGCGAAGCTGTCGCCCTGCTTGTAATGATCCCGCATCTCCAGCGTCGTTTTTCCGAGTGACTGGATCACCATGGTGATGGTGCCCTTGTCGCGATCGAAATCGGCCACCGTCAGCGGGATGCGTTCGCTGCCTTCGTGCAGACGCACCATCACAAAATGCCCGGGTTGCGCGGAGATCGCGACATCGGGAACCAGCACCTCCCACAGAAAGGTGGTGTCGGAAAATACTTCGCGGCGGACAATGGTGTACATGGAATAGCCTGGTGGCCCTGTGCAGAGGGTTGGTCGGGCGAAGGAGACGACGAGCGCGATGGCGCTCATCGAGCGCCGCCATCCGCCTTAACTCAAATGCGATCGCAGCAACCTGGTTTGCCGACGGCGCACGTCAAATTCGGTAACGCTGCATCCTTCTGTGATACGGTTCAAAGCATAATACCAGCAGTGTCTTGCGCATTGACGTAGATCAAACGAGCGGACGCAGCACGCCCGCCATGTGCGGGCGCCGTGCTGGCGCCGCCGGTCATCTAGTAGCGCGGATCGAACATCTGCGAGCGCACGTCGGCGAGCACGTCGGCGGATCTGGGCTTGCCGGCGAGCCCGTTTTTGTACGCCGTTTCCGCGACGGCTGCGGCAATGTGCGCCGAGACCTCGCGGATTCGCGGCAGGGCCGGGTAAAGACTGCCTTGCTCGAGATCGGATTCGGTGACAAGTTGCGCCAGCGTGCGCGCAGCGACCATGAACATCTCGTCCGTGATCCGGCGCGCGCGGCTGACAATCGCGCCCAGGCCCACGCCGGGGAAAATGTAAGAGTTGTTGCCCTGGCGCGGAACGTAGGTTTTGCCCTCATATTTCACCGGATCGAACGGGCTGCCGCAGGCGAACAGTGCCCGTCCCTTGGTCCAGCGGTACGCCTCCTCGGCGTTGCACTCCGCCTGCGAGGTGGGGTTGGATAGCGCGAACACGATCGGACGCTCGTTGATGCGCGCCATTTCCTCCAGCACTTCCTGGGTGAAGGTGCCGCCCACTGCAGCGACGCCGATGATGGCGGTTGGTTTGAGCGTCTTGATCGCGCTGAGGAGGTCGCCCACCGGCGCGTGCTCGTGCGCATAGGGCAGCTTGTGCTCGGCCAGATCGGTGCGGCTTTTCACCACCAGGCCGCGCGAATCCACCGCCCAGCAGCGCTGCCGCGCGGCCGATTCGGCGAGGCCTTGGGCGATCATCGCCGACACAACAAGATCGGCGATGCCGGTCGCGGCTTCGCCGGCGCCGAGGAACAGCAGTTTCTGCTCGGTGAACTTGGCACCGGTAATGCGCAGCGCCGAGAGGATGCCGGCTAGCGCGACCGCCGCCGTACCCTGGATGTCGTCGTTGAAGGTGCAAATGCGGTCGCGGTACTTCTTCAGCAAACGGAACGCGTTTTGGTTGGCGAAATCCTCGAACTGGATCACCACGCCCGGAAACACTTCCGATGCAGCGGTAATGAATTCGTCCAGCAACTCGTCATAGGCCACGCCGGTGAGCCGGCGCTGGCGCAGCCCGACATAGAACGGGTCTTCGAGCATCGCCGCATTGTTGCAGCCGACGTCGAGGGTGACCGGCAGGCACAGCTGCGGATGCACGCCTGCACACGCGGTATACAGCGACAACTTGCCCACCGGAATTCCCATGCCGTTGGCGCCCAGGTCGCCCAGGCCGAGAATGCGCTCGCCGTCGGTGACGACGATGATGCCGGCCTGGTAAGGCCAGTTGCGCAGCAGCTGCGCGATGCGTCCGCGGTCGTTGGCGCCGATGAACAGGCCGCGCGGCCGCTGAAAGATGTGGCCGAATTTCTGGCATGCAAGGCCCACTGTCGGGGTGTAGACCAGCGGCTGCATTTCGTCGATGTTGTCGCACAGCACGCGAAAGAACAGCGATTCGTTGCGGTCGTGCAAGGCATTGAGCGCGACGAATTTTTCCAGAGGATCGGCCAGCAGGCGCAGGCGCGCCAGCACGCGCACCGCCTGCTCATCCTGGTTGTGCACGTGAGGCGGCAGAAAGCCGCGCAGGTTGTACTTTTCTCGCTCCGCTTCGGTAAAGCCGGTGCCTCTGTTCAGTGCCGGGTCGCGCAGCAGTGCAAGACCGGAGGGCATAGGTTGGTTGCCGTTGGCATTGGGTTTTTCATACATTATTGGCATCTCCTATCTTCGTTTTTTGCCGTTGTTCCTTCGGTAGCGCCGCGCGGCTCGGTCCGTCTTTTGATCGATGACGCGCCATGCAACTGCGACCTAACTATGTATGCTGTTCGAAGTTTCAGCTTGGCGTTTGATTTGGATCAACAAAGCAAAGGGTCGCGGGCGTTAGTTTAACGGCGGTCGGGGCACTGATCCGAAATTGCAGTTAAAATCTACCAGTTTCGCGCAGACGGAGGTAAGCAGTGGAAGTTTTCCAGGCTGACGTGGCAATTGTAGGTGCAGGTGGCGCAGGGTTGCGGGCGGCGATCGCAGTTGCCGAGACGGATCCGAAACTGAAAATCGCGCTGATTTCCAAGGTCTACCCGATGCGCAGCCACACCGTGGCCGCGGAAGGGGGTGCCGCCGGGGTGACGCGGACAGACGACAGCCTGGACTATCATTTTGACGACACGGTGCACGGTGGGGACTGGCTGTGCGAGCAAGATGTCGTCGAGTACTTCGTTGCCCACGCCCACGAAGAGCTGGTGCAGATGGAGCATTGGGGCTGCCCGTGGAGCCGCAACGACGACGGGCACGTCAATGTGCGCGCCTTCGGCGGCATGAAGATAGAGCGCACCTGGTTTGCCGCGGACAAGTCCGGCTTCCATATGCTGCACACGCTGTTCCAGACTTCGATCAAGTATCCCTCGATCAAGCGCTTCGACGAATATTTCTGCACCGACCTGATGGTCGAGGACGGCCGCTGCCAGGGCGTGCTTGCGATCCAGATCGCCACCGGCGAATTCACCCTGATCGAGGCCAAGGCCGTGATCATCGCCACCGGAGGCGCGGGCCGCGTGTTCCGTGAGAACACCAACGGCGGCATCGTCACCGGTGACGGTATGGCGCTCGCCTACCGCCATGGTGTGCCGCTGCGCGACATGGAATTCATGCAATATCACCCGACCTGCATGCCGGGCACCGGCCTCTTGTTCACCGAGGCGTGCCGTGGCGAAGGCGGATTCCTGCTTAACAAGGACGGCTATCGTTATCTGCAGGACTACGGACTTGGACCAGCCGAACCTACGCCGCGCAACAAGGCGATGGAACTCGGGCCGCGCGACCGCTTGAGCCAGGCTTTCTGGCACGAGAAAAAGAAGGGGCGGACGATCGAGGGTCCGCATGGCGCAGTCGTAAATCTGGATCTGCGCCACCTAGGCGCGGCGAAACTGCACGAGCGCCTGCCGCTGATCTGCGAGCTGGCGGAGGAATTCCTCGGCGTCGATCCGGCGCACACGCCGATCCCGGTGCTGCCGGCGGTGCATTACACGATGGGCGGGATAACGGCTGATGGCAAGACAGCTGCGCCACTGCCGGGACTGTATTCGGTCGGGGAATGCTCCAGCGTAGGCATCCATGGCGCCAACCGGCTGGGTTCGAACTCTCTGACTGAACTGATCGTGTTCGGCAAGGTGGCCGGGGTCGAGGCGGCGAAGTTCGCGAAGTCGATGGCGATCAGCAATCCGGGCGCGATCAAGAAGCAGGCCGAGGCGGCACAGGCGCGTGCTCTGGGCGTCGTCACCCGGTCCGACGGCAAAGAACGCCTGGCGGTGCTGCGCACCGAGATGGCGCAGAGCATGGAGGACGGCTGCGGCATCTACCGTCTCCAAGCCGACATGCAGGCCACCTGCGACAAACTCCGGGAACTCAGGGAACGCTACAAGAATCTGAAAATCGACGACCACTCGAAGGTGTACAACACGGAATGGCTGCTCGGCATCGAGCTCGGCTATCTGCTCGAGGTCGCCGAGGCGATCATTTATTCGGCACTCAACCGCAAGGAGTCGCGCGGCTCGCACCAGCGTCTCGACGGCTATGAGAAACGCGACGACGTCAATTTCCTCAAGCACTCGCTCGCCTACTACACTGGGGACGGCGCGCCGCGGATCGAGTACGGCGAGGTGAAAATCACCAAGTCCAAGCCGGGCACGCGCGCCTACGGCGCCGCCGGCGAGAAGGCGGCAGCAGAGGAACGCGAGCGCGAGGGAGCAGGCAATGGCTGATGCCGAGAAAATAATCGAGATTGAAGTCCTGCGCTATCGCCCGGAGCAGGACAAGGAACCGGTATTGCAGACCTACAAGGTGCCGTTCACCGACGACATGTCCGTGCTGCAGGGGCTGCAGTACATCAAGGACTACCTCGACGGCACTGTAAGTTTTCGCTGGTCCTGCCGCATGGCGATCTGCGGCAGCTGCGGCATGATGATCGAGGGCAAACCCAAGCTCTCGTGCAAGACCTTCCTGCGCGAGTACTACCCGCAGGGCCTGCGGGTCGAGGCGCTGGCGCACCTGCCGATCGAGCGCGACCTGGTGGTCGATGCCGCGGATTTCGTCGCGAAGCTCGAGCGCATCAAGCCTTATATCATTCCGAAGGAGGCGCGCACGCTGGAGCAGGGCGAGTACCTGCAGACGCCGCAGCAGCGCGACATGTACGAACAGTTCAGCTCGTGCATCAACTGCATGCTGTGCTACGCCGCCTGCCCGCAGTACGGGCTCAATCCGAAGTTCACCGGCCCGGGCGTGCTGGCGCTGCTGCATCGCTACAACGCGGATTCGCGCGATGGCGGACAGGATGAACGCATGAAGCTGGGCTATGCGGACGAGGGCTTCTGGGGTTGCACTGCGGTCGGTTACTGTTCCGAGGTGTGTCCGAAGGGCGTTGACCCGGCCAATGCGATCAATCAGAACAAGATGAACAGCGCGATCAATTATTTCACCCGATTCGTCACGCCAGGGAGAGCAGACAAATGAGCAATCGTCGACCCTACGTCCGGTCCATGGATGGCTGGTGGAAACGGGATGCGTATTTCATCCGCTACATGGCGCGCGAAGTCACGGCGGTGTTCGTTGCCGCCTACGCGATCGTCCTGCTGTTCGGGCTGGTGCGCCTCGCCCAGGGCGAGGCCGCGTTCAACGGCTGGCTGCAGTACCTGAAGACCCCGTGGATGCTGGTGTTCCACCTGATCGTGCTTGGCACCTTCGTCTATCACACTTGGAGCTGGTTCAACATCATGCCCAAGACCATGCCGATCATGTTCGTCGGTGGCAAGCGCGTGCAGCCGGGGACGATCACCGGCAGCGGCATCGCCGCCGCGGTGGTTGCGTGCCTGGCGGTCCTGCTCATTGTCAAGGGGATGCATCCATGAAGCGCTCCAATGAACCGATTTTCTGGTCCCTGTTCGGCGCCGGCGGGATGCTCGCGGCGCTGATCGGCCCGGCGCTGGTGTTCATCACCGGCATCGCCGTACCGTTGGGGTTGATCTACGCCCCGGACACGATGAGCTACAATAACATGCTGGCGTTTGCGCAAAACTGGGCGGGCAAGCTGGTCATGTTCGGCGTGGTGGCGCTGTTCCTGTGGCACGCGGCGCATCGTATCGCCATATTGCTGCACGATTTCGGCGTGCACGCCGTCGCCGCGGTGAAGCTTTTTTCCTACGGCGGCGCGTTTCTGGGCACGGTGATCGCGGGCTATGCGCTGCTCGCGGTCGGTTTCTAGGCGCGAACGCGCGGGGCGGGCGCGCCGTACGCACGGAGCAGCGGGCCTCAGCGTGCCAGCCCGAACTGCATGCCGGAGAAAGCTATAGCCCGGGCCGCGCGGATGACGAATTTCAGGCAAAAGTGCGGCTGGCCCGCGCTTTTTTTATTGTGCGCCCGGCAGGGCGCACCCATTTGGAGGTGTAAGTCCTCTACTCGCCCGACAAGGGGAAGGGTTAGCCGAACGGCAAGGGTGTCGCGGGCGACTGCGAATCTGAAGGAAGCTGAAGGCAAAGCGCTGGCCTGACGAACAGGAAGCGGATATGAGGCGTTACAGCGGGGCAAGGCGGCAATTATCGTTGAAGCCCGAAACTTGTACAGAACGCTGCGACGTATATCCGACAGGTATAAGCGTGAAGGTGGGTGCGTCATACCCGGGGAGATCTGCATGGGTGCCGAGGGCGACCTCTGTGCTACCGGCATCGAAAGGTGCTGGGAGGCTCATGCAGAAGTCAGCAGAGGCCATAGTAGGTGTCAGTGCGAACCGAAGGGCCGAACATTGAAAGCCGCAAGTAGGCGGCGGGAACACACGGACAGTTGATGAAGGCAGAAGATTCACGGCCAGTGGATACCCGAACGGAAGCGTCGGCGCGGAACGCCGACGGAGCCGTGCTGGGCGCCGAGGCTGACGTGACGACCCGTCTGCGGACGAAAGCGGAGTTGAAGCGGGAAAGCGGACTGATGGACGCCGTGTGCGAACGCGGCAACCTGAAGCTCGCCTATCAGCGGGTGGTTGAGAACAAAGGCGCGGCCGGCGTCGATGGTATCGGCATCGCCGAGTTCAAAGATCACCTCAAGCGGCACTGGCCGACGATCAAGGCCAAGCTACTGGCTGGGGAGTACATGCCCCAAGCAGTGCGCCGGGTGGATATCGAGAAGCCGCAAGGTGGAACGAGGACACTGGGCATTCCAACGCTGACGGATCGAATGATCCAGCAAGCGTTACATCAGGTGCTCTCACCGATCTTCGAGGCGAACTTCTCCGAATCGAGTTATGGTTTTCGACCGGGGCGGAACGCCCATCAAGCGCTCAAGGCGGCAAAGCGGTACGTCGCCGAAGGACGCCGGGTTGTGGTGGACATGGACTTGGAGAAATTCTTCGACCGCGTCAATCATGATTTACTGATGGCGAAACTCTCGAAGAAGATTGGTGACGGGCGGGTACTTCGCCAAATCCGCCGGTATCTCGAAGCGGGCATGATGGCAGGGGGGATCGTATCCCCGAGGACAGAAGGCACGCCGCAAGGCGGGCCGCTCAGTCCGTTGCTATCGAATATTCTGCTGACGGAACTGGACCGGGAACTGGAACGCCGGGGCCACGCCTTCTGCCGCTACGCCGACGACTGCAACATCTACGTCAGGAGCCAACAGGCAGGGGAGCGGGTCATGGCGAGCATTACCCGGTTTCTGGCGGACACGCTCAAGCTCACGGTGAATGTGGCCAAGAGCGCGGTGGCGCGTCCGTGGGTGAGGAAGTTTCTGGGCTACAGCCTCACGGGGCACCAAGCGCCGAAACTGCGGATTGCGCCGACCAGCCTGAAACGGCTGGAAGGCAAAGTCCGAGACGTACTCAAGGGCGCGAGAGGGCGCAGCCTGAAGACGGTCATCACCGAACTCAACCCAATTCTTCGCGGCTGGATGGCCTACTTTCGGCTGTCCGAGACCAAGAGGGCGGTGGAAGAGTTAGATGGCTGGATCAGGCACAAACTGCGCTGTATTCTGTGGCGACAGTGGAAACGCCCTTATACTCGTGCCCAGAATCTGATGAAGCGGGGACTGACGGAAGACCGGGCGTTTCGCTCGGCCTTCAACCAACGCGGGCCGTGGTGGAACAGTGGCGCAAGCCATATGAACCAGGCATTCCCGAAGTCTTTCTTTGATCGTTTAGGTCTGGTGTCGCTGCTCGATACAATGCGACGACTCCAGTGTGTTTAATGAACCGCCGGATGCGGAACCGCACGTCCGGTGGTGTGGGAGGACGGAAGGGGTAACCCTTCCTCCTA
>MERK01000226.1:0-1839 GCA_001770575.1 Betaproteobacteria bacterium RIFCSPLOWO2_12_FULL_64_23
CCGATCCGACGCCGTCGCTGTTCTCCTTCAACTCGCCCATCGGCGCCTGCGACAGCTGCCGCGGCTTCGGCCGCGTCATCGGCATCGATTTCGGCCTGATCGTCCCGGACGAAGGCAAGACACTGCGCCAGGGCGCGGTCAGGCCGTGGCAGACAGCGAGTTTCAAGGAATGCCAGGACGATCTGGTGAAGTACGCCAACAAGCGCGGCATTGCGCTCGATCTGCCGTTTCGCAGTCTCACCCCGGCGCAACGCAAGTGGGTGCTCGAAGGCGAGCCGGAATGGAAAAGCTGGCGCAAGTCCTGGCCCGGCACCTGGTACGGCGTGCGCAAATTCTTCGACTGGCTGGAGACCAAAGCCTACAAGATGCACATACGCGTGCTGCTGTCGAAGTACCGCGCCTACACGCCCTGCCCCGCTTGCGAAGGCGCGCGGCTCAAGCCCGACGCGCTGTTGTGGCGCCTGGGAACGAAGCCGGATGCGGACAAGGTGTTCGGTACATATCAACGTTTCCAACCCCTGGGCGTCAAATGGGGAGAAGACAAACTCGCCGCGCTGCCTGGCCTGACGGTGCACGACCTGATGCTGCTGCCGATAGAGCGCTGCCGCATTTTCTTCGACGCTCTGCACTTACCCGCACCTTTGGATGAAGCCACCGACCTGCTGCTCACCGAAATCCGCGCGCGCCTGTCCTACCTGTGCCAGGTGGGCCTCGCCTATCTGACGCTGGACCGCCAGTCGCGCACGCTTTCCGGCGGCGAGGTGCAGCGCATCAACCTCACCACTGCCCTCGGCACTTCGCTGGTGAACACCTTGTTCGTGCTGGACGAGCCCTCCATCGGCCTGCACCCGCGCGACATGGGCCGGGTCATAGAGGTGATGCACCGCTTGCGCGACAGCGGCAATTCGCTGGTGGTGGTGGAGCACGATCCGCAGATCATGTTCGCCGCCGACCGCCTGCTCGACATGGGCCCGGGTCCGGGCGAGCGCGGCGGCGAAGTGGTGTCCTTCGGCACGCCCGCGGAATTGAAGGCGAGCCGCTCGCTCACCGCCGAATATCTGTCCGGACGCAGGCGCGCCGACGGCGGCATTGCGCCGAAACCGGTTCGCTCGGGCGGGCCGCGAATCGAATTGCGCGGAGCGACCGAGCACAACCTCAAGGGCATCGATGTCGCCATACCCCTTTCGCACCTGGTCTGCATTACCGGTGTCTCAGGCAGCGGCAAATCGACGCTGGTGCAGGACGTGCTGCATGCGGCGCTGCTGAAAGCCAAAGGCCGGGCCACCGAAACGCCTGGTGCGCATCGCACGCTGACCGGCGCGGAGCTGATAGCCGATGTGGTGATGGTGGACCAGTCGCCCATCGGCAGGACCACGCGCTCCAACCCGGCGAGCTACGTCGGCGCCTTCGACGCCATCCGCAAGCTGTTCGCGCGCGAACCGATGGCGCTCGAGCGCGGCTATACCGCCGGTACCTTCAGTTTCAATTCAGGCAACGGTCGCTGCCCGACTTGCGGCGGCAACGGCTTCGAGCACGTGGAGATGCAGTTCCTCTCCGACGTGTACCTGCGCTGCCCGGACTGCAACGGCCGGCGTTTCCGCGCCGAAGTGCTGGAGGTGACGCTCGCGGGCAAAAACGGCAGGCAGGCGCTGTCGCTCGCCGACGCGCTCGAGCTGACGGTGGCCGAGGCGCTCGCCTTCTTTGCCGATCAGGCGCAGGTGCAGGCGGTGCTCACTCCCTTGGTCGACGTCGGCCTGGAATACCTCAAGCTCGGTCAGCCGGTGCCCACGCTCTCCGGCGGCGAAGCGCAGCGGCTGAAGCTCGCCGGTCATCTGGTCG
>MERK01000226.1:1855-15307 GCA_001770575.1 Betaproteobacteria bacterium RIFCSPLOWO2_12_FULL_64_23
CGCTGCGCAAACTCATCGCCGGCGGGCATTCCGTGGTGGTGATCGAACACAATCTCGACGTGATCCGCGCCTCGGACTGGATCATCGACCTTGGCCCCGAAGGCGGCGATGCGGGCGGCGAGCTCGTGTGCACCGGCACGCCGGCGGAACTCAGAGCGCATGCCGCCTCGCACACCGGACAAGCCCTGCGCGATTACGACGCCGCGCTCGGTCAACCGGCCGCAAAGCCGCGCGGGCTGGGCGTCTCCGAGGCATTGCCGCCGTCGCGAGCTTTGTTTTCGAGCAATGATTCCATCAGGATCCACAACGCGCGCGAGCACAACCTGAAGAACGTGGACGTCGAGATTCCGCGCAACCAGTTCACCGTGATCACCGGCGTCTCGGGCTCGGGCAAGTCCACCCTCGCGTTCGACATCCTGTTCGCCGAAGGCCAGAGGCGCTACCTCGAATCGCTCAACGCCTATGCGCGCCAGTTCGTGCAGCCGTCGTCGCGCCCGGACGTGGACGCGATTTTCGGCATCCCGCCCACGGTGGCGATCGAGCAGCGCACCAACCGCGGCGGCAGGAAGAGCACGGTGGCCACGCTCACCGAGATCTACCACTTCCTGCGCCTCTTGTACGTCAAGCTCGGCACGCAATACTGCCCCGACTGCAATGTGGCGATCGAACCGCAGAGCTTCGATGCCATTGCCGCGCGCGTGCAAAAAGACTATCGCGGCCAGAGGATAGGCCTGCTCGCGCCGCTGGTGACCAGCCGCAAGGGCTATTACACCGACCTCGCCAAATGGGCGAAAGCCAAGGGTTACGGCTTCCTGCGCGTCGACGGCGCATTCCTGCCGACGGCGAAATGGCCGCGCCTGGACCGCTTTCGCGAGCACACCATCGAGCTGCCGCTGGCCGACCTGCGCGTCGCGCCGGCGAACGAGGCGGAAGTGCGCGCCGCGCTTGAGCGCGCGCTCGACTTCGGCAAGGGCATCGTACAGGTGCTCGGCGGCCTGGATCGCCTGGCGGTAGCCGCGAAAAAAACCCGGGGCCCGCGCGTCGAGATCACATTGCCGCAGGCGATCTTTTCGACCAAGCGCGCCTGCCCCTCCTGCGCGCGCAGTTTCCCGGAGCTCGACCCGCGCCTGTTCTCGTTCAACTCCAGGCACGGCTGGTGCGCGAGCTGCCTCGGCACCGGCGTGAAGATTTCCGGCTACCAGGAACCCGAATACGGCAAAGACCGGGATGCGAGCCGCGAGCAGGAGGACCAGCGCCTGGACAGCTTTCTCGACGAGCAGGAGGACGGCGACGTTGCCTGCCCCGACTGCGCGGGAAAACGGCTCAATCCGGAAGCGCTGGCGGTGCGTTACCGCAAGCGCTCGATCGCAGACCTGGTCGCGCTGCCGGTGGCGCAGCTCGCGCGATTCTTCGGCGACCTCCAAACCAGCGGGCGCGAAGCCGAGATCGCGCGCGATATCGTCGCGGAAATGAAGTCGCGCCTGAGCTTTCTCGACGAGGTCGGCCTCGGCTATCTGGCGCTCGGGCGCGCCGCGCCCACGCTCTCCGGCGGCGAGGCGCAGCGCATCCGCCTCGCGGCCCAGCTCGGCTCCAACCTGCGCGGCGTGTGCTATATTTTGGACGAACCGACCATCGGCCTGCACCCGCGCGACAACCGCGTGCTGCTCGACACGCTGGAGAAGCTGCAGGCGAAGGGCAACACGCTGGTGGTGGTGGAACACGACGAGGACCCCATACGCCGCGCGGCGCACGTGCTCGACCTCGGTCCGGGCGCGGGCAGCCGCGGCGGGCGTGTCGTGGCGCAGGACTCGGCCGCGGACCTGATGGCGAACCCCGAGTCGGTCACCGGCCGCTTCCTCAAACATCCGCTCAGGCATCCGCTGCATCCGCCGCGCGCCGTGGGCGCGCGCACGCCGGCGCTGGAAATCCTCGGCGCCGATCTGCACAACCTGAGAATCAGACAGCTGCGCGTGCCCCTGGCGCGACTGGTCGTCGTCACCGGCGTCTCGGGTTCGGGCAAGTCCACGCTGGCGCGCGAGGTGCTGCACGCCAACCTCGCGCGCCTGGTGGCGCAAACGCGCCTGGCGCCGCGCAAACGCGCAGCGGTACAGCTCACCGGCTGCCACGAGATCCGCGGCGCGCAGCACATCGGGCGCGTGCTCGAAGTGGACCAGACGCCGATCGGCAAGACGCCGCGCTCCTGCCCCGCGACTTACGTCGGCTTCTGGGACGCGATCCGCCGGCTGTTCGCCGACACGACGGAGGCGCGCATGCACGGCTGGAGCCCTTCGCGCTTTTCCTTCAATACCGGCGAAGGACGCTGTCCCGCGTGCGAGGGCCAGGGCATGAAGCGCATCGAGATGAGTTTCCTGCCCGACGTGAAAGTGCTGTGCGACGTCTGCCGCGGCGCGCGCTTCAACCCGGAAACGCTGTCGGTTCACTTCAAGCAGAAATCGATCGGCGAGGTCCTGGCGATGAACGTGGACGAGGCGGTCGAGTTTTTTTCCGCCCATCCTTCCACCCATCACGCGCTCGGCCTGCTGCAGGACGTCGGCCTGGGTTATCTGACCCTGGGCCAGCAGAGCCCGACGCTGTCCGGCGGCGAGGCGCAGCGGATCAAACTCGTCACCGAACTGTCGAAGGTGCGCATCGACGCCGAAGGCAACGCGGCAGCGCGCCCGGGGCGCGGCGGCGCGGAAAGCCGCACGCTCTACGTGCTCGACGAACCCACCGTCGGGCTGCACATGGCCGATGTGGAAAAGCTGATCCGCGTGCTGCACCGGCTGGTCGATGCCGGCAACACGGTGGTGGTGATCGAGCACAATCTGGACATCATCGCCGACGCGGACTGGATCATCGACCTCGGCCCCGAAGGCGGCGATGCCGGCGGGCGCATCGCCGCGCAGGGCACTCCAGCCATGCTCGCAGGGACGCCTTCGCGCTCACACACCGCGCGCGTGCTGGCTGAATTCCTCGCAGGGCGCGGGCCGGGCGTACCGCGACAGCAATGAACTGCCCTCGCCCAAGAGGACGGTTGCGCTTCCGCCTCTCGGACTCTGGAGCGAATTGAATGATGGAGCATTCGTAACGCTCGGTTGATTACCGCAATGCACGCTGCGTCGCAGCATGCCGATGGTTGGAATCAACCCTGTGAGAGATCGGCTGAAAGTCTCTGTTCGACCCACAGCAGACATAGCAACTCCCTCAAAGCGGACGTTCAACGCCAGCCATCAGCGCACCACTTGGCGTCGCCTGCATGGCATGGTTGGTCTCTCTGTGTGGTTCAGTAGTTCCGTGAACAGGGATCAGACTTCGTCGGAAATTGGGCCCTTCGCGTGCTCAAATTCCGATTCCTTTCACGGAGTCCTGTTCGGTTGCTTATTCTGCTGCTGCTGCTGCTGCTTCTTCTTCTCCTCCTCTTGCTCTTTCTTAGCTACCTTCTGTTTCTGACCCTTGTCCTTATCCTTTTTCCCACCTTTGTCTCCCATTGCAGGGCTCCTTTTCGTTTGCACTCTTCGTTTCGCCGTGAGGCGCGTACCCTCTCCAATCTGCGCGCCTATTATGCTCGCTTATGCCAAAAGGCCGCAGATTGGTGAGTTCTTGACGGAAGGGGGAGCAAATGACCGGTCGGTACGGAAATGTAACAAGGATGGTCGGCTCCTAGCCGGTTGTTCTCCCTGGCACCCGCGGCCTACTGAAATTCGGGGCTACGTCCGCTATCTAACCCGGCCTGGGGCAGCAGACCCAAAGCAGAAGTAGCCCAAATCGAAAAGCGGCCGCTCACGTTCCTACTCAATCGCTTTGTCAGCGCTTGCAATAAGCGTCTACGTCAGCCAACAGTCCGCGTTCATCTGAAGTGCTGTTCCTTTGTTCGCCTTCGTGTTCTGACGTACTTGAAAGCCAACGAAGACTAACGAGGCAACGATTGCGAGCGATCCGACTGCTTGCCCGATGTTCGCGAGGTCAACAAGTGTCATTGCATTCTCCAGTGATTGCTCGCCTGCTGAAATTCCGGCCAACGTCGGCCTTCAAAAAACGTGAATTGCTCCAGACCCTGTAGACATTCGGAGGAAGCGTTCAGTCAAAAAGGTCTACGTCCGAAACTATGATTTCATCCCAGAGTGTTTGGAATGAGAGCCAGCCGAACTCTGGAGACCCCAACGAGTTCGCTAACGCGCGAGCAGGTGGCTCAGGCCACTTTTCTAGCTCTCCTACAGATTCCGCCAAGAACTGAACTTGGCAAGCACGCTCCATGCAAATAAACCACCATGCTGCTTCATCGACGGTTAGCCCGGTGCTGAAAAGACCGTGGCCAACCTGTATAGCCAACCTATGGGGGCCAAAGGCTGTGGCAAACCTCTTGGCATCGTCGCGGTTCAGGGAAACGCGTGGTTCACGGATTAGCACCTGGTGCCCAAATAGCACACAAGCATCTTGCGTTATCGGGTCAAGTAAGCGACCTAGACTCGACCACGCCTTCCCGTATAGAGAATGCGCGTGGCACACCGCGACGATTTCTGGTCGTGCTTCGTGAATCGCGGAGTGAAGGAGAAGGCCAACTGGATTAACAGGTCGCTTTCCAACAAGCACATCCCCGTGGTGATTCACTTGTATTAGGTCAGAAACCTTTATTTGACGAAACGACACTCCGACAGGGTTGACCCACAGGAGGTCGGGGTCCTCTGGATCTCGTACCGTGATGTGACCTAAAAGTCCTTCGGAAAAACCGAATCGACCAAAGATTCGGCAAACTCCTGTCAATCGTTCTAGACGGTGTCTGCGTTCTTCCGCAGCGGTGCTAAATACCGGGGCTTTCCGCGTGCTAAATTTGCTCGCAGCATCAGATAATTTCGTCGATTCAGCCATTGGGGAACCCTCTGGAGTGTGAATCTTCTGTGGCTGAAAAATAGATTATCGCCTGATGAGTGGCACGCCACTTTAAGTGCTGACTTTGTCATAGGCAGCACGCTTAACGTCCCGGCGAGGCACATCTTACCTGCGGTGTTTTTTCGCGTCAATGATAATGGCTCGCATTGCCCTGAACCAGCCTGCAGCAGTCAGCGGCGGTCCGCTTAGGAGCAGAGACGCGGCTGACCGGTCATGGCCGATCGGGGACGGTCAACTCATCTGGTTCAAGGCAGTGGCGTTCATTGATGCATCGCAGCGGGCGAGATCAAGCACACTATACGGATACCCAACTGACGCGATTTCATGCGCCTCTTGATGCCGCCTTGACCGCCGATCATGCCGCACTCTACGCGGACGAATCACCGCATCAAATAGACGCCGGCCTTACCCAATTCCTCGTGCATCGTGTCAGGAGCCAGGTCCAGGCCGCCGGGCCACGTCACCACGCCGTCGTCGACAAATACCTGATTGAATAATGACGGTTCGCGCAATGGCTCGAATACACCGCAATCGCGCGCCAGGAAGCGTGCCATATCCACCAATCCCTGGGTGCCGTCGGCAAATTTCACTTCCAGTCTGAAGTCAGCGAGCGGCCGGACATATTTTACGTGCCAGGGCGCGACGCTGGCTATTCCAGCGGCACGATCGGGTTGGGTGTTTTCATCTGTTCGCATAATTTCCAGTCCTCCATCAATTCATCGCGATGCGCTATTCCCCATTCCTTTACCAATACGGTCGCGCCCCGAGGAAGTCTTCCGTTGATGATTTCGAGCGTTTCAATACTGACTTGCGCCTCAAACTCGCCATACTTCGCGTGAAAGTGTGGTGGCGGGTGTTCATCCCAATACATCTTGATGATGATTCCGTAGAACGTGCTCAGCGTCGGCATTTCCCTTCCCTCCGGATCAGTCTAGCCCAGCTTGCGTACGAGTGCAATTTGACCGAATCGTCAGACCAGATGCGAACTGCTTTGATGATCGGCCGCGAACGAACAAGGGCCGACTGCAAAGCGGAGCGCGACTCATGGCACAATCGGGGCAATTGACGATCCGCAAATTGCCGGGTCGAGCTGATGTAGGGAAAAGCCCGTGATTTTCGTCCACACCCTGATTTGCATTGAAAATGCCCGCGTGCCACCCCGATTAGTCAGCGCGCGATGAACCACCTCGACCCGCGCGCGCACCGCCGCGCCATCGTGTTGATGGTCATCGCGCCAACGCTGTGGAGCATCGCCGGCGTGGTCACGCGACAGCTGGAATTCGCCGAGCGCTGGGAGGTGACCTTCTGGCGCAGCCTGTTCGCCGCCATTTTCGTACTTTGCGCGATGCTCGCCACCCGCGGCCGCGGCGCCTGGGCTGCGCTGCGCGCCAGCGGCGGCTACGGCCTTTTGTCCGGCGCGATGTGGGCCATCATGATGATCGCCTTCATGCTGGCGCTGATGACCACCACCACCGCGAACACCCTGATCGTCAACAGCATCACGCCGCTGGCCACGGCGCTGCTCGCGCGCGCGGTGCTGCGCGACCCGATCGCGCCGCGCACCTGGGCCGCGATCGCGCTCGCCATCGCCGGCATGCTGTGGATGTTCGGCTCGGGCTTCGCCGCGGGCGAACCGCGCCACCTCGCGGGGATGCTGATCGCCCTCGCCGTGCCCCTGGCCGCGGCGGTGAACCTGGTGACGCTCAAGCACGCCGGCCGCTCGGTGGACCTTATCCCGGCGATACTCCTGGGCACCATCCTTTCCGCTGTCATCACCCTGCCCTTCGCGCTGCCCTTCCGTGCGAGCGCGCACGACCTCGCCTTGCTCGCCGTGCTCGGCTGCCTGCAGCTTGGTCTTCCCTGCATGCTGATGGTGCGCGCGAGCCCGCAGCTGTCGGCGCCCGAGATCGCATTGCTGGCCATGCTCGAGGTGGTGCTCGGACCGCTGTGGGTCTGGCTCGGCGCGGGCGAAGCGCCGGCGCTGGCAACATTGGCGGGCGGTGCCCTGGTGATCGCCGCACTGCTTCTGAACGAACTCGTCGCGCTGCGCAGGACGGCGCGAAGCAGGAATTAGCGGACACACCGCCCCGCCGAACTCGCCAACAGCGGCGCTTTGCCTGGTCTTCCTTGGACGGCGAGGTTGGACCTCGGGCGTCATTGTTGTTAGCCTTGTTGACCAAATGGAGGAAGAAATGCCGCGCAAACTCATCAGCTCGGGTTCAACATTTGAGGCCCAGATCGGCTATTCGCGTGCCGTGGTCGATGGCGAATGGGTGTTCGTCTCGGGAACCACCGGTTTCGACTACTCGACCATGACGATCGCCGATGACATCGTCGAGCAGACCGAGCAGTGTCTCAAGAACATTGCCGATGCGCTGCAGCAAGCGGGTTCGAGCCTTGAAGACGTTGTCCGCGCGACCTACATCCTGCCGGCGGCATCGGAGTTCGAGCAGTGCTGGCCCATTCTGCGCAAGTACTTCGGCGACATCCGGCCTGCGGCGACGATGATTTCGGCAGGTCTGGCCGACCCGCGGATCCGCATCGAGATCGAAGTGACTGCGAAGATCCGCTCGGCGCCGTAACAGTCAATATTGAGCGTGATGGCCGATCCCCGCTCGAGCGAACATCCCGAAGGCCGCGCCTTCGGGCCGCCGCTCGGCGCAGGCATCAGGCCGCAAACTCAACCGCGGTGGCCATGAACGAGTACGTCACTTTTGTTTTCGGAGTTGTATGCGCCGGCATCGGCGGGGAGCTTTTTGTCCGCGGTGCGGTAGGCCTGGCTCATTGGGCGCGGATTTCTCCGGGCATAATCGGCGCAACCATTGCCGCATTCGCCACATCGAGCCCGGAATTGTCGGTTTCGATAAATGCCGCCCTGGCCGGAGAACCCCAAATCGCCTTCGGCAACGCCCTTGGCAGTAATGTTCTGAATGTTGCCCTGATCCTGGCGCTCGCATTGGTGATTTCCGGAATCCAAAGTCCTCGCGACAGCGTGAAACGGGATTTTTCCGTGGCGTTGCTGATTCCCGTGATCACGGGTGTCCTGTTTCTGGATGGCGAGCTCTCCAGATTGGACGGCTTGCTGATGCTGTGCATGTTTTTCGCCTGGCTGGTGGCGGCGGTCATCGAAGCCCGAAAACAGCGAAGCGCCGCGCAGGCGGTTCTCGGGGAGCAGCGCGCGTGGTTTGCCGTTCTTTCGTGCCTCGCCGGTCTGGCCTTTCTTGTCGCTGCCGGAAATCTCATTGTCGCGGCAGCAAGAGGCATCGCCATTTCCCTCGGCATAGATGAATTCATTGTCGGGGCAACCATTGTGGCAGTGGGCACGACCGTGCCGGAGCTCGCCACAACAATCACGGCCAAGCTTCGTGGACATGACGAGGTTGGCCTGGGAACGATCCTGGGCAGCAACATCTTCAACGGTGTCTTCATCATCGGCGTCGCGGCCGTTATCCACCCCATAACCGTCGCATGGCGCGAAGTAGCCATTGCATTGGCGTTCGGCTTCGTCGCCTTGGTGTTCGCCTACCCTACGCGCAGGGGCTTCATCGAACGCAGGCGGGGCGTATTGCTGCTGGTGCTGTATGCCGCCTATCTCGCCACTATCCTGCAAAGCCCGGCACCTTGACCATTCGACCGATGCGGAGGTGCATCGCCGAAGCGCCGGCGGTGTACCATGTCGCGCAGAACAAGCACTTCAACCATCGGAAAGAAGGGGCATGATGGCAGCAATCGGCACGCTCGAAATCACACGCCGCCCACGCCGTTGAACCTTTCGGCGATACGCGCGTTTCGCCCCGTGCTCACGCCGGCCGCGATTCTGCTGGCCGTGGCGCTCGCGCTCACGGTGGGCCCGGCGCTGCCGCCGTCCCTTTCCGGCTTGAAGACGCTGGGGCCCTACGTGGTGCTGCTGCTCGGAACAGGCATGGGGGTGTGGTTCAATCGCGGCCGCGCATTCATCGCACTCGCCTCGCTGCTCGCCGCCTTCGTCGGCTACAGCATCGCGATCGAATACGGCCCCGCCAGCTTCGCCGCGCGCGCGGTATTCACCGCAGCCGCGATTCTCGTCCCGTTCAACTTCCTGCTGGCGCTGGTTTTTCCCGAGCGCGGCATATCCCACCACTTCAACTATCGCTGGTTCATGCTGGCCGTGGTGGAAATTCTGTTTGTCGCGTGGGTCGCGAGCGCCGGCCGCAGCAGCCTGTCGGGTACGGTGTGGCAGGACCTGCTCGAGCACTGGCTGCTCCGATCCCCGCCGACGCCAATTCTGGGCCGGCTGCTGTTCATCGCGGCTTTCGCCGCCGCCGTGGCGAGGACTTGGCCGAAGGATCCGGCAACGGAAACACGCCCGCTGAACGTCGGCCAGGCGGGTGCGTTGGTGGCGTTCTTCATTGCCTGCGAATGGGTGGATGCGCCCGGCGCATTCGGCGCGTTCATGACGGCCTCGGGCGCCATTTTGCTGCTGTCGCTGCTGCAGGAATCGCACCGCCTCGCGTTCCGCGACGAGCTGACCGGCCTGCCCAGCCGCCGCGCGCTGGAAGAGCGCCTGCACGGGCTCGGTCCGGTTCACGCGATCGCGATGCTGGACGTGGACCATTTCAAGAGTTTCAACGACATCCACGGCCACGACATCGGCGACCAGGTGCTCAGGCTGGTCGCCACGCGTCTGATGCAAGTGCCAGGCGGCGGCACGGCCTACCGTTACGGCGGCGAAGAGTTCTGCATCTTGTTTCCCGAACTCAGGTTGGCCGAGGCCCTGCCGCTGGTCGAAAGGCTGCGTACAGACATCGCCGCCTACCAGATGGCGGTGCGCCGGGACGACCGGCCGAAAGACCCCGAGACCGGAACCCGGCTGCGCCACTTGCGCTCGCCCGACAAGATTCTGTCGGTGACGGTGAGCATCGGCGTCGCCGAGCCGGAAGACCCGCGCTCGACGCCCGCCGAAGTTCTGGGCGACGCCGACAAGGCGCTGTACCGGGCGAAGGAGGCCGGGCGAAACCGGGTTAGCCGCTGATGCGCACTTTGCGGGGCAGGCGCGTTGCAGGCGTGACGCCGGCCGGTGGGGCCGATACCGGGCGATAATGAAGGTGCCTATCCCGGTCGATGCCGGTCAACGCCGTTGAGGAATCAAGAGCTTGGGCGTAAGCTGACCGCGCTAGACCCCGCTTTTGGGGTCTTATGATGCCCCACCGAAGGGGCCGACTTCTTATGTTTGACAGATCGTGAACCTCTACACACTCTGCTATCCGAAATTGACGTCCGAGGATCGTCGATTCATAGACGAATACCGGAACGAATACGACATTCCATTCCGCGACGTTGTTGCTCCGCACTTTACAATGGTTTTCGGGTGCGCTGAGGTGTCTGAGTCGGTGTATCGCGAACATGTTCATGGGGTTGCCCAATCGCAAGGGGTAATCCGCTTCACTTGTCGTTACGCCATGCCCGCCAATGACGACTCGAACAACAACTATTACGTCTTCCTAGTGCCCGACGAAGGCTATAGCGAGCTTTCCAAGCTCCACGACCAGTTGTATCGCGGCGTGTTGGCGCCGTACCTGCGACTCGACATTCCTTACGTCCCGCACATTGGCATCGCCACGATACCGGATGCCCCGCAAATCAAGGCACTTTGCGACGGCCTAAATTCGTCCGGTGTAATCGTATCCGGGGAAATTGATACGATCTCAGTGTGTTCTTACGACGGATCGAAGATCACGGATCTAGAGACTTTCCAATGTCAAACATAACTAGTTGCTCCAGCGGATCGACCAAAGCTGCGCTTTGTCCGCCCGCTGAGCGCGAACGTTATGCGGCTTCTATGCGCCGGGAGTAAACTGCGCTGAATGAAGGTCCGCCAACTCATCTCCCTGATCGAAGCCGATGGGTGGTTTCAGGTGCGAATGAAAGGCAGTCATCGGCAGTTTCACCACCCGACGAAGCCGGGGACCGTCACAGTATCGGGGAAGCCAAGCGTAGACATACCGCCTGGAACGTTGAATAGTGCACTAAAGCAAGCCGGTTTAAAGAAGCAGGAGTGATTCTTATGCGATACCTCGTAATCGTTGAAAAAGGCCCTTCCTCTTACGGAGCACATGTTCCAGACCTTCCTGGTTGCATCGCTGCCGGGGAAACAAAGGAAGAGGTGCTTGCGCTCATTCGGGAAGCCATTGAGTTCCATCTCGAAGATCTGAAGCAGGAGGGCCGGCCAATTCCTTCCCCCGCTTCCACCAGCGAACTTGTGGAAGTGGAAGCCGCATAACTTGCTGCTGCACCCGACGCGCGCCTGCGGCGCTCGCGGGTGAGCGCGACTAGGCGTCGAAGTCATCTTTTTGCCCACGGTATAGCGAAGATGCCACTGCTCGGACAAGCCGCAATGCTTCTGTTGTTCGATGTCGTTCAGGACGCAATTTCCGAACACGACGAGTGGCATACTCACGAGCATCTTCCGGAGAGGCTTTCTATTCCAGGCTTCGTCCGTGGAACTCGGTGGGTGGCGTTAAATGGACAGCCAAGATACTTCGTGATGTATGAGGTCGAGCAACTCGCCACCCTGACGTCCAAAGCCTATCTTGAGCGGTTGAACAATCCAAGCCCATGGACCTCGAAGATGATGCCCAACTATCGGGGCATGACCAGAGGCTTCTGTTCCGTGGCGGGGAGTTTCGGTTTCGGCATGGGTCATGCCAGTCTATTGATACGTTTCAGTCCAGCAACAGAAACGGGGTCTTCAACACGCAAGTGGCTGCTCCAAGACATTCTTCCTCAACTTCCTTCAAGACCTGGGATCGGCAGCGTTCATCTGTTTGAAGCGGCTCTGACGCCCCCGATGACAAACGAACAGCGTATTCGAGGCGCTGATGCCGGCGTTGACTGGGCGTTGTTGGTCACGGGATACAGTCAAGACGCCTTGGTAAATCTTATGCGAGCCGACCTTGGCAACGCGCAACTTGAAAAGTATGGCGCTACAGGAGTTCTCGGTGCAATGTACCGAATGGAATACTCGATCATCCATCGAGAAGTCGATGCCTAACCGGGCGATCAACGCAGACGCCCACCAGCGCGGCTTCGCCCGCGCCGCGGTCGCCTGTTACCTTCCTCGTTTGGGCGGCAAAAAAGGAACGAACGTAGAATGCGTTCAAACTCCGAGGTGACACATGAAATTCACAATTGAACACGAACGCGAAGAAGACGGGCGCTGGCTAGCTGAAGTCCCCGAACTCCCTGGAGTTCTCGCCTATGGAGCCACTGCCGACGAAGCCATGGCAAAAGCAGAAGTACTCGCTCTGCGCGTACTCGCCGAGCGACTTGAGCACAAGGAGGCTGGTCCGCAACCCATCTCTATCGGGTTCGCGCCTGCATGACCTCTTGGCCATCGTCCAAGGCCAATCAGGTACTCTCTGCTCTTTACCGAATTGGCCGGACGCTCAAGCGGCAATCCGGTTCCCACAAGACGCTCTCCCGCCCCGGGTGGCCCGATGTAGTCTTCGCATTTCACGATGGCGAGGAAGTCGGCCCCCGTATGCTTGCCCGCATTGCCAAGCGCACCGGTTTGACACCTGACGACCTTTGACTGTCATGCCTTGCCACCCAGCCGCGCCGTCGAGGGCGACGTGCCGCAAGCGGCACGCGCCTCACGGCGGACGTTGGGCCTCCGCTGCCGGGATGGGGGAGACCAAGAACGCCGGCGCCACCTGCCTGGAGAAAACATGAAACTCAGAAATCTAGTATTTGGTTTGGTTTGCGTCACCGTCGCCAGCGGTGCCATCGCGCAAGAGTTCAACATAAAGGCAGGCGACGCTGCGGTCAGTGCGCTAAATTTCGGTCAAGGCGATCACGTCGTGATCGCGCTTCACGGCACTGATCGTGGTCGCTCCCAATACAAGGGTTACGGCGATGAGCTTGCCAAAGCGGGCTTCCGTGTGATTGCAATTGATTGGCCAGCCACATCTGGCGGCGGCTTCAAGGAGCTAGGCACGACGGTCAAATTTGCCCGTGATAACGGCGCCAAGAAAATCTCGTTACTTGGCTATAGCCGCGGCGCGGAATTGGCTGCCAACTACGCAAGGGCGCAGCCCGACGGCGAATTTGATACGCTTGTTCTCCTGTCAAGCGCCGATGAAGTGAGCATCCCGCTCACCAAGACGAAGAAATTGTTCATCTTTAACAAATACGATTCCATCGCCCGCTGGGGAGCAGCAGGCGCAAACAAATCCGCCGAACCTAAACAGATAATCTCGCTTGGCGGTCGCGGCCATCAGATCAGTGCCTTGGTTTCCGAAAAGGCTGACTTGATGCAAGACGTAATCGCAGCTTTGAAGCGCTAGCTTAGATGCCCGACCCTACGCTCAACCGGACCGGCCAACAGCGCAGCGGTTGGGTTCCCTGTGCCCTTCGCGCTCCGGCGGCCGGTTAGCTCTGCGTTCGGCATCTTCTACGGAGACCCAATGACCAGCGCTTACGTGCACGGTTACGATCCGAGAGAAAACCTGCGGCTGCAAGATCAAGCATCTACGCTCGTGGAGCTATTGCATTCGGATACGGCCTACGCGGAGGGAAGCAGCGTTT
>MERK01000227.1 GCA_001770575.1 Betaproteobacteria bacterium RIFCSPLOWO2_12_FULL_64_23
TATGGCTACCTCGTCACCGAGGCGATTCATCACAAGAGCACTTACAAACAATACATCGGCGTTGATGCCTGCATGTCCAACCTGATGCGGCCTGGCATGTACGGTGCGTACCACCACATCACGGTTCTCGGAAAAGAGACCGCGCCACAAGACCACACTTACGACGTGGTTGGTTCGCTGTGCGAGAACAACGACAAGTTCGCGATTGACAGGCCACTTCCCGAAATTAACGCTGGCGACCTGCTCGTCATCCACGACGCCGGCGCCCACGGCTCCGCGATGGGCTTTCAATACAACGGCAAGCTGCGTTCCGCCGAGCTGCTGTTTCGGGAAGACGCATCCGTCATGCAGATTCGGCGCGCGGAAACCATAGACGATTACTTCGCGACCTTGGATTTTTCCAAGCTGTAGGCCTAGTACAACGACACATTAATTTCGAAGCCTGTCTGCCTTTTAGTCGTAGGAGCGAGCTTGCTCGCGAATTCGATGATTCGCGAGCAAGCTCGCTCCTACATGGCGGTGCGTCGGAGGTGCCGGTCACTCGTCACATTGTTTCGCAACTAAGATGTCGTCGTACTGGTGATAGCACCCGAGGTATTCGCAGGCCCTTTTACGTTTTTGTTTGCACCGCCTGCATCGGCGCCTCGTTGACGCTCAACTGAAAAACATCCGGCCGGCTGTAGTGTCCAGTGACATCGAAGTCGAACTTGCCGCGGCCGATGTCCTTCAGATCCAGATCCGCCGTCAGGATGGTTTCACTGCCGAAGTGCGGACCGGCCAGGACTTGGCCCAGCGGGTTCACGATCGCGCTGCCGCCGCGCATCAGCACCGCCTCGGGGGAGTCGCCGAGCGACACGCGCACCGTGTCCGGAAAGTCTTTTTTGCGCAGGAACTGGCAAGCGGTGAGGACGAAACAGCGCCCCTCGAGCGCGATATGCTGCATCGACGCAATCCAGGTGTCGCGGTCGTCCGCGGTCGGGGCGCAATACAGTGCGACGTTCTTCGAATACATCGCCATGCGCAGCATCGGCATGTAATTTTCCCAGCAGATGACCGAGCCGATGCGGCCATAGGGACTGTCGACCACCGTCAGCGTCGAGCCGTCGCCGAAGCCCCAGATCACGCGCTCCATCACCGTCGGCATCAGCTTGCGGTGCTTGCCCAGCAGCGTTCCGTCCGGGCCGAAGAACAGCACCGTGCAATAGCAGGTGCCGGCCTCACGTTCGATTACGCCCATGACCACATAGGCGCCATGCGCGGCGGCCGCCTCGCCCAGGCGCTGGGTCTCGGGACCTGGAACCTCGATCGCGGCGTCCAGGTAGATACGGAATTCCTCGCGCCCAGCCGGGTCGCGCGCGCCCACGACCAGGCCGTAATCGAGGCCCTTGGGATAGCCGGGAATGAAGGCTTCGGGAAAAACAATTACCTTGGCGCCGAGGGCGGAGGCTTCCGCGATCAGGCGCAAGGCCTTGTCCACGCAGGCTTCGCTGTCGAAGGGCACGGCGCCGGCCTGAACCACGGCCGCGCGCACCCGGGTTTCTTGTGCTGACATAATGCGGTCTCCTCAGTTCGAAGAATTGTATCGCCCTTGCAACGTCAAGGTGTGGCGTCTCAAACAACGCCCTGTGCGCTCCGAAGAACTCCGGGCAGTCTGCTTCTGTTCGCAGCCAAACAGCAGATCCCTCGCTGCGCTCGGGATGACAAGCATGGTGGGTCAGCGCAGCAGTCCGCGCGCGGCAAGATTTCGCATCAGCGCGACTATGCCGGAAGTCCAGGGCGCGGCTAGATCGGAAGTGGTGACGCGGTTCACCAAACATCCGAGTTTCGGCGTGGAAATGCTCACCAGGTCGCCGATCTTGTGGGTGAAGCCCATGCCGGGCGCACCCCGGTCCTTGACCGGCGCGAACATGGTGCCGAGAAACAGCACGAAACCGTCTGGATACTGGTGATACGGCCCCCAGGCGTGAGTAACGATATCCAGCGGATCGCGGCTGATCCTGCTCATTGAACTCGATCCTTCGAGCACGAAACCGTCGGTCCCGGCGATTTCGAGCGCCAACTCGGCCTGGCGCACGTCGTCGATGCCGAACTTGTCGTCGAACAGGCGGATGAACGGGCCGATCGCGCAGGATGCGTTGTTGTCCTTGGATTTCCCGAGCAGCAGCGCGCTGCGGCCCTCGAAGTCGCGCAGATTGACGTCGTTGCCTAGCGTCGCGCCTACGGTCTCGCCCGCGGCGGTGACGGCGAGCACGATCTCCGGCTCCGGGTTGTTCCAGGAGGATTTCGGATGCAGGCCGACTTCCGCGCCGAGGCCAACCGCGGACATGACCTGCGACTTGGTGAAAATTTCCGCGTCGGGGCCGATGCCCACTTCCAGATACTGCGACCATGCGCCCTGGGCCACCAGCACGCGCTTGATTTCTTCGGCTTCGCGCGAGCCCGGCCTGACCGAGGCGAGATTGTCGCCGATGATGCGCATCACCTGCGCCCGGATGGCCTCGGCTTTGTCGGTGTCGCCGCGCGCCTGCTCCTCGATCACCCGCTCCAGCAGGCTTTGCACGAAGGTCACGCCGCTCGCCTTGATTGGCTGCAAATCGACAGGCGCAAGCAGCGATGGTTGGTCCGGATTTCTGCCATCGCCGCTGTTCGCGAGCAGCGCCTCGACCGTGCCGATGACCCTGCCGGGCGCGGCGCGGGCGATCGCGACGCGGTCATTGCGCGCAAGCAACTGGCTCATGGTGGGTTCGATGGCGGCGAGATCGACGACGTCGCCATTCGCGCGCACTGCTATAGGCGAGGGGCCTGCGGGCGCGCCCGGCAGCCATGCGCGTCCGACCAGGGTGGCCTCGCGCCAGTCCGAAGGCAGGCATTCCGGTGTGAGCAAATCGTCGAGTGTTTTCATAACAATTCCTCGCGGCGCAGCATGAACACATAATCATCGCCAGCGCTGGTTTCGAGCCAGGTGAAGGGCAGGTGCGCATAGGCTTGTTCCAGTGCAGCGCGATTATGGCCGATCTCGACCACGAGCAGGCCTTCAGGGCGCAAATGGGCGGCCGCTTGCGCCAGCATGCGGCGCACCAATGCCAGGCCGTCGCGCCCGCCGGCGAGGGCGAGGCGCGGCTCATGGCGGTATTCGCGCGGCAGCGCGCGCATGGCCCCGGCGTTGACATAGGGCGGATTGGACAGAATCAAGTCATAGCGGCGCGCAGCGAGGCGATCGAACAGATCGGTCTGGACCAGTCGCACGCGCTCGCCCAAGGCGTAGTCCTTCACGTTCCGGCGCGCCACCTGCAGCGCTGCGGCAGAGAGGTCGGCAGCGTCGATGCGCGCCTCGGGGAAGGCGTGCGCGGCAAGCACGGCAAGACAGCCCGAGCCGGTGCACAAGTCGAGCACGCCGCGTACGCGCCGCGCGTCGCCGACCCAGGGCGCGAGTCCGCGGTGCAACAGTTCGGCGATGAAGGAGCGCGGCACGATGGCGCGTTCGTCGACGTAGAACCTGAATTCGCCCAGCCAGGCTTCGCGGGTGAGATAGGCCGCCGGCATGCGTTCCTGCACCCGCCGCCGCAGGATCGCGCGTACGTCGAGCAGTTCGCTCGCGCTCAACTGCCGTTCGAGCACGCCGTCGAGTTCGCCCAGCGGCAGTTTGAGCGTATGCAAGATGAGATAGACGGCTTCATCGCGGGCGTTATTCGTGCCGTGACCGAATGCCAGGCCGGCGCGCTTGAATTGCGTGACCGCCTCGCGCAATACCGCGCGCAGCGTCAGCGGGCGGTCGCGCGCGGGGCTCAGGCCGGCAGCAGCAGGCGTTCGAGCACCTGCCGGTAGATGGACTTGAGCGCGTCGAGTGCATCGACCTCGACATGCTCGTTCAACTGGTGGATGGAAGCGTTGACCGGGCCGAGCTCCAGCACCTGCGGGCAGATGTCAATAATGAAGCGGCCGTCGGAAGTGCCGCCGGTGGTGGACAGCTCAGGCTCGATCCCGGTCACGGCGCGCACCGCGCCGCGCACGGCACCGACCAGCTCAGCTTCGGGGGTGAGGAAGGGCGCTGCCGCATGCAGCCAGTCGAGCGCGTAAGCCAGCCCGTGCGCATCGAGGATCGCGTGCACCCGGCGCTGCAGATCTTCCGGCGTGCTCGCCGTGGAGTAGCGGAAATTGAATTGCACTTGCATGCTGCCCGGGATGATATTGGCCGCGCCGGTACCACCATGGATGTTGGAAATCTGCCAGGTGGTCGGAGGGAAAGAAGCATTGCCGTGGTCCCACTCGGTCGCGGCGAGTTCGGCCAGGGCCGGCGCGGCGAGATGGACCGGATTCCTTGCCAGGTGCGGATAGGCGACATGGCCTTGCACGCCCTTGACGCTGAGCGTGCCGGAAAGCGAGCCGCGCCTGCCGTTCTTGATCATGTCGCCCAGCTTGTCCACTGAGGTGGGCTCGCCGACGATGCAGTAATCGAGCAATTCGCCGCGCGCCTTGAGCTTTTCCACCACCCTGACCGTGCCGTCCACGGCCGCGCCTTCCTCGTCCGAGGTGAGCAGCAGCGCGATCGAACCCTGGTGCTGCGGGTGCGCGGCGACGAATTCCTCGGCCGCGCAGACGAAGGCCGCGATGGAAGACTTCATGTCGGCCGCGCCGCGGCCATACAGCTTGCCCGCGCGCAAGCTGGGCTCGAACGGGTTGCTTAGCCACTGCTCGAGCGGGCCCGTGGGCACCACGTCGGTATGTCCGGCAAAACACAGCACCGGCTTGGCCCGGCCGTGGCGCGCCCACAGGTTGCTGACTTCGCCGCAGCGCACGCTCTCCACGGCGAAGCCCAGCGGTTTGAGGCGCTGGGCCACAACATCCTGGCAGCCGGCGTCGTCCGGCGTGATCGAACGCCGGCGAATCAGCTGTTGCACGAGTTCCAGGGCGGCCGAGCTCATAAACCCGTGCCTGGGTGTGAACGGAGGTTCGCGCCGAAGCCGACCCTGAGCTTGCTGCCCGGACGCTGGATTTTCACTATTGGAGTGCTTACTCGTCGGCGAGCACTTTGAATTCGCTGAGGTCTCCAGTGTTTTCGCGGGAACGCGCCTGTTCCGGCTTTTTCTGCGTCCCTGCCGCAGGCGCGGCCCCAAGATCGCCATCAGACTGGTTCATCAGCCACATCAGGTTGGTGGCGGAATCGGCATTGCCCAGCGCTTCCTCCTTGCTGATCAGACCATCCTTGTACATCTTGAACAGCGACTGCTCGAAAGTCTGCGAGCCGGGCGTCATGCTCTTTTCCATCGCATCCTTGATTTCGCTGATTTCGCCCTTGTCGATCAGCTCGGCGGTGTAACGCGTGTTGAGCAGAACCTCCACCGCCGCCGAGCGCCCGCCTTTGACGTTCCTGACCAGGCGCTGCGAGATCACGGCCCTGAGCGTCGCCGCCAGATCCTGCAGCAACGCAGGGCGGTTTTCCAGCGGATAGAAGCTGATGATGCGGTTCATCGCATGGTAGCTGTTGTTGGCGTGCAGCGTCGCCAGGCACAAATGGCCGGACTGGGCGTAGGCGATCGCCGCCGTCATGGTGTCCTTGTCGCGGATCTCGCCGATCAGGATGCAGTCGGGCGCCTGGCGCAGCGCGTTCCTCAGCGCGACCCTGAAATCCAGGGTATCGGTGCCGACTTCGCGCTGGTTGACGATGCCTTTCTTGTTGGTGAAAATGAATTCCACCGGGTCCTCCAGCGTCAGGATGTGGCCGGACTTGGTGGCGTTCCTGAGATCGAGCAAGGCGGCAAGCGTGGTCGACTTGCCCGAGCCCGTGGCGCCCACCATCAGAACCAGGCCACGCTTTTCCATGATCACTTCCTTCAGCACCGGCGGCATGCCCAGGGTGTCGATGTTGGGCACCTCGCCGGGGATGTAGCGCACCACCACCGCCGGCGTCGTCTTCTGGCGAAACGCGCTGATGCGAAAGCTGCCGACGCCGGGCAGGGGAAAGGCGGTGTTGAGTTCGAGCGTGTCCTCGAATTCCTTTTTCTGCTTGTCGTTTAGAACTTCGTATAACAGTCCGATAATGTTTTCCGAGTCCATCACCTGCTGGTTGATCGGCATGGCGGTGCCATTGATCTTGATGTTGATGGGCGAGCCGACCGCGAGGAAAATGTCGGAGGCTTTTTTCTCCGCCATCAACTGGAATAGACGCTTCATCGCAGCCATTGTCGTTTCTCCCTTAAACAACCCGCGTTAGAGTTTCGCGCGGGCGGTCCCATCAGTCGCCGCGCAGCAGTTCGTTGATGCTGGTCTTGGCGCGGGTCTTGGCATCCACGCGTTTGACGATGACCGCGCAGTACAGGCTGTATTGTCCATCAGCCGGAGGCAGATTGCCAGATTAGGGTTCACGGACCGCCTTGCCATATTCTTGTCAATTGGTATTCGACGACAGATCAAAGCGCTGTAATTCGAGCGCCGGCTGGGCTTTCCAGCCTTTCTTGCGGTGCTCCGCCACGACGGTGGTGAAAATGCCGCCGCGTACGTAGAATTCCGCGCTCAAACGCATGAAGCGCGGCCGGGTGGCGCCGACCAGGTCGTCGAGGATGCGGTTGGTGACCGCTTCGTGGAACGCACCCTGGTTGCGGTAGGACCAGATGTAGAGCTTGAGGCTTTTCAATTCCAGGCACTTGCGCTCGGGAATATAGTCCAGCGCGAGGCGCGCGAAATCCGGCTGCCGGGTAATCGGACAAAGGCAGGTAAACTCCGGAATCTCCATATGGATCAGATAATCCCGCCCGGGGCTGGGATTGTCGAAGGTACTCGGTTTGTTGCCGGGTTTGGCGGGCATGTGAGGCTCGGGAATCAAAGTTAAGATGGTATTATATCGATTGCCAATAACTCCGAATAAATCCGGTCGAAAACCGGTTTTTCTGAAAAAACTCCAGTGCGCCTTACTCAAATCAAACTAGTCGGATTCAAGTCCTTCGTCGATCCGACCTCCATTGCCGTGCCGGGCCAGCTGGTCGGCATCGTCGGCCCGAACGGCTGCGGCAAGTCCAACGTGATCGACGCCGTGCGCTGGGTGCTGGGGGAGTCGCGGGCCTCGGCCTTGCGCGGCGATTCCATGCAAGATGTCATTTTCAACGGCTCGGCGCAGAGAAAACCGGTGGCGCGCGCGAGTGTCGAGCTGATGTTCGACAATAGCCTGGGCAAGGCCGCCGGCCAGTGGTCGCAATATGCCGAAATCGCGGTGAAGCGCGTGCTGACGCGAGAAGGCGAGTCGCTGTACTACATCAACAACAGCCACGTGCGCCGGCGTGATATCCAGGACATTTTCATGGGCACCGGCCTGGGGCCGCGCGCCTACGCCATCATCGAACAGGGCATGATCTCGCGCATCATCGAGGCCAAGCCGGAAGAGCTGCGCGTATTCCTGGAGGAAGCTGCGGGCATTTCCAAGTACAAGGAGCGGCGCCGCGAGACCGAGCACCGGTTGCATGACACGCGCGAGAACCTGGCGCGGGTAGCCGACATCTGCGAGGAACTGTCGCTGCAGATCGACAAACTCGAGCAGCAGGCCAAGGTCGCGCTGCAGTTCAAGGAACTGCAGGGCGAGATGCAGCGCAAGCAGAACCTGTTGTGGCTGCTGCGCAAGATGGAAGCCGATAACGAGGGGCAGCGCCATGCGCGCGAGATCGACCGCGCGGCGAACGAGCTGGAAGCCGAGACCGCGCGCCTGCGCGAGATCGAGAAGCGGCTGGAGCACGCGCGCAGCGCGCATTTCGAAGCAGGCGACGCGCTCAGCGCCGCGCAAGGCGAGCTCTATGCCGCCAACGCCGAAGTGCAGCGCCTCGAAACCGAGATCCGCTACATCGGCGAGAGCCGCACGCGCAGCGAAAGCCAGATTGCGCAGCTGAGCACGCAAAGTGGGCAATGGCAGCAGCAGGCAAGCGAGTTGAGCGGCGCGCGCGCCATGTGGCAGGGGCGGCAAGGCGGTGCCGGGCAAAGGCTGCAGCAGGCACGCGACCGGGTGGCCGCCGATTCGGCCAAGCTGCCCGAGGCCGATCAGGCTTTCCGCGCCGCACAAGCCAGACTGGACGAGGAACGTGCTGCCCTGGCCCAGACCGAGCAGGCCCTCAGGATAGAGCAGACGCATATCAGCCATGCGGACAAGACCCTGCAAGGGCTGACGCTGCGGCAGGAGCGCCTGCTTGCCGAACACGAGAATCTGGCCAGACCGGATGCCGCCGCGATCGAAGTTCAGCAGAGCCAGATCGCCGAACTCGCCGAAGAGCTGGCGCGCAAGGATGCCCAGCTCGCGAGCCAGCTCGAGCAGCTGCCGGGATTGGAAAACGCGCGCAGGGCGGCCCAGGAAAATCTCGATGCGCAGCAGCGCGAACAAGCCGCGCTCGAATCGCGCCTGGCGACGCTGAAGCAGGTGCAGGACCAGGTCGAGAGCAACGCGCAGATCCACGCATGGCTGATCAAGCACCGGCTGGAATCGCTGCCACGCCTGTGGCAGCAGGTGCGGGTAGAGGCTGGATGGGAGCCTGCGTTCGAGGCGGTGCTGCGTGAAAAACTGCACGCGCTCGAAGTGGCGCAGCCGGAACTGTTGCAGCGCATGCTGGAGGATGCGCCGCCGGCGAAATTGAGCGTCTATGCGCGCACGGCAGCGGCGCCGGACCTGGCGCTGGAAGGCATGCGGCCGCTTGCATCCCTGCTCGGGATTCACGACGAAGCGGTGCGCGGGGTAATGCAGGATTGGCTCCATGGGGTGTACGCGGTGGAGGAGGCGCCGAGCCCGGGGGACAGACTGGCGCTACCGCCCGGCGTGATCCTGGTCAGTCGCCAGGGGCATCAGTTCTCGCGCAGCGCGATCAGCTTCCATGCACCGGACCCGGGGGATACCGGCATACTCGCCCGGCAGCGCGACATCGAGGACTTGAGCGGCCAGTTGCGCCAGCGCGAACAGACGTTGCGCCAGTCGCGCACCGAACAGCATGTGGTCGAGGCGGCGCTCGGCGGCCACAACCAGCGCCTGGCAACGCTGCGGCAGGAAGCGGTGACCCTAAAACAGCAGGTGCATGAGCAGCAGATGGAAAGCCTCAGGTTGTCCCAGGGGCTGGAGCGTTTCCAGGAGCGCAGCCGGCAGATCCAACTGGAGCTGGATGAAATCCTGCGTCAGCAAGAGCTAGAGCAAGCGAGCTTGGCGGCGGCCGAGGCCAGCCTGGCCCGGCATCAGCGGGTCATGGACGCGGCGGCGGCGCGGGTGCAGGCCGTCGAGCAAGGTCACAAGCACGCCGAGGAAGCGCTGAATGCGCAGCGGCAGGCGCTGCAGCAAGCCGAGCACGAAGAACAGGAATCGATGTTTTATGAAAAAGAATGTTCTTCTAAAATCAATGAAATACAGTCTTCACTTGAAGTAATGCTTGAGCAATTGAGCGCGGCTGCGCAGCAGCTGGAGCGGCTCAAGACGGAGTTGGCGGCGCAACAGGACGAAGACTTGAGGCAGCGTCTGCAGGCCCAGCTCGAGCAAAGAGTGCAGCGCGAGCAAGCCCTGGGCGCTGCCCGCTCGCGTCAGGAGGAACTCGCTCAGGGTCTGCGCGGCGCGGAAGAGGAGCGGCTGGTATGCGAGCAGAAGCTGGAGCCGCTCAGAAACCGGATTAACGAGCTGCGCCTGAAAGAGCAGGCGGCACGTTTGAACAAGGAACAGTACGCGAGCCAGCTGTTCGAGGCCGGCGCCGACGAAGAGGCACTGGCGGCGATGCTGGAAAAGGGCATGCGGCCCAATGCGCTGCAGGCCGAGATCAGCCGGCTCGCCCAGGCGATCGGCGATCTGGGCGCGGTAAACATGGCCGCGCTGGAAGAGCTGCAGGCCAGCCGCGAGCGCAAAGGCTTCCTCGATGCACAGGCGGCCGATCTCAACCTGGCACTGGAAACGCTGGAGGCGGCGATCCGGCGCATCGACCGCGAATCGCGCGAGATGCTGCAGCAGACCTTCGACGCGGTGAACGGGCATTTCGGGCAATTGTTTCCCAGCCTGTTCGGCGGCGGCGAGGCGCGCCTGCTCATGACGGGTGAGGAAATTCTCGACGCCGGCGTGCAGGTTATCGCACAGCCGCCGGGCAAGAAGACGTCCACCATCCATCTGCTTTCCGGGGGCGAGAAGGCGCTCACCGCGCTGGCGCTGGTGTTTTCCATGTTTCAGCTCAATCCGGCGCCGTTCTGCTTGCTGGACGAAGTGGACGCGCCGCTGGACGATCCCAATGCCGAGCGTTTCTGCGATCTGGTAAAGCGCATGTCGGTCGACACGCAGTTCCTCTATATCAGTCACAATAAGATCACCATGGAAATGGCGGCGCAGCTGGTGGGCGTGACCATGCAGGAGTCGGGCGTGTCGCGCGTGGT
>MERK01000228.1 GCA_001770575.1 Betaproteobacteria bacterium RIFCSPLOWO2_12_FULL_64_23
TGGGCGATCAGGCGGAACGGATGCGCCAGGTCCCAGGTGGGAAAGGTGTTGGTGGAGTAACGCTGGTGCACCAGCGCCAGTGCCGACACCAGGCGCGGGTCCTGCAGATCCTTGTAATAGGTGCCCACCTGGTCGGCAAGCAGCAAGCCTTTGTAGACCAGCGTGCGCGCCGACATCGACGGCACATAGAACTCCTTGCCGTGCTTGAGCCGGAGCGCCTGAATGGCGTGGCCCGAAGACTTGCGGATGATGTAGAGCTTGCGCTCGAGCGCGTCGGTCACCGTCACCTCACCGCCGCGACCGATGAATACCTGGCGGATCACCGGTTCTATGCGTTTTCCCGATTCTGCCAGCCCCGAGTTGTCGCGCGGCACGTCGCGCCAGCCGAGCACCACCTGCTGCTCGTCCTTGATCGCGCGCTCGATCTCGTATTCGCAGGCGAAGCGCGAAGCCGGTTCCTGGGGCAGGAACACCATGCCCACGCCGTACTGGCCCACGGGCGGAAGCTGCACACCCTGCGCGGCCATTTCCTCGCGCAAGAACCGGTCCGGGATTTGGATCAGGATGCCGGCGCCGTCGCTGGCCAGCGGATCGGCCCCGACCGCGCCGCGGTGAGCGAGGTTCTTCAGGATCAGCAGCCCTTGGTCGATGATGGTGTGACTCCTGGCGCCCTTGATGTTGGCGACAAAGCCGACGCCACAGGCGTCATGTTCGTTGGCGGGGTCGTACAAACCATGTTCGTACGGGGCCTGTGCCTCGGGATGGTTGAGGGGCAATGCTGCTTGGGTCACGCGCGCACCTTTGACTGCAAATGGAATCCAGACGGCCGTGGACAGACCCGCGACCGCTCCCGTGTGACCCGTGATTTTACCTGCGGACCCTTGTCACTTCAAGCGCTTAGAACGTTTGCGCCTTAGGTGAGACGCGAGACAAAGCCGCGGAGGATTCCAGAGCCCGCTGCAGCAGGTCGGCAGGGACTTCTGCGCGGATCGAGGCGGCGCCGATACTGTCGAGCAGGATGAAGCGCAGTTGGCCCGCTTCGGCCTTCTTGTCCAGCGCCATCAGTTCCATGAGTCGCGCGGGAGCGACGTCGGGCGGGGCGGTTGGCAGCCGGGCGCGCGCGAGCAGCGCGACGACGCGATCGACGTCGGCCTGCGCGATGTAGCCCATGCGGCGCGACAGATCGGCAGCCATCACCATGCCCGCGGCCACCGCCTCGCCATGCAGCCATTTGCCGTAACCCAGGCCGGACTCGATCGCGTGGCCGAAGGTGTGGCCGAAATTCAGCAGCGCGCGCACGCCGGTCTCGCGCTCGTCCTCGGCCACCACGGCGGCCTTGATCTCGCAGCAGCGACGCACCGCATGCGCCAGGGCCTGTGGTTCGCAGGCCAGCAATTTCTCCACGTTCTGCTCCAGCCAGGCGACGAACCCCTCGTCGCGGACGAGACCGTGCTTGATCACCTCCGCCAGGCCGGCCGAGAGTTCGCGCGGCGGCAAGGATTCCAGCACCGCGGTATCGGCCAGCACCAGCCGCGGCTGGTAGAACGCGCCGATCATGTTCTTGCCCAGCGGGTGATTGATCCCGGTCTTGCCACCGATGGAGGAGTCCACTTGGGCGAGCAAGGTCGTCGGCACCTGGACAAAGGGAATACCGCGCATGTAAGTCGCGGCGGCAAAACCGGCGAGATCGCCAATCACTCCTCCGCCTAGCGCGATGAGCGTGGTCCTGCGATCGCAGCGGCCCTCGAGTAACGCGTCGTAGATGCGGTTGAGGGTGGCCCAGTCCTTATAGCGCTCGCCGTCCTCGACAATGATGCTGATCACCTCCACCTTTAGCTCTCGCAACGCTTCGCCCAGTTGCTGCAGATACAAGGCCGCAACCGTGGTATTGGTGACGATGGCGGCCCTGGGCAGGTCCAGATGCGGCGTGACCAGCCCGGCGTCGGACAGCAGACGCTCGCCGATATGGATGGGGTAGGCGCGCTCGCCCAGTTCTACGCGGAGAGTTTGCATCGTTCCCGCAATTGGGGGAGCAATTGGTGAAGCAGGGCGCGCGCGCTTTGGCGGCCGGTATCGATCACGATATCGGCGATCTCGCGGTACAGCGGGTCGCGCTGCTGATAGAGGCTTCGCAGTTTTTCCAGCGGATCGGTGTCTTGCAAAAGGGGCCGCCACCTGTCGTGCCGGGTGCGGTGCCACAGATCCTTCGGCTGACCGTGCAGATACACCACCACGCCGCGCTCGGCGAGGTGCCTGCGGTTATCGGCATCGAGCACGGCGCCACCGCCGGTGGCCAGCACCACGTTGGCGAGTTGCGTCAGCTGATCGACCAGTTGCTTCTCGCGCGCGCGAAAGCCGGCCTCGCCCTCGATCTCGAATATGAGGGAGATTCTTACCCCGGTGCGGCGCTCGATTTCATGGTCGGTATCGTGGAAGGTCTTGGCAAGCTCGGCGGCGAGCTGCCTTCCCGCCGTGGTTTTTCCCGCCCCCATCAGGCCAACGAGAAATATGTTATCCGACGTTTTCACACAGGCATTCTAGCAGTACACACCTGCCCCCTGGCCCGCAACCGGGTTGTCGGCGCAGGCCGATAGGCGACGCGCTTTACGCAGAAACCAAAAAAAGAGCCGGAAGCCCGGCTCTTTCCCTGCACGGAGGCGTTTCAGCGTACGCTAAGTCGATCGTCCACGATGCGCGGCGTGATGAATACCAATAGCTCGGTCTTGTTGTCCTGCTTCTCGGTGTTCCTGAACAGGTTGCCGAGCAACGGAATGTCGCCAAACAGCGGTACCTTGGTGGTGGTCATGGCCTCGTCCTGCGTATAGATGCCGCCGATCACCACCGTGCCGCCGTTTTCGACCAGCACTTCGGTCTTGACGTGCTTGGTATCGATCCCGAAACCCGCAGTCGTTGTTCGACCCACTGAATCCTTGTTGATGTCCAGCGTCATGATGATATTGCCGTCGGGCGTGATCTGCGGCTTCACTTTCAGGCTCAGGTTGGCCTTGCGGAATGAGATGCTGGTTGCACCGCTGGAAGTCGCCGATTGATACGGCAGTTCTTCGCCCTGCTCGATCACCGCCTCGACCTTGTCCCCGGTCAGCACCCTCGGACTCGATATGATCTTGCCTTTGCCGTCTGCTTCGAGCGCGCTCAACTCCAGGGTGAGGAAGCGGGTGAAACCGCGGTTGAAGAGGATCGCGGAAATCACGCCGGCATTGAAGCCGCCGAGGCCGGTGGCCGGCAGATTGACGTTCTGGCCGAGGTTAATATCGGCCACGCCGACCGACAGCTGTTGGGTAGCCGCGGCATTCGTCGTCAGTAGCGCATTGTTCGACAGGCTCGAGCCGAGCGACGTGCGCAGCACGTTTCGACCGAGGGAATCTCCGCCTGGAAGCGCTTGGTTGTAGCCAAGCCGCGCGCCGAGATTCTTGCTGAAGGTGTCCTTTGCCTCGACGATGCGCGCCTCTATCATCACCTGGCGCACCGCCACGTCGATCTGGGCGATCAGCCTGCGCACTTCTTCCAGGCGCGCGGGGACGTCCTGCACGAACACGGTGTTGGTGCGCGCATCGACCACCGCGCTGCCGCGCTTGGACAGAATCTTCTGCGTGGTAGAGGACAGCAGCGCCTGCACTTCCGACGCCTTCTGATAATTGAGCACGAAGCTCTCGGTGCGCACCGCCTCCAGCTCGCCGATCTGCTGCTGCGATTCCAGCGTGAGCTTTTCCTTCGTCGCCAGCTCGTCGCGCGGAGCGATCCACACCACGTTGCCGTTCTTGCGCATGTCCAGGCCGCGCGTGTCGAGGATGATCTGCAGCGCCTGGTCCCAGGGCACGTCTTTCAGCCGCAACGTCAGGCTGCCGCCGACCGCGTCGCTGGTGATTATGTTGAGGTCGGTGAAATCGGCGATCACGTTAAGCACGCTGCGCACTTCGACGTTCTGGAAGTTGAGCGACAATTTCTCGCCGCTAAAGCCGGCTTTGCTCCCCTGCGTCAGCTTGTTGGGGTCGGCGACGAGCTGCTTCACCTCGACCACGAACTGCGTGTCGGTCTGGTAGGCGCTGTGCTCCCACAGACCCTTGGGCGTGATCACCATGCGTGCGTTCTCGCCCTGGCCGAAGGTGTTGATCGACTGTACCGGGGTGCCGAAATCGGTCACGTCCAGGTTCCGCCGCAGCTTGTCCGGCAACGAGGTTTTGAAGAAATCGATCACCAGGTTCTGTCCCTGCGCACGGATGTCTATGCCGGTCGAGCTGTCGGAGAGATCGACAACGATACGGCCTTCGCCGGCCTTGCCGCGGCGGAAATCGATATCGCGCACCGTGTGCGTATCGACCTGTTTGGATTCGACGAAATGGGTGACTGCAGCGCCGCTGCTGGCGCTCGCGGCGGGCGCGGCGCCGAGAATGATCATCAGGTTCTTGCCGTCGATCTGGGTGTCATAGCCCACCAGCTGACGCAGGTTCAGCACCATGCGCGTGCGCTCCCCCGCCTGCACCATGTTCATGCTCACCAACTCGCCTTCGCCGATGCTCTGGCCGTTGCGCCCGAGACCATTCACGGTGTTGGGAAGATCGATCGCGATGCGCGCCGGGTTGGCCACCGTGAAGCTCCCCGGTTGCGACTTCAGCGCCTCCTTCAGCGTCAGCTTGACGATGACCTTGCCGCTTTGCCGTGACACGTTGAAGGCTTCGACGCTGTTTGGCGGCGTCTGCGCCAGCGCCGCAACAGCCCAGAGGGATGCGGTTAGAAAACCGAATACACCGAGAATATTAGCCATAGGGATCCTCACCTTCCTTTTGCCGCTTCCGCCTCGAGTATCTGCAGCGCGATCTTGCGCTCAGTCCAGTCGCCAGATGCATCCTGCACCAACTCCTTGAGGTTAATCTGATTGTCGCTGATTCCGGTAATAATGCCGAAATTCTGCCCCAGGTAATTGCCCGGCTTTACCCGGTACAAGCTGCTGTCCGCGCGCACCAATGCGTAAGTGAGGCCTTTCTGCGACAGCGTACCGACCATCTTCAGCGATTCCAGCGGATACGCTTCCAGCGGCTCTTTCGGCCGCGTGGCGTCGGGCGCGTTGGCACCGCTCTTGCTCTTCGCAGCCGCCCCGGTCGCGAGCTCGATCTTGGCCGGGCCGAAGGGGTCGGACAACTCAAATGCCCGATACGGCACCGGTTCGTAAGGCTTCACCACGGGCAGCGCATCGACGCGGCCGCGCAGGTCCTTGGCGATAGTCTTCAGCTCTTCCTTCAGATCCTGATGCTCGTCGCCGCCGCAGGCGGCAAGAAACATTACTGCTGTGATGATCGCCAGGTTTCTCATTGCTTGGCGGGCGCCGATTTCTTGGCGACCTTCTTCTGTTTCGCCACCTCTTCGTCATCGAGATAGCGGAACGTCTTGGCGCTGGTGTCCATCGCCAGCACGCTGCCGTCCTTGCCTGTCGGGCCGATGGAGATATCGTTGAGCGTGACGATGCGCGACAGCTGCGCAATGTCGCTCGCAAACTGCCCCATGTCGTGGTAGCTACCCGTGACCCGGACGCTGACCGGGAGCTCGGCGTAGAAATCCTTCGTCGTCTCCTGCGGCGCCGGCTTGAACAGTTCGAACTGCAGGCCCCGGCCCAGACCCGCCTGGTTGATATCCACCAGCAACGCATCCATCTGCGACTTGTTGGGCAACTGCTTCAGCAGCGCGCCGAAAGAGCTGTCGATTTCGCGCAACTGCTGGCGGTACAAATCGAGGTTGACCGCCAGCTGCTTCTTGCCCTTATATTCGTCCTTGAGCTTCGCTTCCTGTTGGGCTCCGCCCTCGAGCTCGTCCAGCTGACCCTGCCAATCAGCCACATAGCCGACGGCGACCAGGGCCATCAGGGTCGCAAGCAGGGCGAGCAGCTTGGGCAGGGCCGGCCAGGTACCCGGATCCTTCGGGTTGAGATGCTGGAATTGCTCGAGCAGCTTGTTCATCGCCACCCCTACTTCTTCGCGCCTGCCGCAGCCGCCCCGCCCTTGGCGGCGTCGGACTCGGCTTGCTGCCGCTTGAGGTCGACGTTCATGATGAATTCGGACAGGCGCCGATTGTTGACGTTGGCCACCTTGATCTCGACCAGGTCCGGGCGCTCCAGGTAAGGCGAAGCCTCGAAGTTGCGCATCAGGGTCGATACCCGGGCATTGGACTGCGCATAGCCGGTCAAATTGACCTTGGAGCCGGTCTGCCTTATCGATTTCAGATACACGCCGTCGGGCGTCTGCCGTACCAGCTGTTCGAGCAGATACACCGTCTGTGCACGATCACCCTGCAGGGTTTCGATCACTTGTTTGCGCGATAGCAGCGCCTGGATCTCCTCCTTCAGTTTCTTGATTTCCTCGATTTCCTTGTCGAGCTTGGTGTTCTCGGCACTGATGAAGTGGTTGCGTTCCGCCTGGATCGAAATGCGCGTGGCGTAATATCCGTGCACCAACAGGACGATCGAGGCGGCCAGGCCGGAGACCATCCCCATCAGGATGAAAAACTGCAGATTGTGCGCCTTGCGGCGCGCTTCGCGCCAAGGCAGCAGGTTTATGCGGATCACGGATCGAACCTCCGCATCGCCAGGCCGCACGCGACCATCATAGAGGGCGCATCGATGAGCAGTTTCTTCGGCTGGATGCGCGGCGACACCTGCATGCTCGCGAACGGATTGGCGACCCGGGTATTGACCTGGGAGCGGGAGCCGACGATGTCCTCCAGCCCGGGAATCACGGCCGAGCCGCCGGTGAGCAGGATGTGTTCAATGCTGGTGTGCTGGGTGGAAGTGAAGAAGAACTGCATGGCGCGCTGCACTTCGAGCGCCAGATTTTCCAGGAACGGGCGCAGGATTTCGGCTTCGTACGAATCGGGCAAACCGCCGCTGCGCTTGGCGTTCTCGGCCTCTTCCTGGCTCATGCCATACTGGCGCATGATGTCCTGGGTGAGCTGGCCGCCGCCGAACGCCTGCTCGCGCGTGTATACGGTCTGATCGTTTCGAAGCACGGTAACGTTCATGACGTTGGCTCCGATATCGACCAACGCGATGTTCTGTTCTTTGCCATCGTCGGGGAACTGTTTCTTGATCAGTTCGAACGCGGTCTGCACCGCATAGGATTCCACGTCCATGACCAGGGACTTCAGCCCCGCGGCCTCGGCTACCGCCACGCGGTCCTCCACTTTTTCCTTGCGCGAGGCGGCGATCAGCACCTCCATCTCCTCGACATTGGAGGGCGCGGGGCCGATCACTTGATAGTCGAGATTGACCTCCTCCAGGGCGAAGGGAATGTACTGGTTGGCCTCGGTCTCGACCTGGATGCCCAACTCGTCGTCACGCAAGCCGGCCGGTACCACGATCTTCTTGGTGATCACCGCCGCCGTGGGCAGCGCCATCGCCACGTTCTTGGTGCGCGTGGCCAGTTTTTTCCAGCCAAGCTTGATCGTCTCCGCCACGGCCTCGAGGTTGGTGATATTGCCGTCGACCACCGCGTCCTTGGGCAGGGGTTCAATTACATAGCGCTCCACGCGCAGCGCCCCTTTGCCCGCATCCACAATTTCGACCATCTTCACGGCGGACGAGCTGATGTCCATCCCGAAAAGGGGCGGTGCTTTAGGCTTGAATATGTCAAGGTCCAAGCTGAATTTCCCTTTGAACTATCCCCGGTTAGGCGCGATACATATAATTTACGTTAAATGCTAGCAACAAGTCTAGACGATGTAAAGCAAATAATAGGGGGCGGGCTTGGCCTGTTGCGCGGATAGCCGACGCGCCCTACGGCCAGGGATACCCTATAATGCCTGACTTTTGGGAAGCTTCGCGGGCACGATCTTGGCGGCGCCCTGACCACGGGGGGTGACTTCGTCCTCTTTGGAGCCTCGAACTTAACCACGCGCTTGGCGCGTTTAAACCGAATCTTAGCGGCTAACTTTTTCATGTGGTTACGCCTTTTCGCCTTTCCGCTGCTGCTCCTTGCCGGACTGGGCGTCATCGCCGGCGCGCTCCTGGGCCTCATGGTTCTGCTCGCCTATCCCAACTTGCCCTCGCTCGAAGTGCTTACCGATTACCGGCCCAAGGTACCGCTGCGGGTGTACAGCGCAGAGGGCATCCTGATCGGCGAGTTCGGCGAGGAGCGCCGCGCCATCGTCGCCATCGGCGACGTCCCCGAGATCATGAAACAGGCCATCCTGGCGGCCGAAGACGAGCGCTTTTACCAGCATACCGGCGTGGACTACCAGGGCGTCATCAGGGCAGCCTACTCCAACCTGTCCTCGGGCGGCAGGCGTCAGGGAGCTTCCACCATCACCATGCAGGTGGCAAGGAATTTTTTCCTGTCCAGCGAAAGGACGCTTACGCGCAAGCTGTACGAGGCGCTGCTTGCCTTCAAGATCGAGGCGAGCCTGTCCAAGGACGAGATCCTGCAGATTTACATCAACCAGATCTACCTCGGACAGCGCGCTTACGGCTTCGCCGCGGCGGCGCAGACTTACTATGGCAAGACGCTGAAGGATATCAGCGTGGCCGAGGCGGCGATGCTGGCCGGGTTGCCCAAGGCCCCTTCCAGCTTCAATCCGGTGGTCAACCCCAAGCGCGCCAAGCAACGGCAGTTGTACGTGCTGCGGCGCATGCGCGAGCTGGGCCACCTCAACGACACCCAATTGGCCGAAGCGCAGAAGGCGCCGATCGCGGTCAAGCACCAAGCGAACGAATACGCCCTGCGCGCCGAGTACGTAGCCGAGATGGTGCGGCAGATGCTGTACGAGCGTTTCGCCGACGACGTGTACACCAAGGGTTATCGCATCTATACGACGATCACCAAAGCCGACCAGGAGGCAGCCTACGCGGCGCTGCGCCGCGGCTTGGCCGACTATGACAAGCGCCACGGCTACCGCGGACCCGAGGGCTACATCGAGCTGCCGCCGGAGGGCTCGCCGGACGAGGCCATCGAGGAAGCGCTGGCGGAGGAATCCGACAGCGACGATCTCCTCGCCGCGGTGGTGTTGGAGGCCAGCACCAGGCGGGTGCGCGCCTACCTCCGCGGCGGGGAGGTGGCGACCATAGCGGGCGAGGGCCTCAAATTCGCTCAGAAAATGCTCGACGACAAGGCCGCCGCGAACAAAAGGATCCGGCGCGGCGCCCAGATCCGTATCCAAAAGGACGAAAAACACAATTGGCAGATTGTGCAGCTGCCGGAAGCCGAGGCGGCATTGGTCGCCATCAGTCCAAGCGACGGCAGAGTGCGCGCGCTGGTGGGCGGATTCGACTTCAACCGCAACAAGTACAACCACGTCACCCAGGCTTGGCGCCAGCCCGGCTCCAGTTTCAAACCGTTCATCTATTCGGCGGCGCTGGAAAAAGGCTTCAACCCGGCCACCATCGTCGACGACGCCCCGGTGGTCGTCGACGCCGCGCAGACCGGCGGACAGACCTGGGAGCCGCGCAATTACGACGGCAAATACGATGGCCCGATACGCCTGCGCCTGGGTCTGGCAAAGTCGAAGAACATGGTCTCGATCCACGTACTGCAGGCGATCGGCCCGCAATACGCGCAGGACTACGTCACCCGCTTCGGCTTCGACGCCGACAAGCACCCGCCTTATCTCACCATGGCGCTGGGCGCGGGCTCGGTCACGCTGTGGCAGATGGCGCGCGGATACGCAGTATTTGCCAATGGCGGCTACCGCATCGAGCCTTACCTGGTGCAGCGCATAGTCGACGACCGCGGCAATGTCCTCGCCCAGGCGCAGCCGCCGCGCGCCGGCGACGAAAGCCTGCGCGTGATCGACGCGCGCAACGCCTTTGTCATGGACAGCATGCTGCACGATGTGGTGCGTTATGGCACGGGGGCGCGCGCGATGTCGCTCGGGCGAAACGACCTGGCGGGCAAGACCGGCACCACAAACGACCTCGTCGACGCCTGGTTCGCCGGTTACCAGCCGACCCTGACGGCGATCGCCTGGGTCGGTTTCGACCAGCCGCGCAAGCTGGGCAATAACGAAACCGGCTCGGTAGCCGCACTACCCATCTGGATGAATTACATAAGCCGGGCGCTCAAGGGCGTGGACGAGATGTTCCAGGAGGTTCCGGACGGGGTGGTCAGCGTCAAAGTCGACCCCGACAGCGGCCAGCAAGCGGGCGACGGCAAGCTAAGCGAGTATTTCTATCGCGAAAACGTTCCGCCGGCGCAAAAACGCGATGCGCCCGAAGGCGGCACGCGCATCCCGGAGGGCGTCAAGACCATGCCGTTCTAGTACGATGACACCTTAGTTGCGAAACAATGTGGCGAGTAACCGACACCTCCGGCGCGCCGCTATGTGGGAGCGAGCTTGCTCGCGAATCATCGAATTCGCGAGCAAGCTCGCTCCTACGACTACAAGGCAGGCATGCTTCGAAACTAATGTGGCATCGTACTAGGGCCTGTTGACATTCAGCACATGAGCGCGACGGCCCATTAGCCGTCACCCGTTGCCAGATTCACCGTCTCCCCCGACTGCTGGCTGACATAGGCCGATAGCGCCGCGAACAACTCACTGCCGTCGCGGGTATCGACCCAGCGCGGGCCATCACGGCGGAAATGGTAGCCGCCTGATTTCGCCGCCACCCAGATTTCCCGCGCCGCGGCCTGGCTGTTGACGATGATCTTGCTGCCGTCGCCGAACTCGATCTGGAGCACACCCGTGCCCTTGAACTCGCAGTCGGCATCAATGCCGCTCGCCTCGATGCGCCGGTCGAGTTGTTGCAGCGTCTGCTCGGCCAGCCGCATGAATTCGCTCTCGTCCATCGGTCTCGCGTCCAGTGTTAAGATTCATTCATGCGTGTCATGGTCACCGCCATCGTGCTTTGTCTGTTGCTGCAGGCCTGCGGCTCCAAGGGCGCGCTCTTTCTGCCGCCGGAAAAGGGCGGTGAGCAGCAGTCCAATAGTAACAAACAAAATTAGGCTCCATGTTCGAGTTTCGCCACGGCTCGCTGCACGCTGAGTCGGTTCCGCTGGAGGCGATCGCACGCGAGTTCGGCACGCCCTGCTACGTCTATTCCCGCGCCGCCCTGGCCGCCGCACTGAGCGCATTCCAATCCGCCTGCGGCGGACACGACGCGCTGGTGTGCTATGCGATGAAGGCGAATTCCAATCTCGCCATCCTCAACCTGTTCGCCGGCATGGGCGCCGGCTTCGACATCGTCTCCGGCGGCGAGCTCGCGCGCGTCATTGCCGCCGGCGGCGATCCGGGCAAGGTGGTCTTCTCCGGGGTGGGCAAGAGCGCGGCCGAGATGCGCTACGCCTTGGGGAGCGGCATCTTGTGCTTCAATGTAGAGTCGCCGGCGGAGCTTGAGCGTCTTGCCGGCGTGGCGGGCGCGATGGGTCGGCGCGCGCCGGTTTCGTTCCGGGTCAATCCCGACGTCGACGCCCGCACCCACCCCTACATATCGACCGGCCTGAAGGAAAACAAATTCGGCGTCGAATTCGATGCCGCGTTCGGACTGTACCGCGCGGCGACCCGCCTGCCCCAGATCGAAGTAATCGGCATCGACTGTCATATCGGCTCCGACCTCATCCAGTATGCGCCGCTGATCGAGGCGCTGGACAAAATGCTCGGGCTGGTCGATCGGCTTGCGGCCGAAGGAATCCGCCTGCGCCATCTCGATCTGGGCGGCGGCCTGGGCATTCGTTACCGGGATGAATTGCCGCCGGACGTCGGCGCCTATATGCGTGAGGTGTTCGAGCGCGTCGGTGAGCGCAAGCTGAAGCTCCTGTTCGAGCCCGGACGCAGCCTGGTCGGCAACGCCGGCCTGCTGCTCACCCGCATCGAATACCTCAAGCCCGGCGCGGCGCGCAATTTCGCCGTGGTCGATGCCGCCATGAACGACCTGCTCCGCCCGGCGCTGTACCAAGCCTGGCACGACATCGTCGCGGTAAGCGATAGCGGCGGGCCGGGCGCTGTTTACGACGTCGTCGGGCCGGTGTGCGAAAGCGCCGACTTCCTCGGCAAGCGGCGCGAACTCGCCGTGAGCGCGGGCGACCTGCTGGCGGTGATGTCGGCCGGCGCCTACGCGATGTGCATGAGCTCCAATTACAACAGCCGGCCGCGGGCCGCCGAGGTCATGGTGGACGGGGAAAAAACCCATCTGATCCGGGAGCGCGAGCGCCCCGAGGCGCTTTTTGCCTTGGAACGCCTTTTGCGTTAGATTGCGCAATCTCATTTGGCCCGGAACCGGCTGGGTCGGCCCGCACCCCTTCTAGCCGAACCCGTCCCGCCCTGGACCCATTCAATGCAATTCGAAACGAAGGCGACCAAGTCGAACAAGCCGATGCTGGCCGGGGTCGTCTGCGCCGCGGTCCTCGCCGGAACGCTGTTCGCCTATAAGGGGGTTGAGTTGCGCGCGCAGGAAGCGCAGCCCGCCAAGGCTGCCCCCGCCGTTCCGGTTTCGGTGGCAACGGTCGCGCAACAGACAGTCGCGGTCCGCATCCAGGCGATCGGCAACGTCGAGGCCTACGCCACGGTGGCACTCAAGGCGCGCGTGGATGGGCAGATCGTCGAGGTCAGCTTCAAGGAAGGCCAGAAAGTAAGGAAAGGCGCGGTGCTGTTCAAAATCGATCCGCGCCCGTTCGAGGCGACGCTGCGCCAAGCCGAGGCCAACCTGATGCGCGATACGGCGCAGAAGGAACAGACGCGTTCGCAGGAGCGGCGCTACCAGGAGTTGTTGCAGAAGAACTTCGTTTCCAAGGAGGCCTATGCGCAGATCCGCAGCAACGCGGATACCGCCGAGGCGGTTGCCCTGGCGAGCAAGGCCGCGGTGGAAAACGCCAGGCTGCAGCTCGAATACTGCACCATACGCTCGCCGCTGGATGGCTTTGTCGGCAAAGTCCTGCTGCAGACGGGCAACATGGCCAAGGCCAACGACGCGAGCCCGCTGGCGGTGATCAACCAAGTGCAGCCCATCTACGTCAATTTCGCGGTTCCCGAACAGCTTCTTCCGGCGATCCGCGACCACAGGGCGAAGGGTCAACTGCAAGTTGAAGCGCTGCCGCCCAACTCGGACAAGGCGGCGACAACCGGAACGTTGACTTTCGTCGACAACGCCGTCGACACCACGACCGGCACGATCAAACTGAAAGCCGTGTTCCAGAACAAGGACGGCGCCCTGTGGCCGGGCCAGTTCGTCAACGCCAGCCTCAAGCTCTATGACCAGAAGGACGCGTTGCTCGTCCCGTCGCAGGCGGTGCAGGCCGGACCCAAGGGCCAGTACGCTTATGTAGTCAAACCGGATATGACGGTCGAGGTGCGCGAGGTCGAACTGGACCGGTACGACGGCGACAACGCCATCATCGCCAAGGGCCTGAAGAAAGGCGAAACGGTCGTGGTCAAGGGCCAGCTGCGCCTGGTGCCGGGAGCCAAGGTCGGGATCGCCAAGCCGACGGCCGGGACGCCATGAACTTCGCCGAACTGTTTGTCCGACGGCCGGTCATGACCATCCTGATCATGGCCGCGATCGTGATCTTCGGGGTGGCGGGCTTCCGCCTGCTGCCGGTGAGCCAGCTGCCGAACATCGATTTCCCGACGATACAGGTTACGGCGCAGCTGCCCGGGGCCAGCCCGGAGACCATGGCCTCCGCCGTGGCCACGCCGCTGGAGAAGCAGTTCTCCACCATCGCCGGCATCGATACCATGACCTCGGTCAGCGGCCAGGGAACCACGGCGATTACCATTCAATTCGCGCTCGACCGCAATATCGATGCCGCTGCCCAGGACGTCACCTCGGCCATCGCCTACGCCGCGCGACAATTGCCGGCGACCATGTCCACGCCACCGTCTTTCCGCAAGGTCAATCCGGCGGATTTCCCGGTCTATTACCTCGCGCTCACCTCGGATGTGCTGCCGCTGTCGGAGGTCAACGAATACGCCGAAACTTTTCTCGCCCAGCGCATCTCCACCATCAGCGGCGTGGCCCAGGTGCTGGTGTACGGGCAGCAGAAATACGCGGTGCGCGTGCAGGTCGACCCGGGCCAACTCGCCGCGCGCGGCGTCGGCATCAACGAGGTCGAGCAGGCGATCGCCCAGGCAAACGTCAACCTGCCCACCGGCACGCTCTACGGCAAGGACCGCATGTTCGCGGTGCAAGCCAACGGGCAACTCTTCGACGCAGCCGCGTTCCGCCCGATTATCGTCAGCTATCGCAACGGCTCTGCGGTACGCTTGAACGATCTCGGGCGGGTCATCGATTCGGTGCAGAGCGACAAGGTCGCCGCCTGGTTCAAGGGCGAGCGCGGCATCGTGCTCGCGATCCAGCGCCAGCCCGGCACCAACACCATCGAAGTGGTGAATTCGATCAAGCAGTTGCTGCCCACTTTCCGTGCCGAGGTTCCGGCAGGCATCAACATCAACATCCTGTTTGACCGCTCGGTCACCATCCGCGCCTCGGTCGACGAGGTCGAATTCACGCTGCTGCTGGCGCTAGCGCTGGTGGTCATGGTGATATTCATTTTCCTGCGCAACATCCCCGCGACCATTATCCCGAGCGTGGCGCTGCCCCTGTCCATCATCGGAACGTTTGCGGCAATGTACCTGTTCGGCCATAGCCTGGACACTATTTCGCTGATGGCACTGACGCTCTCGGTCGGCTTCGTCGTGGACGATGCCATCGTGATGCTGGAAAACATCACCCGCCACATGGAGATGGGCAAGAGCCGCTGGCAGGCGACGCTCGACGGCTCCAAGGAAATCAGCTTTACCATCCTGTCGATGACAATTTCGCTGGTCGCGGTATTCATTCCGGTGCTGTTCATGGGCGGCATCCTCGGGCGGCTGCTGCACGAGTTCGCGGTCGTCATCATGGTAGCGGTGCTGATTTCCGGCTTCGTCTCCCTCACGCTCACGCCGATGATGTGCAGCCGCATCCTCAAGCCTCATTCCGCGGAGAAGCACGGCTACCTGTTCATGCAGAGCGAGCGCGGCTTCGAAGCGCTCAAACAGGCCTACGCCCTGACTTTGCGCTGGACCCTCAGGCACCAGCGCGTCACCATGGCGGTGTTCCTCGGCATCATCGTCGTCACCGGATTCCTGTTTGCCAAAATGCCCAAGGGCTTCCTGCCGAGCGAGGATTCGGGGCAGCTGTTCGCCTTCACCGAGGCCCCCCAGGACGTTTCCTTCGACGCCATGGCCGCGCTGCAGACCCAAGTGGCCGAGATCATCCGCCAGGATCCCAACGTCGAAGCGGTGATGTCCTTCATCGGCACCAGCGGCTTCAATCCCGCGCTCAATTCCGGCCGCATCACCATCACCCTCAAGCCGCGCAGCGAACGCAAGTCCGCCGACGAGGTCCTGCGCGAGCTGCGGCCGAAAGTCAACAGCGTGCTCGGCATCAAGGCCTTCATGCAGAACGTGCCCGCGATCCGCATCGGCGGGCGGCTTACCAAGAGCCCGTACCAATACGTGCTGCAGGGGGCGAACACCGATGAGCTGTACCACTGGGTGCCGATCATCGAGGCCAAACTGAAGACCCTGCCGACGCTGATCGACGTAGGCAGCGATCTGGAGATCACGCGTCCGCAGGTGACGGTGGAAATCGACCGCGAAAAGGCCTCCGCCCTGGGGGTCAGCGTGCAGCAGATCGAACTCGCGCTCAACAATGCCTACGGCGAGCGCCAGGTGTCGACCATCTACACCGCGACCAACCAGTACTGGGTGATGCTGGAGCTCGAACCGCGCTTCCAAACCGATCCATCGGTGCTGCCCAAGCTCTACGTGCGTTCCTCAGCCGGCGCGCTGGTGCCGCTAGGCGCCCTGGCCAAGTTCGCCTACGGCGTGGGGCCGCTTTCGGTCAGCCACCTCGGCCAGTTGCCATCGGTCACTTTTTCCTTCGACCTTCGCGCGGGAGTCGCGCTATCGCAAGCGATAGCGGAAATCAATCAGGCTACGCGCGAACTGCAGGTGCCGGCCACGCTCAACACCACCTTCCAGGGCACGGCGCAGGCGTTCCAGGCCTCGCTCCAGGGCATGGGCCTGTTGCTGCTGCTCGCCATTTTGGTGATCTACCTGGTACTCGGCATACTCTACGAAAGCTTCATCCATCCCCTCACCATTCTGTCCGGTCTGCCGACGGCGGCGCTGGGCGCGTTGCTGACGCTGCTGGCGTTCGGCGTCGAGCTCAATATGTACGCCTTCGTCGGCATGATCATGCTGGTCGGCATCGTCAAGAAGAACGCAATCATCATGATCGACTTTGCCATCGAGGCGCAGAGAAAGGAAGGCAAGAAGCCGGCCGACGCGATCTATGAAGCCTGTATCGTGCGCTTTCGGCCGATCATGATGACCACCATGGCGGCGCTGATGGGCAGCCTGCCGATCGCGCTGGCGATCGGCGCCGGCGGCGATGCGAGGAAGCCCCTGGGCCTGGCGGTGGTCGGCGGCCTGGCCGTGTCGCAGGTGCTGACGCTGTACATCACGCCCGTGATCTACATCTATTTCGAGCGCCTGCAGGAATGGATGACTCGGCGCCGCGGCGCACCTGCCGAGGCAGGGCTCGGCGCCACGGATCGAGCCTGATCAAGGGTTCAGCTGGCGGTAGACAACGGTGGCAACGGTCAGCAGGCGCGCGCGGTCCATCTCCGCGGACAACGCGTAGCCGAGTTTGCCGTCGATCCAGTAGAACACGGCAATCTTGTCTTCCTGGCTGAAGCGAAATGCGGTGTCGCGCGGCTCGGCGTCCCGGCGGGACACGTACAGCGTGACGCGCTGACCCTTGGAATCCTGATACATGAACTGCGCAACCGGTCCGCTGCCTCCCGGCAACAACCGCCCGCCGACCAGTTCCAACCCTTGCTGCGTCAGTACCGGTATCCTCAGATCGTGCCCCAGGCGCTTGGACAACCATTTCACCAAGTGATCCTGCTGTTCCGCGCCGACTTCCACCGGGTGCCGGACTTCCGGCGCATACACGGCGTAAGCGACCGCGGCCCGACGCGGCAGGGCCGCTGTCTCGACCGATCCGTCGACTCGGTAGGCATGTACCATCCAGCCCAGGCCGAAGGCGAGCCCCATCGCCCCCGCGGCGAGCGCGTAATACGGCCAGCGCCCCCGCGGCGCGCGTGCAGCAAGCAGTCGCCGTGGCACCGGCTCATTCAGCACCGGGTTGTACAGCGCGCGCAGCGCCTCGTTCTGTTCGCGCCAGACGCGCACGTTCTCGGCCGCTTGCGCATCGTGCGCGAGATGGGCTTCCACCAGCAGGCGGCGCGCTTCATCCAGTTGCCCGTCGGCATAAGTATGCAGGTCGATGTCGGTAATATTGCTCATTTCACCAGTTTGAGGTTCGCTGCCGCAGCCGCCCCCGACATCAGGGCGCGCAACCGCTCGCGCCCACGCGACAGACGCGACATTACCGTGCCGACCGGAACGTTCAGCGCCTGACTCGCCTCGGCATAACTCAACTGCTCCAGGCCCACCAGCAGCAGCACTTCGCGCTGCTCCGCAGGCAGGCGCCTCAGTGCTGCGTCCAGGTCGCGCAGTTCCAGCGGGTCGGACTGCGGCGCGCTCTGCAGCCCGTCTTCGACGGCCTCGTCGAGAGCCAGTTCGCGCCGCGCTTTCAGTTGATTGATGAACACGTTGTGCATGATGGCGAACATCCAAGCGCGCATATCGCTACCGCGGCGCCAGAGGTGGAACTTGCCCAGCGCGCGCTCGAGCGTATCCTGCACCAGGTCATCGGCCCGCTGGCTGTCCCCTGCCAGGGCGCGCGCATAGCGCCGCAAGCGCGGGATGTGCGCGACGATCTCTGCACTCTCCATCAGGAGATCATAGCAATGCCAGCTTCATTGCGCGACGATATGCCAGACTTTGTTGACGCCGTCGCCGGTCTTGTCGCCGGGTTTCTGATCCTTGATCCAGAGGTAAGCGGGCTTCCCCTTGTAAGCCCATTGCTTCGAACCGTCGTCGCGGGTAACGACAGACCAGTCGCCCGATGCCCGGTCCGCGTCGGTTGCCTTAAGCGCTGGCCAGAGTGCGATGCACGGCCCATTGCAGGCGCTCTTGCCGCTACCGGCCGCATCCTTGTCAAACGTATACAGCGTCATGCCCGCGGAATCGACCAGCATTCCGCCTTCGAACTTCGCCGCCATCGGCGCGCCGCCGATGCTGGCGCAAGCGCCGAGCATTGACGTTAGCACTACTGCTGCAAGTGTCTTTATCATGCCGTTCTCCTGTTGGATTTGAGGGTGTTGCGCATGATTGAACAGTCGGGCGGCAGGTTTTATTCCAGCGTCGGCGACATTCAGCCGGACCCGGCGCAATTGCGCCGCGACGACACATAGCCAACGACACTATCGGTGGACTAATACGAGCCATCCCGCAAGCGCAAGCGCTCACGCTCGGCGTCCACAAACAAGAAGGGGGCATGCGCCCCCGTTGCAGCGGGAATTCCGTCCAGAACGCAGTGCAAAATGAATTTTGCTACGGGCCGATCTAGGGGGGCATGAGGAGAGCTGTCCCCTCATTTCTTGACAGGTGCTTAGGGCCTGTTGACATTCATCGCATGAGACGCGTTGCCTCCAAATGCGGATGACTGCAAGGCGCGCGACGCCCCGAAGGAAGTC